>NZ_JACVTW010000051.1:0-14460 GCF_016624785.1 Kosakonia sp. S42 | reverse complement strand
AGTAATGGGTTAAGTGATAAAAGGTGTCTGGAAATATAGGGGCCAATCCAAGATACAAGGAGGAGTCTATGGGCACACCACGATTTACACCTGAATTGAAGGAAGAAGCCGTCCGTCAGATAACTGAACGCGGTTATTCCGTCGCCGAGGTATCTGACCGTCTGGGCTTCTCTGCACACAGCCTCTACAAGTGGCTACGGGCTATCAAATCTGATAACAGCGAGCAGCATGCCCGGGATTTACTGGAAGCCAAAAGCGAGATCCTGAAACTCCTAGCGCAGCTAAAACGCACCGAAGAAGAACGGGATATACTGAAAAAGGCCGCGCAGCACTTTGCAAGGGAGCCCGACTGAAGTACCGCTTTATCAATGAGCACCGCACAGTATGGGGTGTCATGACGATGTGTCGGGGGTTGCCCGGGTCGGGTTTTATGCGTGTCTGCATAACCCGGTCTCCGCGCGGGATAAGGATAACCAGCGTCTGCTGACGCTTATCCGTGACTCCTATTTACTGAGCGGAGGCTTATACGGTCACCGCCGGGTTCATGACGACCTGAACGAAATCGGGGAAACCTGCGGTAAAAACCGGGTGGGCCGTATTATGCAACTGAACCGGATTAAAGCCGTGCGCGGCTATAAAGCTCCGCGTCGTATCCTGGCAGACCTTCAGTGGTTGCGCCTAATCGTGTGCAGCGGCAGTTACCGTTGTCCGGGCCAATCAGGTCTGGGTCACCGATATTACTTATATCCGCACCTGGCAGGGCTGGCTGTATCTGGCGGTGGTTATCGTTCTCTTCGCCCGTAACGTGGTTGGCTGGTCGATGAAGCCACACTCTCTCTCGAACTCGCGCTGGACGCTCTGATAATGGCCGTGTGGCGTCGAAAACCGGACGGCGAAGTTATCGTACATAGCGATCAGGGCAGCCATCCCGGCGGCGTCAGTCCGGAGGCCTTCGAGCAGGCCTCGTCGTGAGGACAGAATATGTCTACGGGCGTGGGGTCAGTCCATAAATGACTCTGAGGTGTCTGTTAAACCCGTGGCGATTCTGACCTGCCTGATCTGCTCCCGGTTGAGTATTACATGCCAACGTTAGTCCGACATCCCTGTGGTTATGACAAATGCGAACTTCTGCTCCTCGCTCATAGCGGAATGCCCATTCGCTTCAGGCAACTTTTTGTTCATTCTCTCCAAGCCCTGTAGTACCGAAAGGCTGGTTCAGTCTTTCTCAGCGTCGGCACGAAGCGGGCGCGTTTTGCCTCACCGGCACTCTTTGAAGCGGTACCTTGAATTGCCCGATATTCCGGGATTAATGGCATACAGGTCTCCGGCGTCCGGGTACTGGATCAACTCCGAATCAGTCATAGCAAAACGAGCAGTGGTAATGAATAACGTTCCGAGTTGGTCCCCACCGAAGCAGCAGCTGGTAGGACGCGGAACAGGCATTGTCACGTTACCGCTCAGATACCCGTTCCGGTCATAGCGTAACAGACATCCCCCATTGAACTGACAGACCCATAAACCCCCCTCCTTATCCAGAGCGATGCCATCCGGACGTCCCAGTCCGGTGGGTGTCCTTGCGAACAGTCTGACATTTGCAGGTTTGCCATGTGCCGTATAAGTCGCCTTAAAAATCGAGCAGGTGATCGAATCGACAAAATAGAAGGTGTTTCCGTCTTCCGACCATGCAATTCCGTTAGGCAGAGCGATCTCTTGCTGAATTAAACAGGCGTCACCTGAGCTGCTAAAACGGTAAAGTGCGCCAGGGTTACGATCCGGCCCCTCATGCATAAGTCCTGAAATAAAACGGCCCTGCGGATCGCAGGCACCATCGTTGAAGCGACATCCTGTACCGTCCTGAACAGCCGGACTGATGAGGCTCACTTCTCCGGCCTGCAGTTCGAGCATGGCAACGGCTGTGTCTTCTGTGAAAATGAGATTGCCTGTGTCGGTCAGCGCCAGGGCGCCAATACGTGCCGCTGACTCATAAACGGTTTCTGTCCTGCCATTCTGCAGTAGCACATGGATCCTTCCGCGAGTGATGTCCACGAAATACAACACACCTTTCTGTTCATCCCACACAGGACTTTCACCCAGTTCGGCGCGCACCTCTGCAACGCGACGCATATCGTAACCGTCAGGCATTTCAGACCTCTTTTATCTGCTGCCAAAGGCGGGCGACATCCGTCACGCTTTCACACTCGACACGCTTCAGGTCTGTGGGGTAAACAACGCCTGGATTCTCACAAAAACGCGTGGCGGTGAACTGGCCATTGCTGGCACGAAGGATGTAGCCAGTGTCCTGACACAGCGGACTTGACAGATAAAGGACGCCGGGCGCTACCCACTCCGGTTTGAGGTCAGCCGGAGGCTGCGTAATCCCCCACATGCGTGTTCTGGCAACCGGCGAGACAGCGTTCACAAGAATGCCATGCTGTTCGCCTTCCAGGCTCAGGGCATTCATGACCCCTATCTGGGCCATTTTGCCCGCAGCGTAAGCCACGAGGCCGGGCTGTGCATAACGCTGAAACATGGCACGATCGGACGTATTAAGCACTATCCTGGGCGAGGAAGAGCGTTTAAGGTATGGCCATGCATATTTACTCAGCCAGATCGGCGCACGAAGACTGATACCGATGGCACGCTCAAGGAAATCCTCATCCTGGTCTTCGATAAGCTGATAGTCCACCCAGCCTGCGTTGTGGATCAGTATGTCCAGTTTACCTAACCGGGTAACAGCCAGTTCAATCAGTTCCCTGCACGCCTCCTCACTGTCCAGGCGTCCACTGTGTGAAAGCAGTTGCCCCTGGTCGGCGCGCAGGGTGCGGGCAGCTTCTGAAATCACATCCTCAGCGGCACCTTCACCAGACCGGTTTGTGCCAGCGTCGCTGATGACAACCCGCGCACCATTATCCAGCAACGACTGCGCGTATGCGCGTCCCAGGCCCTGTCCTGCGCCGGTGATGATTGCGACCTTATCTTTCAAAAGCGTATCTGTAAGCGGTTTTGTGTTGCTCATGCTGAATCCCCGTGATAATGGAAGTCACGATGATCGCGTGTCACAGGAAACCGGTAAAATATATTATTTGTAGGCTGGTAATATCTGTAACGTCTTAATCTGCACTGAGTGCCATAGATCTGTGTATCTTTTCGATTAATTTATCCCGGATTAAAGACGCCGAGTGTGCATTCCACCCCATCAGGAGTTCCACGTGCCGCAGCCCGGCCGGAGCATCGACCCTGAATGGCCTGAATATCACGTCTTCCCGTGTCTCTTTGGCCAGTGAGGCGGGCAGCAATGCGACGCCGAAACCGCTGGCAACAAGTGCAACGAGCGTCTGCAGTTGCCGGGCCTGTTGTGAAATATGGGGTATGAATCCTGCCGCTCCGCACAACTGGATCAGCTGGTCGTGAAAACCCTGCCCAAGGTGGCGTGGTGCTGAAACGAAGTGGTCGCTCTGGAAGGCTGAGAGGTGAAGGGTTTCACACTGTGCAAGGCGGTGTGTGGCAGGCAGAGCGAGCATAACCGGTTCACGCAGGATAGTGTCGAAACGCAGCCCTGGTGCGCTCCTGCCGGGCGTGCGCATAAATCCGAGGTCCGCGCGTCCCTGCTCAAGCGCTTCTGTCTGCTCCTGAGTCGTGGCCTCCAGCATCGTAAAGGAGATCGCCGGATAAGCGGTACGAAATTCTCTCAGTGCACGCAGAAGGGGGGCATAACCGACAATGCTGATAAAGGTCAGGGTGAGATGGCCTTCAATTCCCTGTGACACGCGGCGGGTTTTTTCAACACCTTCATCAAGAACACGTAACACTTCTCGCGCTGATTCGAGAAAATTAATCCCTGCAGGCGTAAGTGACACACTGCGGTTCGTGCGTTCGAACAGCGAGACACCTAACTCCTGTTCAAGTCGGCGGATAGCCTGACTGAGGGGAGGCTGCGCCATATGAAGTCGCTGCGCAGCCCGGTTGAAATGTAATTCTTCTGCAACGGCAATGAACTGGATAAGAAGCCGGGTTTCTATCATGAGATCACATGGATACCATTCTGGTTTTTATGAGATTCATACCATATTGCTGATGCAGAGATATACCTTTTAAGCAGAAGGTACCTGCTATCACTCATCAGGCTAAATAACCATTTCACTGGTATCGAGCGTGATGCGCATTAATTTCTGCATGTTGTATCTCCTCTGATGCGGCACCCGTTGCGCCGTGCGGACACAAATCCCGGCGAAAAGCGGAGGACGAAGGGCATCACCGGAAGCCGCATGCGCTGGCGGGAGCGGGCTGAATGCACCGTTAACTCCGGGAAAAGATGAGTATCCTTCAGGAAGCTGGGGCTGGGCTAGGTGAAGGCATGTTGTGGTTGCTTTATCAGGGGAAGCCAGGTATTGAACGTCCGTTTTGTGCTGTGAGTTCAACGGGTCGATGCAACGCTATCCTTGATCAAGGGGGACGTTGCCATGAAACGAAGAACTCGCATTTACTACACGCCAGAACAAAAGGCGATTATCTGGGACAGATACAAGCAAGGTGATTCTCTGCATGATATCGCCAGAATGTTCGACAGATACCATTCTTCTATTATGCCCACTATCCATCAGACTGGTGGATACCGTCCCCCTGTCCGAAAGCGGCACCGGTTAGCGCTTTCGCTTGATGAAAGAGAGGAGATACCAGAGGGCTGGTAGCAAAACGAAGCATCAGGGATATCGCTGACAAATTATCAAGAGCCCCCTCAACGACTAGCCGTGAGATCAAGAGGCACGGAGGTGCAAAACAATACCGGGCAGCCAAAGCAGATAATGCTGCGTGAGAAAGTGCTCTGAGACCCAAACCTTGTAAGGTAATTGAAAGCCCCACGTTGTGTAAAATCATTGCAGAAAAGATGCATCAGGACTGGTCGCCGGAACAAATCGCCGGTTGGCTGAAACGCTGTTATCCGGATAATCAGGAAATGCATGTGTCACACGAAACGATTTATAAAACGCTTTTTATACAAACCTGGGGAGCATTAAAAAAAGAACTGCAGCAATGCCTCAGAAGCGGAAGAACGGTGCGTAGATCCCGAACGTCATCACTTAAAGGGAAAGGATTAGGGAAAATCCCGAATGCGATACCTGTCAGCGAAAGGCCACCGGAAACCGCAGACAGAGCCATACCTGGTCACTGGGAAGGTGATCTGATCCAGGGCTCGAAAAACTCCTATATCGTCACCCTCGTTGAACGCCATTCCCGCTTTGTTATGCTGACCAAAATCAGGGATAACAAAACCATAACTGTCATATCTGCACTCATCAAACAAGCGCGGGAGTTACCTGTTGAGCTTTATAAAACACTAACATGGGATCGAGGTGCTGAAATGACCAGCCACACCCGGTTTACTGTAGCGACAGACATACAGATTTATTTCTGTGATCCTCAATCTCCATGGCAACGTGGCTCAAATGAAAATACGAACAGGCTACTCAGACAATATTTTCCAAAAGGAACTGACTTATCGATTCACAGCCAGCAAAGACTTAACTGTGTTGCCAGACAGCCAAATGAAAGACCGAGAAAAACGCTAGACTATGAATCACCCACAGAGCGGTTTAATAAGTGTGTTGCATCCATCGGTTGAACTCACAGCTCAAAGCTGTCTGTCAACGTGGTCAGGCTCACAAAGCCATGATGTACAAAAATCACCTTAACGTACAATAATTTCCGATATCCAAACTGACCACTATATAATGCGAATAAATCTTCATTCAGGGATTAATCATAACTACTGAAGTTATGTTGTGGTTTTTTAAAAACAAATTATTCAGGTTTATTTTCGATTGATTTAATGGGGTAGTATATGCCAAAAAGTGTTTTGCTTTTGCGAGAGGCATTTAATGAGTCCGTGAAGTATATGATATGGTCTTTTTATTCACTGATAACTGCTTACGTTTCGGTGGCTTTTTATGATAGGGTTGAGGTTAAGACCCGAATAAATAGTTATCTGAATAAGTTACTTTTCGTGATTGTTATGTCTGTTTTTACCCCAAATATGTACTTTGTTTTAATGGTGTTCAGTCTGAAGTTAGGCGCCGCTGCTGGCGTTGTGTTATTCATAATGGGGCTACTTTCATGTTGTTAAACTCGGCACCTGTAATCACTGGTATGTACAGCAGCGCAAAGGTTGAGTTTTATGAGCAGAGCCAGGCTGGGTTTTCATCTGTTTTGTCATTTTTAGAAAAATGGAACCTTTCAATCCATTGATTTTAAGCGAGAAAAAAATTCTAAATAATTAAGATTATAGGGTACTCGCTCTGTATCCCGGACAAAACCAGCCAGCTCGCGCGCGACAGCAACAATCGTTATACTGACATGCTTCCCCTTTGCCTGAAGTTTTCGGTATCTTCTGCAAAGCCTGACCTGAGCATCCCGTGCACTGTCAATGACGGCGCGGGGTAAACTTTCCTGACGATTTTGTATTGCCGGACTGATACGTGCCGGATGCCGGTAACTCCAGGCAGCTTCGACCAGCAGCTTTCTTGCATAGCTGTTTCCGGCTTTGGTTATGCTGCCCTGATGTCTGCTTCCTCCTGACGAATATCCCGGTGGAGTGATACCAGACCATGACATTAACTGTCGGGGATGTTCAGAACGGGTCAGATCACCCAGCTCAGAAATTAATCCAGTTGCAGTAATAAGCCGAATCCTCCGCAGTGCTTCCACTACAGGGTAAAGTTTCCATTCAGTAACCGCCTCCATCCGGTCTGACCCCGGCCGCTCACATTGTGCCAGCCGGTCTTCTATTGTGCGACGGTGCCCGTCGAAAGCTAATTGTCTCCGGGGGGGCTCAAATGAATATTTACTGAGCCAGCGTCGGTGTGCGGGGCCCCAGTCTGCCCGCCCGGCATAATGGACCCATGGACCAGAAGAAACGATTTCAGACGTTGCCGTGCATGCCGTAATCATCCCGGACAGATGCCCGTGCCCGGGCCAAATCTCTGAATGCTTCATCTTCAACGCCGGGAACGTGGACAGCAGAAAGATCTCCTGTACGCAGTGAACGCACCAGTCTGATAGCATCACGGCAGTCGGTTTTAACCCGTTCACCTGTTTTTTTCGGGATAAGTGCCATGCAGTCAAAACCGGGCTTCACCAGCCGGCGATAAAGACCATAACCGCAGGGGCCCGCTTCATAAACAATACTTACCTGTGATGACTTTGACCTGAGACGTTTGCAAAGATGCTGAATACCAGAGGGTGCTGTACCAGTTTTCCCCGTCAGTTAAACAGATTATGAATTAATAGCGTAAGCAACAGCCATCGATTCTCTGTGAACATCTAATCCGGCGTACAACGTGTTATTGTTGTTCATGCTGGCCTTCGTGGTGGTATACCGGGGTGTAGCAACAGCTCACCCATACGGCTCTGGCAATGATGTTAACCCGCGTTAAATATCCCACGCTGGCCAGCACCTGTCTCACGGAAAGTCATTCTGTCTTACACTGATTTCAGCATCAGAATCGTCGTTTTAATCATTGTCACTCAACTGGTCTTTTGTGTGACAACCCACGGCGTTGCTGGTCGGGGAAAAGTCCAGGTCTCCAGCGTAGAACCCGGTATGGTATTCCAGGGCTTTAACCTGTTTCCGCACTTAACGGTGATGAAAAAACTGATGCTGGTCGCACTACCATAGACTGGCGACGGATGCGGAGCTGAAGCACGAGGCCTGCGTATTACTGCGCTAAGTTGGTATGCTCGAGCACGCCCACAAATACCCGCATCAGCCTTCCGGTGGGCAGCAACAAAGGGTGGTTATCGCCCGGGCTTTAATGATGCGTCATGCTGTTTGATGAGCCGACCTCGGCGCTGGATCCAGAAAAGGTGAATGAGGTGCTGCAGGTGATTGAGAACCTGGAGGAGGAGGGCATTACGATGGTGATCGTCAACCACGAGATGAACTTCGCGTTTAGCGTGTCGGACAGAATTGTGTTTATGGAAAAAGGACGGGTGGTTTGCGACGACTCTCCGCAGCGGAGAGAACCCGCGCATTACCGAATTCCTGAAAGACGTTAACCTGGCGCCCGTCGCGACCTGAAAAAAACGAGCTGCGGTAACATTATCCTGCCGCAGCCCGTGTGGATTAAATCTCGATCACTTTCACGCCGGAACTGCGAGCCATTTTCACGCATTCCGCCGTATCTTCTCCCCCAGGGAAAGCCAGCAGCACGTCAGGGCGGCTGTCCTCCAGCATAAACAGATTGCGGCAGGTTTCCGCGTATTTACCGTGCAGCGCCCAGTTGGCCGGGTAGCGAAGACGTGCACGTCCGTGCCGCGTGCCCAGGTTTCAATGGCGCAGCCGAGCGACTGATGCCCCCATGGATCAGCACATTCATTGTCTGCGTGCTGGCATACAAATCCAGCACGCGGGTGAGGGTGTCGGCATAAAACCGACCTGCGCAGATTAAAACTCTCACTTTTCTGCACCTTAACGTTGTTCTCCTTGGAAAGATGCTTCGTCCACTTTACGGCGGTTATTATTTTAAGCGTCCGGCGACGTTTCGATAAAGCGCAGAGACTTATCGCCAAGGCGGTCAATTACCGGGTAGGCCACGGCCGCGATGTGGTGATGTACGCGGCGGTAGTCCCGCAGCACTCGCTGGAAAATGTCGCCGGATTTCGCCCAGGCATTTTTGTCCTCTCGCAGTTTTTTGAAATGCTCGCGGCTGGCGGAAGCCTCGAGCTGACGGATAGTCTCTTTGCGCTGCACCAGCTGATGGGCAGCGGATAAATCTTCACGCATAAACGCGGCGATGCCAAGGCGCAGGCTAGTCAGGATCTCCGCGTGCAGCAGGCGAATATTGTGTAATTCAAAGTCACAGAACAGTTCGCCCCGGCGCGCCCGGCGCGTAGCCAACTGGGTCAGGTTACTGGAAAGAATGTCCCCCGCGTGTTCGAAGTTGATGATGAACATCAGGATCTCCTGGGCGCGATCGGCATCCGCGTTATTCAGCCCGTCATGGCTGATATCCGCCAGGTAAGCACGCACCGCCGCGCTAAGCAGATCCACCGACTGATCGAGCTGCCGAATTTCATCAGCGGCATATTCTCCCTGGGTGACAAACAGCACCAGCAGGCGATCCAGCATGATGGTAAGCATGTCGGCGGCGCGCAGCGATTCGCGGACTGAGTTAGACAGGCCGATGTAAGCCACTTCGAGACCCGCATCGTCCAGATACATCGGTATTCCTGGGTCGCCCACGCGTTCTTCTTCCGGGAACAGATGTTCCAGGAAACGAGCCATCTGCGCGGTCAGGCCGATAAACAGCAGCGCGAGCACGGCGCTAAACGCCGTGTGGAACCACACCACCAGTTGAGGTGTGCTCAGCCCGGACTTGCGCGCAACATCCGTCAGCAGCGGAAGTATTAGCAGCGCCAGCGCACAGCCGACCAAGCGGACAATCAGGTTGCCAACCGGCAGCCGACGAGCCACGGCGGAGCCAGCGTTTAGCACCAGCGATAGCGCCCCGCCGATATTGGCCCCCATAACCAGGATCAGCGCCGTTTCTGGCCTCATCGCGCCCGTGGCGGCGAGGGACGCGATCAACAAAATAATCGCCACGCTGGAGTGGCACAGCAGAGTGAGGATCGCGGCCACCAGCAGAGCGATTAATATGTCCCCCTGCAGCCCCTGCATCACGGCGTAAAACACCGGCGTGACTTCGATTTCCGCTAGTGTGCTGCTCAGTAAATGCAGGGCAAGCAGCATCAGGCCGAGGCCAATCAGGGCGCAGCCCACGCTCTCAAAGTTGGAATGGTCGCGCAGCTTAAAGACCACAAACCCGGCCAGCAGAAGCAGCGAGATGGCCATTCCCATGTTGAAGCTCATCAGCTGCACCACCAGCGTGGAGCCGATGTTGGCTCCGAGCATTACCGCCAGAGCAGGGGCAAGACTCAGCGTACCGGCGGCGGTAAACGACGTCGCCATCATGCTCACCGCAGTGCTGCTTTGCAGAACGCCGGTAATGCCGATACCGGCGAGCAGAGCCGTCCAGCGGTTGGTCAGGTGGCGTCCCATCCAGTTGCGCAGCGGCTGCCAAAGCTGCGCTGCAGCGCAGTTGAAATCATATGGCTGCCCCAGAGCAGCAAAGCGATGGCGCCAGCCAGGTTAATTAACAGAGTAGTTCCGGACATAATCAATTCCTCCTCTTCAGGATGGATGGTGTAACAAAACGCAGTAACCTGATCGAAAAACGATGTATGGCGCTGGCGAGGTTCAGTAACGCTTTCGCGTGTCGGTAGTTGATTTTCCCTCCGGCGAACCAGTCCAGGGCGCTGACGCGAAGGGTGCGGATTATTTTCATTAAAAATAAGACAACCAGTGCGATGGTCTTATTTTTAATCAGGAAAATAATGGAATATTGCTTTTCCATAATGTTTTTCAGTTTGTATTACTTGCCTTGAAAGATGCCGCCGAAGCGGCACCTTATTGAAGTTTTTAATGCAGCGTTAGTGCCACTGCTTGAAGCGACGCATGTAGAAGTTTTCATGCCCTGGGCCACGCAGCAGTAGGCGAGCAGGGTAACCACCAGCCACGGGAAGTACTGCCACGGCAGGGCCTGTAGCCCAACCAACGGTCCGAGCGCAGAGAACGGCACGTAAATCCCAACCGTCATAACCAGTCCGGTCATCATCATCACCGACCAGGCGGCGGTGCTCTGAATGAACGGAATTTTCTGGGTACGCAGCATGTGCACCACCAGCGTTCGCGACAGCAGGCCTTCAACGAACCAGCCGGACTGGAACAGGGTCTGCATGTGCTCACTGTTGGCGCTGAACACAAACCACATCAGCGCGAAGGTGGTCATGTCAAAAATGGACGACGTCGGGCCAATCCAGACCATAAAGCGGCCAATGTTTTTGGCATCCCACTTGCGCGGCTTGCTCAGAAACTCTTTGTCCGTTTTGTCCCACGGCAGCGCGAGCTGGGAGATGTCGTACATCAGGTTTTGCAGCAGCAGCTGGATCGCAAGCATCGGCAGGAACGGGATGGAACGGGATGAATGCGCTGGCGACCAGCACCGAGAACACGTTGCCGAAGTTGGAGCTGGCGGTCATGTTCAGATACTTCATGATGTTGCCAAAGGTCTCGCGGCCTTTGAGCACACCATCTTCCAGCACCAGATGATGTCGGCAGATTCCTTAGCGATATCGGTGCCGCCGTCGACCGAGATACCGACGTCGGCATCGCGCAGGGCAGGGGAATCGTTAATCCTGTCGCCCAGGAAGCCCACGGTATGACCATTGGCCTGCAGCGCCTTCAGCACGCGAGATTTCTGTAACGGCGTCAGCTTGGCAAACACGGTGCACTCTTCCACCAGTTGCTGCAGGGAGGCATCGCTCAGTTGCTCAATCTGCGGGCCGAGTACCGGCTCGCCTGACTCCAGCCCGACCTGGCGGCAGATACGGGTAGTGACAATGGCGTTATCGCCGGTCAGCACTTTTACCGCCACGCCAATGTCCATCAGGGCGGCGATAGCCGGACCTGCGCTCTCCTTCGGTGGATCGAGGAAGGTGAGGAAGCCCCGGATGATCAGGTCGTGCTCATCATCGGTACCGTACTGTTTTTTCGACTCGGCTTTAGGAATGTCGCGAGTTGCCACCACCAGCACGCGGAAGCCATCTTTGTTGTAGTCATTGGTCATTGCCAGCATGGCGTCACGATGCTGATTATCCAGCGCGACAACCTTGCCGTTCTCTTCCATGTGGGTGGCAATGCTCAGCATCTCTTCCACGGCGCCTTTGCACACCAGCAGGTGATTGCTCTGGCTGTCTTCCACCACAATCGACAGGCGACGGCGGACGAAATCAAACGGCATCTCATCGACTTTGCTGTAGCCCTGCGGTTTGACAAAGCCTGGCTCATTGTCAGAGAAGTAAATGACTGCCTGGTCCATCAGGTTTTTGATGCCGCTTTGGTGGTAGCTGTTAAGCCAGGCCAGCCCCAGCACGGACTCGTTTTTCTGGCCGTTGGTGCCCACGTGGTGCTCGAGGATGATCTTATCCTGCGTCAGCGTCCCGGTTTTGTCGGTGCACTGCACGTCCATTGCGCCCAGGTTCTGGATAGCGTTCAGGCGCTTAACCACTACTTTACGCTTCGCCATAGCCACCGCACCTTTGGCGAGGTTGGCGCTGACGATCATCGGCAGCATTTCAGGCGTTAACCCCACGGCCACCGCCAGGGCAAACAGAAGGGCATCCCACCATTCGCCTTTCAGCAGTCCGTTAATCAGGAACACCACCGGCACCATTACCAGCATAAAGCGGATCAACAGCCAGCTGACGCTGTTCACACCGCGGTCGAAGGCCGTTTGTGCGCGGCTTCCGACAATCGCTTTCGCCAGTGAGCCAAAGTAAGTTCTTGGCCCGGTCGCCACCACCACAGCCTGCGCGGTGCCGCTGACCACATTGGTGCCCATAAAGCAGATGTTAGGGATATCCAGCAGGTTTTCGCTGTCGATAGCCTTATCGTGCGCGGACTTTTGCGTCACGTCGCCCAGGGTGTCGTATTTCTCAATCGGCAGCGCTTCACCGGTCAGTACGGCCTGGCTGATAAACAGGTCGCGGGATTCAATCAGACGCACGTCTGCCGGGATCATGTCCCCCGCGTAGAGCTGTACGATGTCGCCCACGACCAGCTCGCGCATCGGGATTTCACGCGGGGTTCCTTTTTGCCCTGCGTGTTCGCGACGAACGACCGTAGCGGTGGTGCGAACCATCGCTTTCAGCGCCTCGGCAGACTTCGCCGAGCGGTGTTCCTGCCAGAAACGCACCAGCCCGCTGAGCGCTACCATGGTGCCGATAATTGTTACCGTCGTCAGGTCACCGTCTTCGCCGTGGCTGATGGGCAGCCAGTAATCGGTAGAAAAGCTGATCCCGGCGAGAATACCGAGCACGTAGATAAACGGGTTGTTAAATGCCATCAGCAGCTGAACCAGCGCGTGAGGCGGCTTGTCATGGGCAACTTCGTTCAGTCCATCCCGCTCCAGCCGGGCGCTGGCGTGGGCCTCCTGTAGCCCTTCCCGGGTGGTGTTCAGGTTGACCAGGGTTTCTGCGATGCCGTTTCTGGCTTCCTGGGCGGTACGCATAGACAGCGTGCTTTTTTTATTACGGTTCTTGGTTTGTATAGTCATGATGGTGCTCCTGTCGCCAGGCGGCAGCAGGCTTTTTTGCGGTGAATGCCAGATTAAAGGCGGCCGAAAATAGCCCGATGTTACATGAGCGATCGGTTTTAAATTAATTTAGCATAAGATTTCTCGCTATTTATTTATTAAAAATAAACAGATGAGAAATTTATATTTTATTTTCTTTGGACGTGTTTGCTCCTGCTGATAAATATGCTGGAAGGCATCAGCGAATAAACAGGTACCAACAGTGATGTAATTCAGCGTGGCGCACGGAAGCGGGCTGCGGCATAGCGCGCAGACACGCCCGACAGCGTAACGGCTGAATCAGGCTACGAAGGGTCGACTTTGTGGGTCTTCTCCATCAGAGAAACTGCAACGACGCTCCAGCTGGCCGGTGACAGGACTGACACGCCGGTTGGTGATGCGTTGATTCAAATCACTGATTTTCGCGAAGAAAATTGAGTTAGACTGTTTTTTTCGTGCGGACAACACCCGATCGCGGGGCGACCGGACACGCAGCGTTGATGTCACTGTTTTGACACCAGAAAAAAGGGTAGATTTGAAGTTCATAACACACCTCGGGATCGTGAAAACCCTGGTCGAGGTGGGACAACACAAGAGCATCAGGCTCTGGCGAAACACACCAAAACGAAGAAGTGATCACAATCGATTTCATGTTTACTTTCCCGAACCGCCATTAAGGCGATGTTCGGGCAGCTACTAAATTCAGTATCCATTAGTCTCTTATGTCAGGTTAGGAAAGGCCGCAACTTCGGCCCGTGAGGTTTACCAATGACTAATACTATTGTCAACCCGGAAGTGGAAATTAAATGTGTTCGTTTATATTTCAGTGAGGGAATATTGAGGGACGAGAATAAATGGTATTCATTATCTCTCTTCCCGATTTGTTTTTTTTCTAAGAATCTATCCCAAAAGGGATTGCCAGCTAATAGAAAATGGTAATTTTTGAGGGCAAAGCATGGCGGGTAACAAGTGGCAGATCAGTGATGGACTCTGGGAGAAAATGGCTCCACTCATCCCGGAACATAAAACTCAGCATCCGTTGGGTACGCACCGAAAGCGGGTTGATAATCGCGCTGCAGTGAACGCCATCTTCTTTGTACTCATTATAAAACACGGCCATGCCCTTACAGCCATCGGTAGTGCTTCCAATTGGTAGAACATGTATTTTTCAATGAATGCCCCGATGATTTTTTCATGAAGCTCTACGGAGCGTGAGAAGCAAATGGTTCTTCGGGCCAGGCGTTTGATTCGGGTTCCCAGCATCAGGTTGTTG
>NZ_JACVTW010000050.1:0-16935 GCF_016624785.1 Kosakonia sp. S42 | reverse complement strand
AAAATTGCGCCGATTGCGAGTCGGGGGGATTTCGATTGCGAGCCACTACAGTTACCCAATATCCCCAACATAATCTCTTCCACCGTAAGCGCTCCGGCAACGACGTCTGTCGACGCCCCTTTGATCCAGCGATGATAGAGTCCACTTAATTTTGAATGGACTCTATCACAAATGACAGAACCGACAGCCCCACGCCAGCTGGCTACCTACTCCATGCCGTTCAAACTCGACCTGGTTCAGCGATCACTGCAACCCGGTGCCTGCGTGGCACTGCTTGCCCGCCAGAACGGGATTAATGACAACCTGCTGTTCACCTGGCGTCAACGTTATCGTCATCTGGTTGATGAGCCATCTGATACCTGCCCTGCACCACCATTATCCGTGGCGATATCGTTCCTGTTGTGACCACCGAATACTCACGCCCCCCGCTGCCCGCTCTCCCGGCAGCATCAGCGCAAAGCCTGCCGCCGGATGCCGGGCAATGCTGTGAGGTCAGTATCGGCCGTGCACGCCTGAAGCTGTCCGGCAACCTCACCCCGGCCATGCTGTCGGCTCTGGTTCGTGAACTGAAGAGAGGTGGCTGATGATATCTCTTCCCACGGGGTCCCGCATCTGGCTGGTGACGGGCGTTACCGATATGAGAAACGGCTTCAACGGCCTGGCCTCCCGCGTGCAGAATGTTCTCAACGATGACCCGTTCAGCGGCCACCTGTTCATCTTCCGGGGGCGCCGTGGTGATATGATAAGCTACTGTGGTCCGATGAGGATGGTCTGTGCCTGTTCATCAAACGTCTTGAGCGTGGACACTTCGTCTGGCCCGCTGTCAGCGACGGGAAGATCCACCTGACCCCGGCGCAACTGGCTATGCTGCTGGAAGGCCTCAACTGGAAACACCCGCAGCGCTCACACCCGCCTGGCCTTCGGGTGTAATGTTGTTGTAATGTCAGGGGATGAAAAATGAACTCCCTGACGATATCGACCAGTTAAAAGCCATGCTGCGTAAACAGCGGACGATGCTGAACGACCAGCAGACCAGGTTGCGCCAGTATGCAGGCCAGATGGCGGGTTATGAGCAGGAAATCAACCGCCTGAAAGCACAGCTGGATACACTACGGCGAATGCTGTTCGGTCAGAGTTCGGAAAAGAGCCGTAATAAGCTGGAGAACAAAATCCGCCAGGCAGAGAAACGGTTGTCAGAGCTGGAAAGCCGACTGGAGGCGGCAAAACCCTGCCTGAATGGCAACGAGCCGGTACCGGATACACCAGCAGATACTGTTGCAGTGTCGCAAACGGCGCCAGAAAAATCCACCTGCCACACCACCCGAAAACCGCTGCCAGCCGACCTGCCACGGGAAACACAGACCTTACTGCCAGCGACCCGCGTCTGCCCGTCATGTGGTGGAGAGCTGAAGGTGATGGGCGAAACTATCTCTGAGCAACTGGAGATCATCAACACCGCCTTTAAAATCATCGAAACGGTCCGACCGAAGCTGGCGTGCAGCCGGTGCGACGTTATCGTGCAGGCACCGCTCCCGGCAAAGCCGGTAGAAGGCAGTCGTGTGGGCAGCAGCCTGCTGGCCCGCATCCTGGTCGGAAAATATGTGGAGCATACGCCGCTGTACCGGCAGTCTGAAATCTACGCCCGTCATGGACTGGCGCTGAGCCGTAACACGATGGCCCGCTGGGTCGCGATGATGGGCAACCGGCTTCGTCCGCTGCATGAGGCGCTCAACCAGTACGTTCTGCAGGCTGGCAAGGTGCACACGGATGACACGCCGGTCAGGGTACTGGAGCCGGGAAACGGTAAAACGCGAACCGGGCGACTGTGGGTCTATGTCAGGAATGACCGCAACGCGGGGCTGTCAGAACCGCCGGCCGTCTGGTTCTCGTACTCAGCGGACAGGAAGGGGGAGCACCCTCAGCGGCACCTTGCCGGATATCGCGGTGTGCTCCAGGCCGATGCTTATGGTGGATATGATGCGTTATATGAATCCGGTCGCATTACAGAGGCGGCCTGCATGGCCCATGCCAGAAGGAAAATCCACGACGAACATGTGCGGCGGCCGACAGCGCTGACGGATGAGACACTGAAACGCATAGCGGCGTTATACGGCACCGAAGCTGAAATCCGTGGCAGCCCGGCAGAAGAACGGCTGGCAGTCAGAAAAGAACGCAGCATCCCGCAGATGGAGTCGCTGCACGACTGGATACAGACGCAGATGAAGACGCAGTCGATCCACGCGGAAATGGCGAAGGCGTTCGGGTACATGCTGAAACAGTGGCATGCCCTGAATGAGTTCTGCCGTAACGGTTGGGTGGAAATCGACAATAACATCGGAGAAAACGCGCTGCGCTCAGTGGCTGTGGGGCGAAAAAATTATCTCTTCTTCGGTTCAGACAACGGCGGTGAAGCAGCGGCGGTCATCTACAGTCTGCTGGGTACCTGCAGGCTGAACGGTGTGGAGCCGGAGAGCTGGTTGCGTGAAGTGATCGGCAAAACCAACGACTGGCCCTCAAACCGGGTACATGAACTGCTGCCCTGGAACCTCTCTTCTGTAAAATAATCCTTACGGCACGTCCATCATGGGGCGCTTACCTTCCACCACATAAGATCCGTTATGTTGAGCTCAACATAAGGATCGAGCACAATCGCACCGGGATGTGTGAAGGACTCAATCAGCGGTTTCAGGCTGGTTACGGGTTTTTCGGTCGGGTGGTGCCGGTTGCCGCTATATTTCCAGCCCAGCACGTCCGGCAGCGGGTTTTGTGGCAGACGTGGACGACCTTTTGCCAGCAGGTAGGTACACTCATAGCGGTAGCCAACCCAGTCGGACTTAGATGTGTAGGTTTTGGTAAATACCAGGTGACCGACAACGCTGAATCCCGCATTTTTCCAAGCGGCCATAAAGCGATCGACGCGGTTCCAGCCGTAGACACTCACCATCAGCGCGTCTTTTTTCAGCACGCGTACATCTCATGGCAGGCAGGTTGCAGCCATTCATCGGTTTTATTGCCGGCGATGGTACGCCCCTGACGGTCACGAAAACCAACGATATATGGCGGGTCGGTCAGAATGAAATCGACGGCATTATCCGGAAAGCCGGACATGATATGGGTAAGCGTTACATACAGACCGTCTTTTATTTTTGCCCGCGTTTCCTACCGTGGACACTTTCGCGAACATGGACACTACTGTGGACAAAAATACGCCCTACGCCAGGAGACCCTGGATCACTACTGCACTCAGCCTGCGGTTTAACGACGCCCTGACTTACCGTGAAATCGCTGAGCAACTGAACATCAGCACCTCCGCCACGCATAAAATGTTCAAGCGATTTCGCCGCACGGGGATTAACTGGCCGCTGCCGGAGGAATACACGCCTGAGCGCCTGGAGGAGCTTTACGCCTTTAATCTTGAATGTCAAAAAACGCCGTCCGGACTGGCCTCTGGAGTTCAAAATCCGCATGGCGGAGCTAAGCCTGCAGCCGGGTGCCTGTGTGGCAGAACTGGCGCGGGAACATGGCGTTAACGATAATCTGGTATTTAACTGTCGTAATCCGCATCGTCAGGGACTGCTAGATCCTGCCAGCAGGGCCACTCTCATCCCGGTTACTGTGGAGCCTCTTTCGCCACCCAGGCACATGGAGCCGTATCATCAGACCAGCCACCGGTCATCAGTCGCAAGCTGACACTACCGGGCGGCAGCCTGAGCCTGACCGGGCCACTGACGCCTGAACCGCTACGCGTACTGGTCAGCGAACTCAGGGAGGGTGGGCATGATTAACTTTCCGGCTGGCTCGCGCATATGGCTGATCGCCGGCGTGACGGACACCCGCTGTGAGAGCAGGCGATTATACTCCGCCATTTTGCGGAGGGTCGTTTGCTGCTCCTGCAGCAACGCCCTGAGCCGGGCGTTTTCATCAGGGTATGATGATTTCAGAGCAGGTTATATGCCTATTCCAGGTCGTTCCGTCCGCTGTGAATGTTTCCAGTTAATGCCTTCCAGCAACATGGACAGCTGCGCCGGCGTCAGATGGACTTTGCCGTCACGGGTCACCGGCCACACGAGCGCCCACGCTCCAGACGTTTGATTAACAGGCACGGCCGTCCCGGTCCGCCCACAGCACCTTTATCATGTCACCGCGAGGCCCCCGGAAGATAAACAAATGCCCGCTGAACGGGTCATCCCGTAACGTGTTCTGCACCCTGGAGCAAGGCCATTGAAGCCGCTGCGCATGTCCGTCACGCCGGCAACCAGCCAGATGCGTGAGCCTGCGGGGAGTGCATCCTCCCTGCATTTCCCGGTATACGGATAGATGGCATTGAAACCGGTTCGGTACGTATGCTGGAAGAAATGCTCGAATGGTTCAGCTTAAAAAAATCAAGCCCTGGTTCATCAGGTCTTTAAGTTTGAAGAAAGCAGGCAGGCTTTTCATGCTCTTAAGCGGGGTAATCACATCGGGAAAATCTGTATTCATTTCTGAACACTCGTAAACTTGCAGCCGTCTCGTTAATTTCGCCCCTCCCTGGGGTTCTACGCCGGAACCCCAGACTTTTCCGTTATGTCGGATAAGCACATGACTGTGCTTATCCGACATAACGGAATCTGGCCCTGCAGTACCCGCGGGGGACTGTCCGGTCTACCAGAAAGCGCCCGGGGAGAATGAGCGGGGGTGACGTGGCCGCGGCGCCCGCTTTGAGGAAAAGACTTCCCGACGGACAGTCCCGTAAGGCCGGGGAGAACCTGCTCCCGGCGGATTTATTTCGGCGGTTCCGGCTGCGGCACAGCAGAGTGCTTTTAACGCCGTTACAGGCCGATAATGATCCTGATTTTAGCCCGGACCTGCTGAAGCTCAGTGCCGGACACGGCCCCTTTTTTACTGGCCCCCCTCGCCTTCCACGCAATGCTTTTTACCTGGTCAGCCAGCGCCACGCTTTCCCGCTCTGATGCAATGGCGACTTCGAAGGGATAGCCTTTCGGCTTTGTGGTGCAGGGCACGCAGACGCACAGGCCGGTTTTATTGTTATAGGCAAACGGGCTCAGCACTACGGCAGGCCGGTGCCCGGCCTGCTCGCTCCCTTTGGTCGGGTCGAAATCAACCCAGATAATGTCTCCTGCATCAGGCACGAAGCGGCTCACCATTTACCAGATCTCCTTACCGACCGGCTCGCCCCACTCAACCGGCTCGTGCAGGTTTTCCGGCGTCACGCCCGCTAGGAGCCCGGCGAGGGTGTAACTGACCTCCTGCCTGACTGGTTCAATAATCAGCTTTCCCTCAACCAGCTCAATGCTTATTTCATCATCGATGTTCAGATTCAGGGCCTGCATTAATGCAGCCGGTATGCGCACTGCAGGTGAGTTACCCCAGCGCTTAACGTTTCCATGGATCATATCAGCTTACCTAGTAGCTACAATGTAGACACACCATAACATGATACACATTAGATATACAACTGCCTTATTAAAATTTTCAAACTCTGCTGTCAGGAAACAGCCAGCATCCGTGCAGATCAGGAAAAGGGCGAAATGGGACCTGCGAACAAAATCTTTTTACTGTGTTGAGTGTCAATTCTTACATGGTCGTGGCGGTCTGGGGATTTGAGGGACAATGGAGCGAGATCGTACGTTTGTCGAATAACTATATGATATATCAATATTATTGACAGTGGGAATGCGCCAGAAACGGTGTCTTTTTAATCGATAAATGGCATTTAATGGACATCGCTGTCCATTAATCGATTTTTCAGACGACCTTTCTCGCCTAACGAATAAAAGGGACTTCCCCTCGATCTGGTTACCCTAACCATCTTCCGTGACATCATAGGGAGTAACCATAATATTACAGGGGAATAATCATGGACGTTGTGACTGTTGGAATCGATCTCGCTAAAAATGTTTTCGCCGTTCATGGCGTTGATAAATACGGTAACGCTGTTCTTGTTAAACCAAAAGTATCCCGGACTACGCTGCCTGAACTCATTGCCAGCCTACAACCCTGCATTATTGGAATGGAAGCCTTTTCAAGTGCTCATTACTGGGCAGGACTTTTCAGGCAGAATGGTCACGACGTAAGATTGATGGCCCCGAAATTTGTTTCGCCATACCGGCTGGCAGGTAAAGCCGGTAAAAATGACGCTGCTGATGCGCTGGCCATTTGCGAAGCCGTCCGGCGGCCCCACATGCGTTTTGTGCCGATAAAGCATCAAAAGCAGCAGTCCATGCAATATCTGCACCGAACTCGCCAGGGTTTTATTGAGGAACGCACCGCTTCATATAACCGACTTCGTGGCCTGGTATCTGAATTTGGTCTGATTGCACCGCAGAGTACAAAGTAACTGCGGAAATTAGCCAGTTTGGGTTAGCCAGTGCATTGATGACCTACTCAGCCATATTGACAGTATTGAGCTAAAAATCGCTGAGTATGATCGTGTCCTGGCTAAAATAGCCGCCCGGGACAGTTGCAGCAAAAACATCATGAAACTCAGGGGAGTCGGTCCTACGACAACATTTGCGTTGAGCGCCAGTATTGGTAATGGACATGATTTTAAGAACGGTCGCCAGCTTGCAGTGTGGCTGGGTCTGACGCCATCACAGTACAGCAGTGGAGGAAAAGCCCGATTGGGGAAAATAACCAAAGCGGGTGACACTTATTTGCGCACTTTACTGGTGCAGGGCGCGCATTCTGTGATAATTGACGTGGAACACAAACAGGATCCTTTCAGCCGTTGGGTTTGTTAACTGATCAATCGCCGGGGTTACTGGCGGGCAGCCGTTGCTATTGCTGCAAAGAACGCCGGGCTTTGTTGGGCATTGTTGAACTATGGTGAGGATTTCAGGCTGTATTTATCGTCAGACAGTTATAAGTGTTATCTGAAGGTAATCATCTTTTCTGGCTGCAAGCGTTGATGTTAAAGGGCCAGCCCCCGTGAGGAATATTTGTAAAACTCACTGGATTTTAATGTCCGGCTAACGATTAAGAACCCCACGAGCGTCTTTCATCAGGGTCCGAATCAATAGCGATTCATCATGACCGTTTATAGTACCGCAGTCTACCCCTTTACTGTCAGTGGTAGTCAGACAGAAAAAAATTAAACCGGCATTGACTGTCCGAGGAAGCCTTATAGTGAGTTTTCGTTCCACTGAGCAGTGCGCTGTGACAAGCTGCACTTATCTTGCAGGTGATAGTCCTGCTCCGGAAGGCGCAGCCAGCGCCACCGGATAGCGAGTCCTGCGCTTTCCCGGGTAACCCAGTAATCAGAGGGTGGGCAAGCTATCACCGCAACATTGTAGCTAAAAGAGCCTTTGACTATGTTGATAATCAAATATGGCGAAAAATCTGGCAGTGGTGTAAACGGCGCCACCATAATAAAGGATCAGAATGGGTCTATCGAAAATATTTTAGATATTCCAGAACTGGTACATATCGGTGGTTATTCTGCGGAAAAGATCGGAGCGGCAAAATATGGGAACTCATGTTAAGCAGTTCGATCCCGATAAGCAGGCACATTAAAATCAGATCTGAAGCTAATTTTTATAATCCTCGTCGGGAAACCTATTTTGAGCGACGTCAGGACAATATTTGGGCGGAATCTCAGAAGGGTAAGAGAAGGATAGCAGCAATATGACGCAGGCAGAATCATATCCGCCCGGTATGTGGCCAGCGATTTACTAAAGAAACCGGATGGCATATTCACCACAAAGTGATGAAAATACTGGGTGGAGGAGACGAGCCTGACAATTTGATGCTGTTACATCCCAACTGCCATCGACAACTCCACAGTAACGAGGCCGGCTCTCCTTAAAGAGGGTTTATAAAGGCTTGAGGGTGTACCAGGAAACTGGTACGCACCGTTCTCAGGGGAGGATGGTTCAGTAATGAACTGTCCTTACCCGACACCCCGTTGTATCGCCAGTCAGAAATATACAACCGCCAGGGTGTGGAGCTGAGCCGTTCACTGCTGTCGGGCCGGGTGGACGCATGCTGCCGACTGCTGTCACCGTCGGAAGAGGCGCTTCAGCACTCTGTTGCGTATTCCGCTCTGAACGATCACGGATTGGCATCGAAGTTCGATCACAGTTTCGCATCTGTTCGATCACCCGGGATGCGCTAACTTTCTCTGCTGCTTTTTAACCTGGTTTTTTCTCGTTTTCCACTACCGCACTGCATTTCCTCATCGATTCGCCATGTAGCACTAACCGGTGGGCGTTATGCACCAGCCTGTCCAGGATCGCATCCGCTGTCGTCGGGTTCTCCATCAGACCATGCCACTTATCTACCGGGAACTGGCTCACCACTATCGTGCTGCTCTGACCGTAACGGTCCTCCACGATTTCAAGAAGATCATTGCACTGGGTCGTCGTCAGTGGCTCCAGACCCAGATCGTCAAGTATCAGCACCTGCACTTTCTGCAGTTGTTTAAGATGCTTCAGCCAGCTGCCGTCAACGCGACCCTGTGCCAGCAGTTCCAGAAGGCGGCCCGTGCGCCAGTACTGAACGCTGTGTTTTTGCCGACACGCCTGTTCGCCCAGTGCATTCGCTATCCAGCTTTTTCCACATCCCGTCGGACCCGTTATCAGCAGGTTTTTTTTGTGCGTAATGTAGTGACCGTTCAGCAGTTCACGCATCTGTTCTGCCCTCAACCCACGCGATACCGGGTAATGCAGCCCCTCCGGGGCCGCATGGTATTTCAGGTTCGCATTCTTCCTCAGCCGCGCCACGCGGCCGTTTTCTCTGTTCAGCAGTTCATCATCGACCAGCAGGGTCAGACGCTCTTCGAACGACAGCTCGTCGTACGTCTGCGGGGTTTCACGATGCCGTATCAGGCTGGCGGCCATCGCCGGCAGCTTCAGCCGCGTCAGTTTGGTTAACAGATTATTGCTCATGTCTTTTATTCCTTTTTCTGTCAGTGGTAGTAGCCCGGACCGCGCACGTTCTCATGCGCCAGCGAGACCGCTGAGGGTGCATCATTTTCCCCTGCCAGGGGCAGAACCTGATCTTCGCGATGGTGGCGCAGCAGGTTGTCGATGAAGCGGCGGTCCGGGCTCTTGTAGTGCCAAGCAACGCCACAGGCTTTTTCCAGCCGTGCTCTCCCGTATTTTTTCTGCAGCGCGATGAGGCCCAGCACCGCACGGTAGGCCAGCTCCGGGTGCGCTTTCGCCTTCAGCATCGCTTCAACGACCCGGCCCGTTTCCATCAGGTGCTCAGGCGTCCAGGTCCCGTGCCCCCGGTGCTGAGCCGGCATGTGCAGCGGGTTAGTTGAGTGTTTATATTCATGCTGACTGCGCGGATGCTGCGCCACGCATAGTCCCTATGCCAGACCTGCACCACTGTCTGGCCCGCCTTCAGTGACAGGCGTTGTCCCGCCAGCTCGTGCGGTACGGAGTACCAGTGGCGCGCATATTCAACGTGGTAGTCAGGGCCCACCTTCACCGCTTTGTATTCGGTGTATTCGTAAGGTGACAACGGCAGCGCTGAGAGTGCGGGTGCATCCAGTTCGCGGAAGCGTTCTGAGCGGGACTGATTGCCGTAGCCTTTCATGGGCCGGTTGTTCATGTCCGTCAGCAGCTCATGCAGGCGGGTATTCAGCGCCCTCAGCGTATAGAAGGTCTCATGACGGATGCGCGCCAGCAGCCACCTTTCCACGATGAGCACGCTGTTTTCTGCTTTCGGTTTGTCTCTGGGTTTATACGGGCGGGCCGGGATGATGACGGTGCCGTAGTGCTCCGCCAGCGCCTGGTAGCTGTCATTGATAACCGGTTCGTAGCGGTCGGCTTTTTTCACCGCGCTTTTGAGGTTGTCGGGGATAAGCAGTTTTGGCACCCCGCCCAGGAAGGTCAGGCAGCGGCTGTTGGCATTGAGCCACGACATCATGTCCTGCCCATCACAGGCCTCAACGTAGGTATAGTTTGAGGCTCCCATCACGGCCACGAAGATGGCCACTCGCCGTATTTCACCGGTATCCGGGTTAACCACGGGCACCGTGGGACCGCAGAAGTCGATGAAGAGCTTTTCACCGGCGCGGTGCTCCTGCCGCATGGAGAGGTGACGTGATTTTTTCCACTCCCTGTAGCAGCGACAGAAGTGAGAGTACCCCATCGCCCGCTCACCGGCCTGAACCTTGTACTCCGTCCACAGCAGCTGACGCGTCACACCGGGTTTTCTCATTTCGGTATCGAACCAGAGCAGGTCCGGCATGACAAGCTCTGATGCTGGCTCACTTTTTGCCGGGAAGATGCGTTTTTCAAGGGCGTCATGGGATATCGATTCCGGCAGAGGCCACGGAAGCGCGGTGGTACGGAAGCGGGTGAGCACTTCAAAAACGGTAGAGGCGCTGATTTTGAGTGTGAGTGCGATACAGCGGTTAGTCAGCTTCTGCTCGAACTTAAGCTGAAGGATCTTAAAACAGGTTTCCATGGAACTCCTGGCTTTTCTCTTTCTGGACATCGTTGTCTCCACTGCTGGAATAAAAATCAGCAAGGGAGACCGTGTAAGAAAGCGTTAATTCCCGGAGTGATCGACAGGATGCCAATCAGTGATCGGAGGCATGCCAAACCGTGATCGACTACGATGCCAAATCGCGATCGGAGATGGATGCCAAATCATGATCGACAGTGATGCCAAACCGTGATCGATTCAGATGCCATTTTGCACTCTGTAGTGACCGACGGCAAACTCCATGCCGGTGATACCCCAGTGCAGGTGCTGCTGCCGGGTAACAAGAAGACGAAGACCGGGCGGTTGTGGACATACTTTCGTGATGACCGCAACGCTGGGTTCGCGTACAGTCCCGACAGAAAAGGCATCCACCCGCAGACGCATCTGTCCGGGTTCAGCGGTGTGCTGCAGGCAGATGCTTACGCCGGGTTCAACGAACTGTACCGCGATGGCCGGATAACGGAAGCCGCTTGTTGGGCTCACACCCGCCGTAAAATCCACGATGTGCACGTCCGTACGCCGTCGGCGATGACGGAGAAGCCCTGAAGCTTATCGGCGAGCTGTATACCGTTGAGGCGGAGATAAGGGGAATGCCGGCGGAGCAGCGCCTTGCAGAACGTGAGCGGAAAACGAAACCGCTGCTGAAATCCCTGGAGAGCTGGCTGCGTGAAAAGATGAAAACGCTGTCGCGACACCCGGAGCTGGCGAAGGCCTTCACGTACGCTCTGAACCAGTGGCCGGCACTGGCGTATAATGCGGAGAACGGCTGGGCCGAAGCAGATAACAACATCGCTGAAAATGCCCTATGGATGGTCAGCCTGGGTCGTAAAACTGGTTGTTCTTCGGCTCAGACCACGGAGGTGAACGTGGAGCGTTGCTGTACAGTCTGATCGGGACATGCAAACTGAACGGCGTGGATCCAGAACACTACCTTCGCCATGTCCTCGACGTCATAGCTGACTGGCCGGTCAGTCGGGTGAGTGAACTGCTCCCCTGGCGCGTAGCACTCAACTGAATAACCCGTCCCCGTCAATACGGTTCTCGCTGGACGCTTACCCGTCAGCTGCGGCAGCACTTTCTTGAACAGACACGGCTGCTGACCAGCGTGAAGGGCGTGGCGGACATTACCGCCGCCACCCTGCTGGCCGAACTGCCGGAGCTCGGCACCCTGACCCGCCGGGAAATCAGCGCACTGGTCGGCGTGGCGCCCGTTAACCGGGACTCAGGGAAAATGCGCGGACGGCGAACGATTTTCGGCGGAAGGGCCGGCGTGCGGGGCACACTCTATATGGCGGTAATATCAGTTTAATCCGGCAATCAGGGCCTTTTATGTCAGGTTAGTCGAAGCCGGTAAGGTGAAAAAGGTGGCGCTGGTTGCCTGCATGCGCGAGATCCTGACCATCCTGAACGCCATGGTCAAGCGGGACTTACTGGGAGGATCATTCGGCACCATCCTGATTATTTTGGCTCATTCATAAAATAAAACTCAGATTAACGCTGAAGATAACGTGATCAAGGCCGTTCTGATGACACCCTGAAGAAATTCTGCAGGGCCATCAGCGCCCTCCCGGTCATGGCTATTTCCGATACCATATGATTCAGCCACGTCAGAAAGGCGGCATCGGCCGTGAAGGGGGCGAATGAATTGAACGCCAGCTTCAGGTGCGTCAGATTATTGGTCCAGATATCCTGCGACCGGTATTCGCCCTCGCTCAGCTGCGTGAGGAGCTCGTCCGTCTGCGCCTTGATTTCAATCAAGCGCTTATATTTTCATGCGCGCTCATTTTAACTTTATGATGATTAATAATTATTACATATACTGCAAAAGCAGCTGGTCGCTCAGGAAAACTGACACATCCATATTCTCATATCGTGACCGGAAGAACGGCAGCCGTGAATCCGCGTTCAACACAGCCGCCATCTATCAGCGCGAATTATACCCGAAAGGTTTCAACCATGCCGCGCAGCGCGTGCGCCTGCGCCGACAGTGACTGTGAAGCAGATGAAGATTCTTCAACCAGCGCGGCGTTGTTCTGCGTTACCCCGTCCATCTGGCTTACGGCAATGCTGATCTGAGAAATACCCTGCATCTGCTCAGATGAGGCCAGCGATATGTTGTCCATCGCCTCCGCCAGTTCGCCCACCATGCTGACAATCTTCAGAATGCTGTGGCCCGTATCTGTTGCTACCTCCACGCCACTTTCCACCTGTTTAACTGCCTGTTCAATCAGCAGCTTGATGTCCCGCGCGGCCGTGGCGCTGCGCTGCGCGAGCGTCCTAACCTCCCCGGCCACCACAGCAAAGCCTCGCCCTTCCTCCCCAGCACGCGCAGCCTCCACCGCCGCGTTCAGAGCGAGAATATTAGTCTGAAAAGCGATGCTTTCAATTATGGATGTAATATCACGCACCTTCGCAGCGCTCACGGATATAGCGTTCATGGTCTCTGACATACGCTGCACCTCGGTCTCACCTGAACGGGCAAGGGAAGCTGCTTCTCGGGCTGACTCTGCAGTTTGTAGCGCCCCCGCCGTGTTGCTTTTCACCGTGGCGGTGAGCTGCTCCATGCTGGCGGCTGTTTCCTGTAGGGCGGCAGCCTGCTGTTCGGTGCGAGAGGAAAGCTCAGTATTTCCCTGCGAAATCTCGTCCGCCGACAGTGTTACGGAGGCAGCAGAATCTTTAATCTGAGATACAAGCTCGCGCAGTTTAGACTGCATGCTATCCAGCGAGGCCAGCAGGCTGGTCGTGTCCCCACGGCGCAACGTTACCTCCGTGGTCAGATTGCCTGCTGCTATAGTGGCAGCTAGAACCTGTGCCCGTGCTGGTTCACCGCCGAGCTGTATCCGCAGACTGTGTACAATTAGCCACCCCAGAACAGCGCTGAGTGCAAACGCCAGCACGGCACAGGAAAAGATAACGAATCTGGAGGTGCGAAAATCTTCTCTTGCTGTAGTAGCAAGACGTTCATTTTCACCCTGCTCGTATGTCACAATATCGGTAGCACGGTAAAGAACAGGAATAAGCTTTGGCCGGACCTCCGTTTTCATCAGAACTTTTGCCGCTTCAGTCTGTCCTGCCGCCGCAAGGTTACTCACCCTGTTCAGTCCGCCAGAAAGCACGCCCTGACTGGACAAAATATCCTGATAAAATTTTTCTTCCTGCGGCGTACGTTCAGCAGCCGCAAAAAGTTGAATCAATTTTGCCTGAGCCCTGCTGAAATTTTCCAGATGCTTTGCAAGATTCACCTTTTCTTTAGCCAGCAATTCCGGGTCACTCCAGATAAGCATATTACGGACCGTAACCGATGCATTATAAGAAGCGGCCTGCATTGCTGCGGCTGCTGTAATCTGTTCGTTATTATTACTGGTTACGTCGTCAAGCACGTCATTGGTTTTACCCAGCTCGTGTATTCCCACCAGGGCAATGAAAACAAGAAATCCCAGCGCAACAGCGAAGCCTGCGGTCATACGGGCCGGGATGGAAAAGCGCAGCAAAAAACTCATCAGGTAATCCTCCGTGCGGGTTTATTCCCGCACGACAGTTATCGGTCTCTGGCAGAAGGATCTTGAGTGAATTTTTCTGTGCTTCCCTCGCATCCGCACACCGATCCCGGTGTGATAATTGCGTTCTGCCTTTAGCGTACAAGAATCAGGTATTTACCACTCTGTGCCTCAACCGAGCAATTATCATTAGACGGCATGCAAACACAGTTGCTTGCGCGACCCGATAACCCCTTTATCGAAAATCATCGGGCTGGGTTCAGCATCAAAGCCATGTGCCGGGTACTGTGCACGCCCAGCAATGATGGTCTGTCGGTGCTGCGTTCTGCGGATAAAAGAGGGTAAAGCTTACGTGGAGGGTGTGCTGCAGGAGACGTGGAAATCGGCTAATGACTGGTTTTCGAAATAACGGCTGTGTAGAATGCGCCGGTGGTCACCCGGGCATGAACAACCTGTGGCCACAGGCTCACTCACTGGATCCTGCATATGTTCAGAGGGTGAGCCACCCCCTGATAAAATCCCACCTGTCGCAAGCCACTCTCTCAGGGTAATCTGAAACAATGGCTGGCTTGACTCAGACAAGCCGACACCAGTTGGCACAACGGAAGCTGTATGCAGGGATGCTCCCTTATGGTTTTACGGAAAATTTATATTAACGTCTGGAATTAATATCACTGATTCTGCTTTAAGGCCACCCTGAAAAAGTTCTGCAGGGCCATCAGCGCTCTGCCGGTCATGGCTATTTCCGAGACCATTACGGGATCGTGATGATTCAGCCATGCCAGAAAGTCGGGGTCGTCAGTCATAAAAGGGCTAAATAAATCAAAAGTCACCCGCAGGTGCGCCAGATTGTTAGCCCAGGTATCCAGCGTCCGGTATTCGCTCTCACTCAGTTGAATAAGCAACTCATCCGTCTGCGCCTTGATTTCAGTAACGCGCCGGTACTTTTCATGCATACAGGATTTTATCCTTTTTGTAATTGGCTGTTTTAAAAACCCAGTATAAATCAGTATGCAGAAAAGCGGGACTGACACGGGAAAATCTTACCTGGCAGCGGAATAGCGGCGGCTGTGAATCGGGGTTCGGCACTGTCCCGCCCACAAAAAACAGTAAAGCGATTCCGGTGCCTGCCAATAATCTGGAAGTGTTCCGTAAACCAGGAGTTTCTCCGGATGACAGATTCAGTCAGCATCAGTGATTCAGTTACATCAGGCAGTATAGGGGTTCGAGAGGCAACCGTGCGGAAAACGGCACTGTTGCAAAAATCGACAGGCTAATACGTCATCTGACAAAAGTACAGATTACGAACCCGTTCAGAAACCGGCATTTTCAGCGTGACATCATTCTGTGGGCAGTAAGCGGGTACTGCAAATCCGGCATCAGTTACCTTGAGCGGCAGGAGATGCTGGCCGAACTCGGCGTGAATGTCGATCACACCACGATTTACCGCCAGGTTCAGCACGATGCGCCTGAAATGGAAAAACGACTGCGTTGATACAGGCGTAATCCCTCAGATCTCAATCCGTGGCACATTGACGAAACGTACGTGAAGGTAAATGGCCGCCGGGCTTATCTGTCCCGGGCCGTTGACAGCAGGGGGCCGCACCTTCGATTTTTATCTTTCCCCGCGTCGTAACAGCCAGGCCGCGTACCGGCTCCCGGGTAAAATCTTCAGTAACATGAAGAGTGGATGGTCCCGCGATTTATCAACACAGATAAAGAGCCCACCCGACTTATATGTCCGTGCGCTTGCGCTGCTCAAACGCGAAGGTTGGTGTCCGCAACGCTGAACACCGGCAGATTAAGTACCGGAATAACGACACTGAATGCGATCACGCCAGTCTGAAAAAGATAACCGGTGCCACGCCGGGATTTGAATCGATGAAGACGGCTTACGCCACAATCAAAGGCATTAAGATGATGCGCGCCCTGCGCAAAGGCCAGACGGAGTTATTCTACTTCGTCCATCCTCTGGGTGAAATACGTCTGGTAGCCAGCGTGTTTGAAATGTAAGGTCTTTCAGATGTTAGCAACAATCTAAACCTGATTTAGTACTCGCAAAACAGAGGTAGTCCATAGATGTAAACGTGGCGTCGGAGATGCCCAGCTTGCGGCAGACGTCCGGCGCGGACATCCACAGTTCAGTCTGCTTTTGGGCAAAGACAATCTGCTCTTAGGTGAATCGTGACTTTTCATCGGCACAACCTCCGTTCGAGGAGTGTGTATCATGCCGGAATTCTGTTTCTGGATGGAGCAGGATTTCGGGGCAGGATCAATAGCTTTCTGCATCAGGCGTCGTTCGGTACGGGGTATGGGTGCTATGATCGGCATTGCTCAGTCCGGTTGGTGGTTTGTTTCTTTTGGGCGATTGATCAGATCGCACAATCCGGGCTGAGTTCCCTCAAAGTGATCTACTATTCCACGCAGCTATTTAGGAGACCCCCATCGACTACAAAATCACTTTTGCTGATAATTAAAGTAGAGATTGCAATTAATGTGATCTTGCAGAATTTAAATCATCTGGATTTACACCCAACAAAATTCTAAATTTTTATTATCAGAATTGTTTGTAGGCCCGACCACCGAGTCGGGTTTTTGCGGACTGAACATGAGTATTTTCTCCGCCATGCGGTGTGCGCGTCGCTTTGACGCAGGCGGCTGCATCGACTGGATGTTTTGAGAGCCACTACAGCACTTCCCAGCAAACGAAGTGCATCATCATAAATGGATTCGTCATCTTCTCTCATACATACTCCCTTCACTGATGAGTGCAGACTTCATGATTGTACCACGCCTGGATTTACAAATGAGATGGTTTAAAATAAACACAGAGGTGTAGGATAATTGCACCAGAGGTAGTTTTACGCACTGTGATTTTATTAGTGTAGCCCGCCAGTACAGAGGTTAATGAGATGGTCCCCACCATCCTGTGAGCGGTACGCTGACAGGATGTTTCTTTATGGAGAAGACCATCATGCAAAACGTCACGCTTATTGGTATC
>NZ_JACVTW010000004.1:0-305635 GCF_016624785.1 Kosakonia sp. S42 | reverse complement strand
CCCCCTCCTTGTAAGGGAGGTGCTCTCCCAGCTGAGCTAATCACCCACTTCTCATTCTTATCTACACTGCGGGAACCACAAAATTTGTGGTGGGTGATGACGGGATCGAACCGCCGACCCCCTCCTTGTAAGGGAGGTGCTCTCCCAGCTGAGCTAATCACCCCCGCTGTGTGGAGTCGCATTATAGGGAGAGTTGAAAATGAGTCAACGCATTTTCAAAAGAAATTGTTCGTTCGTCGTAAAATTAGACAAACCGCTGATGAATCGATCGCGAGCGCATGATTTATAAACAAAATAGCCCGTTTGCTGCGCCATTTCGGTAACAACATTGAGGAATCAGCCCACAGTGATAGAATATCGCCCACTTTTCTATTAGGTATTGCCGACGGTCGGCATCGCTATCAACGTAAGGCCAATTCATGAAAATCAAAACTCGCTTCGCGCCAAGCCCCACCGGCTATTTGCACGTTGGCGGCGCGCGCACTGCTCTCTACTCCTGGCTGTTTGCCCGCAATCAAGGCGGTGAGTTTGTGCTGCGCATCGAAGACACCGATCTCGAGCGTTCCACTCCGGAAGCAATCGAAGCCATTATGGATGGCATGAACTGGCTGAGCCTCGAGTGGGATGAAGGCCCGTACTTCCAGACCAAACGCTTCGATCGCTATAACGCGGTGATTGATGAAATGCTGGAAGCGGGCACCGCCTATAAATGCTACTGCTCCAAAGAGCGTCTTGAGCAGCTGCGCGAAACGCAGATGGCAAACAATGAGAAACCGCGTTACGACGGCCGCTGCCGCCATGACCATTCTCACCACGCTGCTGATGAGCCGTGCGTGGTGCGTTTTGCCAACCCGCAAGAAGGGTCGGTAATTTTTGACGATCAGATCCGTGGTCCGATCGAATTCAGCAACATGGAACTCGACGATCTGATCATTCGCCGTACCGATGGCTCCCCGACCTACAACTTCTGCGTTGTCGTCGATGACTGGGATATGGAGATCACCCACGTGATCCGCGGTGAAGACCACATCAACAACACCCCGCGCCAGATCAACATCCTGAAAGCGCTGAATGCGCCGGTGCCGGTGTACGCGCACGTTTCAATGATCAACGGCGACGACGGTAAAAAACTCTCCAAGCGTCATGGCGCGGTGAGCGTGATGCAGTATCGCGATGATGGTTACCTGCCGGAAGCGCTGCTTAACTACCTGGTGCGTCTGGGCTGGTCCAGCGGCGATCAGGAGATCTTCAGCCGCGAAGAGATGATCAAACTCTTCTCGCTGGGCGCGGTAAGCAAATCCGCCAGTGCGTTTAATACCGACAAACTGCTGTGGCTGAACCATCACTACATCAACACCCTGGCGCCGGAGTATGTTGCTACCCATCTGCAGTGGCACATTGAGCAGGAAAATATTGATACCCGCACCGGTCCGCAGCTGGCGGAGCTGGTTACGCTGCTGGGCGAGCGCTGCAAAACGCTGAAAGAGATGGCGGCAAGCTGCCGTTACTTCTATGAAGAGTTTGCGGAATTCGACGCTGATGCGGCGAAGAAGCACCTGCGTCCGGTTGCGCGCCAGCCGCTGGAAGTGGTTCGCGACAAACTCGCCGCCATTACCGACTGGAGTGCTGAAAACGTCCATCACGCCATTCAGGCCACCGCTGATGAGCTGGAAGTGGGCATGGGTAAAGTTGGCATGCCGCTGCGCGTGGCAGTGACCGGTGCCGGTCAGTCGCCGGGTCTGGATGTTACCGTTCACGCGATTGGTAAGACCCGCAGCATTGAGCGCATCAATAAAGCGCTGGGCTTTATCGCTGAGCGTGAAAGCCAGCAGTAAGCCAAAAAAAAGCCGCCTGAAAAGGCGGCTTTTTTAATTGTTCAGACACGCGCCAGTGCGCAGCTTAACGCGCAACCACAAAGCGTTTATCGTCATCCATATACGTTTTTTCGCCTGCCGGAGCCATAATTGAACCGAAGTTCATATGAGCGCGCAGTTTCCAGCTCGCCGGAATATTCCAGGTGCGCTGCACATCTTCATCCACCAGCGGGTTGTAGTGCTGCAGGTTAGCGCCAATGCCTTTCTCTGCCAGCGCCACCCAGACAGCATACTGGGCGATACCGGTACTGTGTTCAGACCACACCGGGAAGTTATCGGCATACGCGGCGAATTGCTCCTGTAAGCGGGTCACCACTTCCTGATCTTCAAAGAACAGCACCGAACCTGCTGCTGCCGCAAAACCATCTAATTTTTGCGACGTACCGTGGAAATTCTCTTCCGGCACGATTTTCTTCAGCTGCGCGCGAGTCAGTTCCCAGAACTGCTCATGCTCTTTACCCAGCAGGATCAGCGCACGTGAACTTTGCGAGTTGAACGCCGACGGTGCCTGGCGAATCGCTTCTTTAATAAGGTCAATCACCTCATCTTCTGCCAGCGGCAGATTTTTGCCGAGAGCATAGATCGTTCTACGTTGTGTAGCTAAAGCGAGAAAATTATCTGACATGATTCCTCCTGAAGTTATCTGCACCTCCGCTGTGCTGTCATCAGCAAACGGCGGAAAAAGCGCCCGAAGCAAATTTATAACCGGTTGATCATTCATTGCATCAATATGCTGCCTCGAAAAAGCATAGGCCTGGGATGCAATAAAGAAAAGTCCAACAATTTGCCGTTAACATTCAAAAAATTAGAATGATCCAGAGAGCCACGCGGTGTTAAACCGCCAGCCAGCGCCGCCAGATAAAGCGTAAAACATAGAATTCGATGGTGCCGAGCAGCAAAAACCAGAGGCAGTAGAGCAGGGTATAAAACTGGTTTAAATCCAGCAGATGGAAGGTTTGCATCAGCGTTTGCGCCAGCTGCATGCCCAGTTGCGGCGCAGGTAACAGCAGCACAGAGACAAAAGAGAGCAGCAGGATGCCCGCAAGCGTGACCATCGTTTCGAGGGGATGTTTCATAAGCGTTAATCATTGATGAAAAAATGCATTGTCGGGGAAAGCTGGCCTGAGCGCAACGTTCCCCGACCTTTACTCAGGCGACCACGAAGCGGCCAACCAGCTCTGACATGGTTTCAGATTGTTGATCCAGCAGCTGGCTGGCGCTGGCCGCACTCGCCACCAGCCCGGCATTTTGCTGCGTGACCTGCTCCAGCTGGTTGAGCGCTTCATGCACCTGCGAGACGCCGAGCGACTGCTCATTAGCCGCGTGGGCGATATCGCTGACAAACGACAGCATCTGGCCGGTATTCTCGCGAGCCGCATGCAGCGCGCGATCCGATGCCTGCGCCAGCGCCACGCCTTGCTGGATCTGATCCATATTTTTACTCACCAGTTCGCGGATCTGCTGTGCCTCGTTGGCGCAGCGCTGTGACAGGTTACGCACTTCTGATGCCACCACCGCAAAGCCTTTGCCCAGCTCACCGGCGCGTGCCGCTTCCACCGCGGCATTCAGCGCCAGCAGGTTGGTCTGAAACGAGATCTCATCAATTGAGCTGACAATATTGGAGATCTGTTCACTGGAGTAACGGATAGCCGACATGCTGTTGCTGGTTTCACCCGCCACGCGGCTCGCCTCCTGCACCTGTTTCTCCATCTCCTGCGTCAGGCGTTTAGCTTCATTGGCATTGTCGGCGGTCATGTTTACCGCAGTGGCGATCTGCTCCATGCTGGCGGCGGTTTCCACCAGCGAGGCCGCCTGTTGATCGGTGCGGGAGGCCAGATCCTGGTTGCCGCTGGCGATCTCCGAGCTGGCACCACGCAGCACGCCGGCGCCATGTTTGATCTCGCTGACGATATGCTGAATATTTTCGATCGCCTGGTTGTAGGCGCGGTTAAGCAGAGAGAGCTCGTCGCTGCCCGGCACATCCAGGCGCTGAGTCAGATCGCCATCCATCCCTTCGATGGTTGCCAGTGAGTGCTGCAACTGGCGGTGAATGCTGCTGGCCACCAGCACGGCAAAGAAGAGGGCGATAACCAGTGCGATAACGCTTATCACCGCGAACAGCGTTACTTCGCGCCAGGCTTCATCGGCCAGTTTCTGCGCGGTCATAAGCAGGTGATTAGACGCGGCATTTTCAACGGCTTTTAGCGTGTTAATGCGCGCGGTCTGGGCGTTAAACCAGTCGGCGGGCGCAACGCCAAAACCGCCGGTAGCGGCATGATCGATAGCGGTCTGGCGTAAAGAGAGGGCGTTAAGGGCTTCTGGAGAGTTGAGCTGCGCGTTCATTTTCGCATTCACCTCTGCGGAGCTAAACGCGTGGGTTGCCGCCAGCCATGAGGCCTGTTTACCCACCACTTCATTAAGCTGGCGGAATTGCGCCTCGGTAAAGCGGTCAGCGGAGAAGACGTTCGACAGCAGCGCGCGCTCAATACCGCTCTGCTCTTTGGCATTCAGCACGCTGTAGTAGGCCGCCAGCTGGTTAACAATCTCGCCATTATCCGTTAACTGGCTAATACCACCGACCACATTCAGCAGGTCATTAATAATGGTGCTGTACCACACCAGCGAATCCGATCCATTGACGCTTAATGCGCGCACCTGGTCGCGAAAGCCATTAATACCCTGCTGATGCTGGCGAAATTGCGCCAGCGCCTGGCGAATATCGCTATTCGCGTCCTGTTCCGGGAATTGGTCGAGCAGCGCGGTTAATTGTGTCAGCGCTTTTGTCGAGACGGGATATTGCGTGGATAACTCATTATTGAATTGCTGGCCTTTACTGCCGATATAACCTGCACTTAAACCGCGCTCTTTTTGCAATTCATGAATAACGCTCCCGGCCTCTTTCGCCAGCGTTGTTAATGAAATGATGGTATGCATCTGCTGGCCGGTCTCAACGCGTGACATGATGCCGCTGGCGGCAAGCCAGATAAGCGCAAACAACAGAGGCAGCAGAGCTAATAGCAGTTTTGACTTCATCGAGATACGGTAAATCCACTTCATAAATAGGCCTCTTGTTCGCGTGTATATATTTGTTATCGGAGTGATTACGCGCGGCCTTTATTTTAATGCAGGGGTTGTTGATATTTATCAATTCTCAGGAAATACCGCTACTCCATAAGTATTAGTTATTTAAGAAATCTCTCTGTTAATCAACGGAAAAAGAGTTTGCCGCAGGTGAAATATCCCCACGGCAAAAAAATAACCTTAAATAAGATATGGGTTATCCGGCGGCCCAAATTTCAGTATGCTTTTTCATCAGGCCAATTAACGATCCGCCATCGGCAATAAATTCCCGCATCAGCTGCGCTTCGCTTTTGCCGCGTTTAACGCAGACGGCAATGTCATCCAGCGCGCTGCTGGCATTAAGCTTATCGGCCCACGGCGCGATCTTCTCCAGCAGATGCGATACATCATCAGCAATGGTGCGCTGTTCGCCGGTATGCACATCGGTTATCACCCCCTTCAGACCAAAGCGGCAGGCCTGAAAACGGTTGAATTTATACAGCAGGTAGTCCCGCTCCTGGAATTTAAACGGACGCTCAGCCAACAGCCAGTGCGACAGCGCCTGAATAAAGCCCGCCAGGCTGACAGCGTGGGAAATAGTCAGCGGCGTATCCATCACCCGCACTTCAACGGTACCGAAACCGGGGCTCGGGCGAATATCCCAGTGCAGATCCTTAATGCTCTCAATCATCGAGGTGTAGCTTAAGCGGCGAAACAGCCCTTCAAACTCCTGCCAGTTCGCCACCCACGGCATTGGGCCGTTATCCGGGAATGAGGAGAAAATATTGAGCCGCGAGGAGGCAAACTGCGTATCGGTGCCCTGAATATAGGGCGAGCTGGCGCTCAGGGCGATAAAGTGCGGAACAAAGCGCGACAGGCCGTGCAGCAGATAAATCGCATCATCACCATTGGTACAGCCGACATGGACATGCTGACCAAACACCGTTGCCTGCTGCATCAGGTAGCCGAACATCTCCAGCGTGCGGGCATAGCGCTCATCTGCGCAGATCTGTTGCCGCTGCCACTTCTGAAACGGGTGGGTGCCGCCGCCGCAAATCTGCACGTGGTGCTCGCCTGCGGCCTGCAAAATGGCGTGGTGCATCGCCGAAAATTGATGCGCAACCTGGCGAATATCGCGGCAGACGCCGGTGGCGATCTCCAGCATGCTTTCGGTGATGTCGTGCTTAACCTCACCGGCGCTGACGCGGTGCTGAAGGGTGTCGATCAGCCGGGATGAGTCCTGGCTTAAGTCGTAGCCCGGCGGGTTAACCACCTGCAGCTCCAGCTCAACGCCGAGGGTAAAGGGCTCAGAGACATGAAAATCGGGCAAAGGCATAACCATTCCTTACGCAAATGTTTGTTTGAGTATGGAAGGGAATCGCTAATTATGCCCGGCGCAGCGGGAGGGAAAGGAGGGCGAAAAAAGCAAAAAAAAGCCCGCACAAACGGCGGGCAAAAAATACTGGAAGCAATGTGAGCAATGTCGTACCGAATACCTGAGTGAGACACTCAACTATTCGGTAATGCGAAAGATAATCTTTATCATCTTCGTGGTCAACCCTCTATTTTGTATGAGATTGCACTCTCCGTTATCAACGCGATCGATGCAGGGGAATAGAGTCAATTATGCTTGCCTCATTAAGGTTAATGAGTATAGTTCTCATTCTCTTTGGTGTTTGATGGCGTTGCCGCGGCGCAGTACGCCATCACAACCGGGATATTACCCGCCCGCACACACAGTCAACTAACGCGAAAAGGCAGGCGGGGAGAGGCAATGGCGACCAGCTTTCTGGCTGATGCCCTTAACCATCCGGCCTGAATGCGGGCCTTTTTCTCCACTTCGATATGAGTCGATGATGAATAACAGCAAACATACCTGGTCACCTTTGCGCAAGAGCTTGCTTGCGCTCGCGATTGGCGCGGCGACGCATGCCGTACAGGCAGCAACACCCGCCAGCGGAACGAAAGAGGAGACGCTGATTGTCCAGTCCACCAGCGGCAGCGATTTTAAACCCGGCGGCGACGCGCTGGTGCCGGCCTATCTCGATGGCCAGGTGGCCTACGGTGGGCGGCTTGGCATGCTGGGCGAACAGAAGGCGATGGATGTGCCGTTTAACGTGATCGGCTATACCTCGAAGCTGGTGCAGGATCAGCAGGCGAAGACTATCGCCGATGTGGTGCGCAATGATGCCGGGGTGCAGGTCAGCCAGGGCTACGGCAATATGGCGGAAACCTACCGCATTCGCGGTTTTAAACTCGATGGCGACGATATGCTGATGGGCGGCCTGGCGGGCATTGTGCCGCGCCAGGTGGTCGATACGCAGATGCTCGATCGCATCGAGATCTTTAAAGGGGCGAATGCGTTAATGAACGGCGCGGCCACCTCCGGCGTCGGCGGCATGATTAACCTTGAGCCGAAACACGCTGAAGATACCCCGCTGACGCGCCTCGGCGTCGATTACTCCTCGCGCTCGCAGCTCGGCGGTTCACTGGATGTCGGGCGGCGTTATGGCGATAACAACCAGGTCGGGGTGCGCGTTAACCTGCTGCACCGCGAGGGTGAAACCACGGTTGAAGATGATAAGCGCCGCACCACCGTTGCCTCCGTTGGCCTCGATTATCGCGGCGAGCGCCTGCGTAGCTCCCTTGATGTCGGCTACCAGAAGAAGACCTTCCACGGCGGTTCGATGGGGGTCAATATTAGCAACATCGATTTCGTGCCCGCCGTGCCGGGTAACAGCAAAAACACCAGCCAGAAGTGGGCGTGGAGTGATATCGAAAACGAGTTTGGCCTCGCGCGCGCCGAGTATGATCTCACCGATATCTGGACGGCCTACGCCGCTTTTGGCGGCCAGCACTCTCATGAGCAGGGCGTCTATGGCGGGCCGAAAGTGATTAACGCAGCGGGCGATGCGACGATTGGTCGCCTCGACACCAATCGCATCAGCGATAGCTGGAGCGGCATGGCGGGCCTGCGCGGCAACTTCGATACCGGCCCGGTGTCGCACAAAGTCAACGTCGGTTACTCCGCCAGCATCAAGCAGGACAAAGTCGCCTGGCGCATGTCGTCGAAGAATCCGCTGGTCAATATCTACAACAACAGCGCGGTGCCGATGCCGGATTACAGCCTGACCGGCGGCAACTACAGCGATCCGTTAACCACCGGGCGCAACCGCACCCAGGGCTGGCTGCTGAGCGATACGCTGGGCGTGCTTGACGATACGCTGCTGTTCACCGCAGGCGCGCGTTACCAGAAAGTGTGGGTTCACAGTTACAACAATGCCACCGGTGACGAGAACCGCAATGCGCGCTTTATTGAAGATCGCTGGATGCCGACCTACGGCGTGGTCTACAAACCGTGGGAAGTCGTTTCGCTTTATGCCAACCATACCGAAGCACTGCAACCGGGCAGCACCGCGCCAGAAGGGGCGGCGAACCAGTATCAAACTACCGGCATCGCCCACTCGAAACAGAATGAAGTGGGGGTGAAAACGGACTTTGGCCGTATTGGCGGTACGCTGTCGCTGTTTGAAATTAAGAAACCGTCGGCTATTCAGAACAGCAGCACCAATATCTATGAGCTGAGCGGCGAGCAGCGCAACCGCGGCGTTGAGCTGAGTGTATTTGGCGAGCCGACGCTCGGCCTGCGCCTGAACGGCAGCGCAACCTGGATCGACGCCGAGATGACCAAAACTCAGGATGGCATCAATCAGGGCAATAAACCGGTTGGCGTGGCGAGCTTCTACTCGGTGCTGGGCGCGGAGTATGACATCGCTGCGGTTGAGGGGCTGACGGCAACGGCGCGAGTCAATCACACCGGATCCCAGTACGCCAATGCGGCGAACAGCAAAAAGCTGGACAGTTACACCACCCTCGATCTCGGTGCGCGTTACCGCATGCGCTTGAATGCCGATCGCAACGAGATGGTATGGCGCGTCGGGCTGGATAACGTCACCAACAAGAGCTACTGGGCAAGCGTTGAAGATAACGGCACCTATATCTATCAGGGCGGTGGCCGTGAGCTGAAAGTGTCAATGAGCTACGATTTTTAACCTCAAATGGCAGCAGGCCGGAGCGCGCTCAGCTTATCCGGCATGCTGCCTTTTATTTGCTCAATCACAACATTTAAACAGCAGATCGGTTACACTCGCGGCACAGAAAATCCACATAAAAGGAGAGTGAGATGCTGGAAAAACTACGAACCCGCGACGGGAAAAAATTTCTCTGCGCGGTGCTGGTGGTCTTCCTGATTGCCGTAAGCGTGGTGTCAAAAGTGACCTTCGAAGGCGTTGAGGATCAATACAATCTGCCGATGTCCTCCTGGACCACCTCGATGTTTATCATGCAGGGCGCATGGGTGGCGATTTACAGCCTGATGTTCACCATCATCGGCTCGCTGCCGTTTGGCTTCTATTTCCTCGGCCCGAAAGACGATCGCGGCTGACCCTCTCGCCCCGGTTTCTCCACCGGGGCAGTTTCCGTTATCACATTATGTAAATAAAGTTATTGCCCCTCACGTAGTCGAAAACTCCGTATTAAGCATTACTGCCCGTTAAGTTAACTGCCGCTACATATAGCGCCGCGCTAGCCTGCTGCCTTGCTGGCGGAAAGGGCGTGTTTCCCTCTCCCGTCTGCCCATTTTTAACAATTAAAGATCAAAAAATAATCGCCGATAGCATTGCTACAGGGAGTGCATGCTGCAAGGAACATTGACGACATAAGGCTGACTCCAGGAGAGCCGTAATGGCCAGACAATTCGTGAATAAAAAAATGAGCACCCGCGCGCAAATGCTGCTGACGGGCGCCATCACCATCACCCTCGGTTTTGTGGTCACTATCGGGGTACTGAGCTGGCAGTCCAGCAATCAGCAAAAAGCGCTCGCCGAACAATATCTGCAAAAAATCGCCCGCAGTGAGGCGCTCAATATTCAGCAACAGCTTAACTATGCGCGCGATGTGGCGCATAACCTCGGCCACAGCCTGGCCGCGCTGCCGCAGGCCGGGATCACCGATCGTAACGTAGCGAATAAGTTAATTGAGTATGCGGTGCGCGATAACCCGGACTACCTCTCCGTGTCAGTGATTTTTGAAGAGAACGCCTTCGATGGTCGCGACGCGGAGTTTGCCGGTAAACCGGATCAGGCTCCCAAAGGGCGCTATGCGGTGTTTGCCGATCGCGATCCTGCCGGTAAATATGCCATGCATCCGCTGCTCTCGATCTTTACGCCGGGGCAGGGCGACTACTACCTCGTGCCGCAACGCACGCAAAAAGATACGCTGATCGAACCCTACAGCTATGCCTATAACGGGGTCCCGACGCTGTTAACCTCGGTCGCCGCGCCAATCATTAATGACGGCAAACTCAACGCGGTGGTCACCTCCGACATTTCCCTGGCTTCACTGCAACAGAAAGTGAACCAGATCAAACCGTGGGAAGGCGGCGGCTATGCGATGCTGCTCTCTACCTCGGGAAAAGTGATCTCCTACCCGGATAAGAAACTGACCAGTAAACCCTACCCTGGCAATACCGAAGGCTTTACCACCAGTGTGGTGGAGCAGGATGATCCGATCCTTGGCGAAAAAGCGCTGGTGACCTGGCAGCCCATCACCATCGGTAACAGCACCGATAACTGGTATCTGGGCATCGTTGCGCCGGTCAGCCAGGTGATGGCTGCCGCTAACCGCCAGCTGCTTAACGCCGTGATCCTTGGCATTATCAGCATCCTGCTGGTCAGCGCGCTGCTGGGTGTGCTCTTTAGCCGCAAAGTGTTGAAACCGATTGGCGGTGAGCCGCTGGAGGGGGCGAGCATTGCGCTGGCGGTCGCCGAAGGCAAACTCGATAACGTTATTGTGGTGAAAGAGGGCGATCGCAGCAGCCTCTTCTATGCGCTGCACACCATGCAGGACCAACTGCGCCAGATGGTCGGGCAGATCCAGGAGGCGAGCAGTTCTGTGCGCCAGGGCGCTGGCGAGATTGTCAGCGGCAACATCAACCTCTCGTCACGTACCGAGCAGCAGGCCGCCGCGCTGGAGCAGACCGCCGCCAGTATGGAGCAGTTCAGCGCCACGGTTAAACACAACGCCGACAATGCGCACCATGCCACCGCGTTGACCGCCAATGCCACGCAGATTGCCAGCCGCGGCGAAGCGCTGGTGGGCCAGGTGGTTCAAACCATGTCGCAGATTGACGATAGTGCGAAGAAGATCGGTGATATCACCGCCATTATCAACAGCATTGCTTTCCAGACCAATATTCTGGCGCTGAACGCCGCGGTGGAAGCGGCACGTGCCGGAGAGCAGGGGCGTGGCTTTGCCGTGGTCGCCTCGGAAGTGCGTAATCTGGCTAGCCGCAGCGCCGATGCGGTGAAAGAGATTGGCGCGCTGATTGAAGAGTCCGGTAAACGGGTGGAAACCGGGGTGCAGCTGGTGAACGATGCCGGTAAAACCATGCAGGAGATGACCCAGGCGGTGAACTCGGTGCAGTCCATCATCAATGAAATTGTCAGCGCCTCCGATGAGCAAGCCAAAGGCATCGGTCAGGTGACCATTGCGGTCAACGAAATGGATGGCGTAACGCAGCAGAACGCCTCGCTGGTGCAGGAGATGGCTGCCGCCGCAACGTCGCTGGAAGATCAGGCAGAGCAGTTGGCGCAGAGCGTACAGCAGTTCCGTCTGCAGGCCTGACTGGAGCGGGGAGTCGGTTAGTACAGGCTCCCCGCTGCCGGTACCATTTCTTGCCAGCCCCTGGCGGAGATGTTAAAAGGTGCCCCTTTAAATGAAACCACAAAGGGGAAGGACGTGAAAAACGCGTCACAGGTCGTGGGGAACATGACCGGGACCGCGTCGGAGGCAGCGCCGACGCTACAACGGGGATTAAAGAACCGTCATATTCAGCTTATTGCTCTTGGCGGCGCGATTGGCACCGGGCTGTTTCTCGGCATCGGTCCGGCAATTCAGATGGCCGGGCCTGCGGTGTTACTCGGCTACGCCATCGCCGGCATTATCGCCTTTTTGATTATGCGCCAGCTCGGTGAAATGGTGGTTGAAGAGCCGGTTTCCGGATCGTTTTCCCACTTCGCCTTTAAGTATTGGGGGCCATTTGCGGGCTTCCTCTCCGGCTGGAACTACTGGGCAATGTTTGTGCTGGTCGGCATGGCGGAACTGACCGCCGCCGGGATCTATATGCAGTACTGGTTCCCCGATATCCCGACCTGGGTCTGGGCCGCCACCTTCTTCGTTATCATCAACGCCGTTAACCTCGTCAATGTGCGCCTGTATGGCGAAACCGAATTCTGGTTTGCGCTGATCAAAGTGCTGGCAATTATCGGCATGATTGGCTTTGGCATCTGGATGCTGTTCACTGGCCACGGCGGCGAACGCGCAAGCATTAATAATCTCTGGCAGTACAACGGCTTTTTCGCCACCGGCTGGCATGGGCTGGTGCTGTCGCTGGCCGTGATTATGTTCTCCTTCGGCGGCCTTGAGCTGATTGGTATCACCGCCGCGGAAGCGAGCGAGCCGCACACCACCATTCCAAAAGCGGTTAACCAGGTGGTTTACCGTATTCTGCTCTTCTACATCGGTTCGCTGGTGGTGCTGCTGGCGCTCTATCCGTGGATTGACGTGCAGGCCAACAGCAGCCCGTTTGTGATGATCTTCCACGAACTTGACAGCAATTTAGTTGCTTCAGCACTCAACTTCGTCATTCTGGTGGCTTCACTGTCGGTCTATAACAGCGGCGTTTACTCCAACAGCCGGATGCTGTTTGGCCTGTCGGTGCAGGGCAATGCGCCCGCGTTTTTAACGCGCGTCAGCCGTCGCGGCGTACCGGTCAACTCGCTGATCCTCTCCGGCGCGATTACCTCGCTGGTGGTGCTGGTGAACTATCTGCTGCCGCAGAAAGCCTTTGCCATGCTGATGGCGTTAGTGGTCGCCACTCTGCTGCTGAATTGGATCATGATTTCGCTGGCGCACCTGAAGTTCCGCGCCGCGATGCGCCGCAAAGGGCGCGATCCGCAGTTCAAAGCGCTGCTCTTTCCGGCGGGCAACTACCTCTGCATCGGCTTTATGTTGTTTATTCTCGGCCTGATGTACTCCATCGACGATATGCGCCTGTCGGCCATTTTGCTGCCGGTGTGGATTGTGTTCCTGTTTACCGCCTTCAAACTGCTGCGGCGGACACCGAAGCGCGCATAAGCCTCAGTATCAAAAGAGAAAACGCCAGCCTCCGTGCTGGCGTTTTTATTTGCCTCAGGCACTGGTCGGGCAGCGGGGCGCTAACTGCCGACGGGCAACGAGTGCCGCTGCGACAAGCGCCAGCATCATCACCACCTCTGTTGCCAGAAAACCGCTTAGCGCCGCGCTGTAGTCGCCGTGCGACTGGCCGACAAGGTGAAGAAAGATGCCGCCGAGCAGCGCAGGCCCCAGACCGAGCGCCGACTGTTGCAGCGTACTGAGCAGCGCGCTGCCTGCGCCCGCGTCCTGGGCGGTGATGTCACGCATGCCGATACGGTAGAAGCTGTTAACGATCAGCGCCTGGCCGTAGCCAATCAGCAGGGTTGCCGGGGCGAGTGCCAGCACGCCGACCACGCGGCCTGAGAGGTGCAGAGTCACTATCAGCGTCAGCAAACCGGCAATCTGAATGGTAAGCCCGGTCAACAAAATGGTGCGCATGCTGTAGCGGCTAATCAGCTTCGGCGCATACCAGGCAGCGATAAAATAGGCGACGCCGAGGGCGATAAAACTATTTCCGGACTGGTAGGGGGTCATGCCCATCCCGGCCTGTAAGGTGAGCGCCATGCAGAACATAAACCCGGCCCAGGCGCTGAAAAAGAGCAGCGCAATCAGCAAACCAAAGCGGATGCTCGGCAGCTTAAGCAGGCGTGGCGGCACCAGCGGCGTGATGCCGCGCTTCTCCTGCCGCACCGCGCTGCTGCGCATCCACAGCGCCAGCGGGAAGAGGGCCAGCAGCGCCGCTTTGCTCTGCCACGGCCAGTGCATCTCCGGGCCTAATGCCAGCGGGAAAAGCAGGCAGCAGAGGATCAGCGCCAGTGCAGTCGTGCCTTGCCAGTCAATGCGCGTGCGCTGTTCGCTGCGGGTTTCCGGCACGTAGCGGCGGCTCAGCAGTAGCACAAGCAGGCAAATGGGCACATTGATAAAGAAGGCGTTGCGCCAGCCAAGCCCGGCGATATCCGCCGACACCAGCCAGCCGCCGCCCATCTGCCCGATGATAAACGCCACGCCGCCCACCCCGCCGTAGAGACTGATGGCGCGGGCATGCGCAGTGCCTTTCAGCGTGACATGCAAAGTGGCGAGGATCTGCGGCACAATCAGCGCCGCACCCATTCCCTGTAGCGTGCGGGCCGCCAGCAGGGCAGAGACCGAGTTCGCCAGCCCGCACAGCAGCGAGGCGATGCCGAACAGCGCAACGCCCCATAAAAAGATGCGGCGGCGGCCGAGGTTATCCCCCAGTTTGCTGCCCATTGCCAGACAGACGGCAAATGCCACGCCGTAGAGCGCGACAACCAGCGCCAGTTGGGTGGCTGAAGTGTGTAACGACAGGGTGATGGAATCGAGTGCCACATTGGTGATTGAGGTGTCAATCAGCGGCAGCATCTGCCCGGTTAACAGTAAAAACAGGCCCGCCCGGCCCGGAGAAACAGCAGACGTATTCATGGTAACTCCATTGCGTCATTCATCAGATGGACGTAGCATCGCCGAATGAGAAAACGGGTACCAGTTCTTGCCTATACGGGTACTGGCACTACCATGCTGGAGGGTTTATGACGTTGATGGTGGATAAACAGCCGCAGCTGGCGCTGCTTGAAGAGAGCCGCAAACAGCTGGGCGCGTTTCTGCGCGCGCGGCGCGAAAGCCTCGACCCGCAGCGGCTCGGCCTGCCGCGCAGCAGCCGGCGGCGCACGCCGGGCCTCAGGCGTGAAGAGGTGGCGCTGCTAGCCGATGTTGGCGTCACCTGGTACACCTGGCTGGAGCAGGGCCGCGAGGTGAACCCCTCGGCTAATGTTTTGCAGGCGATAGCCTCCGCATTGCAGTGCACGCCAACCGAGACGCGGCATCTTTTTCTGCTGGCTGGGCTAGCGCCGACCGAAGCGCTCAACTCCCCGCAGTGCGAAGGCATCAGCGACAGCACGCGCCGCCTGCTGGACAGCCTGCTGCCGAATCCTGCCAGTATCCAGAAACCCAATTTCGATATTGTTGCGTGGAATGCCGGGTTTGAGCGCCTGATGGGCATCAAGTTTGACGAGATCCCGGAAGATGACCGCAACTGCATCTATCTCTACTTAACCCATCCGCAGTGGCGCAGCCGCCTTGGGCTGGATGATCAGGTGCTTTCGACTTTCGTTGCCTATTTCCGGGCGGCCATGGCCGCGCACCGCGGGGATGCGATATGGGAAGCGAAGCTGGCACGCTTTTGCGCGGCGTCGGCGGAGTTTGAAACGCTGTGGCGCAAGCACTATGAAGTGAGCGGCGTGGAGAATAAGGTCAAGGTCTTTGCGCACCCGCAGCTCGGCACGATTACCCTGCAGCAGATGTACTGGTACTCCGCGCCGCGCAACGGATCGCGGTTACTGGTCTATATGCCGGTGGATGAGCAGGGCGAGCAGGCGCTGCAGTGGCTGGCGCAGAATGCTTAAGGACGCAGGCGCTTCTGATCTTTTCGCGGCAGGGTGTCGACCACGCGATCCCAGGCGTGCTGGATCAGGGATTCGAGCAGCGGGAGGTCAATCTCATCGCCTGCGTAGACCGAGATCCAGTGCTTTTTATTCATGTGATAGCCCGGTTCAATACTGGGGTAGATCTGCTGGTTAAGCAGGGCAGTCTGCGGCTCCGATTTCATCGTTACCATCGGCCTGCCGTGGGCGGTGGTGGTCATCATAAAGATCTTGCCGCACACCTTGAAGACGTCATGTTCCGGGCCAAACGGCCAGCAGTGCTCGGTAAAGGGGAGCGACAGCGCGTAGCGATGAGCGCTCTCCTGCAAGGTTTTACTCTCCATCGTTTTCCTCCTTCGCCAGCGCGCGCCACATCGCCTCAAAGCCGAGGCGCTTAAGCTCTTTGGTCCGCGAGGGATCGCGTCCCGCAAAGTTAATGGTGGTTTCCGCCATCGCCAGGAAAATGGCATCGCCAAAGGCGGCGTACTCATCCGAGAGGAAAACCGGGCGCACCGAGCGGTGGCACAGCTCATGCAGCTCCGGGAAGATATCGGCTACCTGCTGCTTGGTTCCGGCGGTCAGCTTTTCGCTGATGGCGATCTGGCGCACCGCATGATGGCCGTTGGGGTGGCGAATACCCCAGTCGATATAGCTGTCCCAGATGGAGTGGGTGTGCACCTTCGAATCGCTGCTGGAGCGGTCGAGATTCGCCAGCATGGTGCCGCAAAGATCGGTTTTCAGATGCAGATAGAGCGCGTTCAACAGATCGTCTTTGGTGGCGAAGTAGCGAAACAGTGTCCCTTCCGCGACGCCTGCATTACGGGCGATAAGCGCGGTTGAGGCGGCAATCCCCGACTGGGCAATCGCTTTGGTTGCTGCTTTCAGTAATGCCAGTTTCTTATCTTCACTCTTCGGACGAGCCACGCCGCTTTTCTCCGCTTTTTACAAAAACCACGATTGAAACATGCCCTTTGAGAGGCTGCAACGTCGAATATCAAACAACGAAAAATCGTCTTGACGATTTAATGTTCGTTTCTATAATGAGTGCTTACTCACTCATAATCAAGTTCAATGAGTATCGTCTCAACGGATGGGATCGATTTAGCCGGGTCAGGATATGAAACGTCTCACTATCAGCGTGGTTGTCGTTATGCTCGTTGCGTCTGCTGCAAGCTTACCTTTTGTTCTGAATGCCGGTTTTGGCCAGCCACCGCAGGGTGAGGCGCTCAGCGCCGTGGAAAAATCGCCCCATTACCGCGATGGCGCATTTCACAATACATTGCCGACGCCGGGCTTTACCGGTGAGCAAAATAAGCTGGCGTTGTGGTGGGATTTTCTCTTCGGTAAACGCGAAAACGCGCGCCCGCAGCAGCCGCTACCGATGGTGGCAACCGATCTTGCGGCGCTGCCGTTGCAGGAGGATACGCTGGTCTGGATGGGGCACTCCTCGTGGTATATGCAGCTGGCGGGCAAACGCATCCTGATCGACCCGGTGCTGAGCGACTACGCCGCGCCGTTCTCCTTTCTCAATAAAGCGTTTGCCGGTAACGGCGTCTGGACCGCAGAGAGTATGCCGGAGATCGATCTGCTGATTATCTCCCACGACCATTATGACCACCTCGATCACGCCACCATCAAGGCGCTGATGCCGAAGATCAAACGCGTTGTTACGCCACTCGGTGTCGGCTCCCATCTGCGTTACTGGGGGATGGAGGCGGCGAAGATTGAGGAGGCGGACTGGCAGCAGAGCGTGCAGGTCAGCGATACGCTTAGCGTCAATATTCTGCCCGCGCGTCACTTCTCCGGCCGTGGGCTGAAGCGCAACCAGACGCTGTGGGCCAGCTTTCTGTTTGTCACGCCTGAACGCAAAGTCTACTACAGCGGCGACAGCGGTTATGGCCCGCACTTTAAGGCCATCGGCGACAGGTTCGGCCCCATCGATATTGCCATTATGGAAAATGGGCAGTACGACGAGGCGTGGAAATATATTCATATGATGCCGGAGCAGAGCGCGCAGGCGGCGCAGGATCTGCAGGCACGCGCAGTGCTGCCGGGCCATGCCGGGCGTTTTGTGTTGGCAAAACACAGCTGGGACGATCCGTACAAACGTTTAGCGGCTGCCAGCCGCGATAAAGAGTTTCGCTTACTGACACCGAAGCTGGGCGAAGTGGTGTTTGCGGCCGATACGGCGCAAACATTCAGCGCCTGGTGGGAATAAACCGTTTAATTAATCGAAGTGCAGGGGGGATCGCAGCATGACTATTTCCGCTCAGGTTATCGACACTATCGTCGAGTGGATCGACGACAATCTTCATCAACCCTTGCGTATTGATGAGATTGCCGCGCACGCAGGCTACTCCAAGTGGCATCTGCAACGGCTCTTTTTGCAGTACAAAGGGGAGAGCCTCGGGCGCTATATCCGCGAGCGCAAACTCGCGCGCGCCGCGCAGGATTTACGCAACACCGATCAGAAGGTTTACGACATCTGCCTGAAATATGGCTTCGATTCGCAACAAACTTTCACGCGGATCTTTACCCGCACCTTTAACCAGCCGCCGGGAGCCTACCGGCGTGAAAACCATCAGCACACCCATTAACAGTACAAACCGGCATCTGGCCGGTTTTTTCACTCTTGTATCGTCTGCTTAATACCTAAGCGGCTGCAAAAGGTGCTCAGCCCTTCCCGTGCCAGCAGCACTTCAAGCTGGTGCAGTTCGTCAGCGGTAAGCATCTGCAAGGCGTTGATGATATTTTGCATGGTGCCTGGCGCGGTGAGATAGGGCGTTGGCGGTTCGGCGAGCGAGCTGTTAAAACCGCTGTGGCGCATGGCGGGCAGTTCCATCACCAGGCTCAGCACTTTATCCGTGATCAATACGTAGCGGGCGCGGCCCCCTTTTACGCCGGGGAGACTCTCGGTTTTCCACTTGTGACGTTTGATCCAGCGGTTGATGGTCTGTCGTGTGACGCCGAGGCGGTTGGCTAACTCAGCGGTGGTCATTTTGCTTGGTAATGTGTTCATCTTATTTCTGGTCGCGGATCCCTAAACGTTGCAACAGGCCGGTGATGCCGTCGCGTAAAAGCATTGAAGAGAGCAGAGTGCGCTCGGCGTCTGTCATCTCTTTTGCCAGCCTGAGCAGAAGTGCTTCCAGCGAAGCGTCGCTGCTGGCGTTGTCGGTAGAAGGGGAGAGTTCATTGCGCTGCGCGCTGCGGATAAAGGCGCGAACCTGTTCATTAACGTGAACCAGGCGGGCTTTTCCTCCCTGAACGCCAGGTTTTGGCGAGGTGATCCACCCCTCTTTACGCACCCATTTATTGATGGTTTGCCGGCTGTACCCGGTAAGCGTAGCCAGCTCTTCCGGCGTCATTCGTTCCTTGAGCATATAATTTCCCGGTGAGTAGTAAGGGTAATTAGTGGTTTATGTTATAGCACCATTTTAGAAGAAAATGTGACAGGTTTAACTGCTGGCTGCGAGGCGCTTCGCAAGGGGATTCAATTGCATGCTTTTTCAGCGGTTGATAAAGGGGCGGTGATTTTGCCGTTGACACCTGACAAGGGAATTCATATCATGCCGCCCGTCAACACGACACGCTTTACGCGATGGGGCTATAGCTCAGCTGGGAGAGCGCTTGCATGGCATGCAAGAGGTCAGCGGTTCGATCCCGCTTAGCTCCACCAAATTCCGAACCCAACGGAACTGGTGCGTAAAGTAACATTGTGGGGCTATAGCTCAGCTGGGAGAGCGCTTGCATGGCATGCAAGAGGTCAGCGGTTCGATCCCGCTTAGCTCCACCAAAATTTGAACCCTCGCGTTTACGCGGGGGTTTTTTGTTTCAGGTTTTCTCTACGCTGTTGTCTGATAAAGATGCATCTCTGCTATTTTCTCGCCCATTTCCCTTGCTTGCTTCACTCTTTCAATAAACCTATTATTCATGGTAATTATTTTTTAACCACCAGAGCCGACATTATTTTATGAAATCCGGTTACGTGAAGCCGTTTCTTCTGGCGTTAATGATGTGCTTGGTGGCCATTCCCGTAGCCCGTTATATTTCGCCGAAAACGGTCGTTGATGGCGGCAATATTTATCTCGCCTGGTTACCCTTAAGCGTTACGCTGGCGCTGCTGCTGTTATTTGGTCGTCACGCCATTGCGCCGCTCATTATCGGCTCCGCCATCATTAATGAGATTGCTTTTCATCTGCCTTTCGACGAAGCGGCAGTGCTGCTCTTCTGCCAGCTGTTTATTCTCTTTATCGTGTGCGGCATTGTTCGCTGGCAGCTTGGTTCGCGCTGGCGTTACGGTATTCCCAATAAAAATATGGGGGTACGCATTTTATGGCTGGGATTTATTGCGCCCGTCGGGATAAAAGTATCGATGTATCTTGCCGGGGAGTGGCTTAATTATCCGGTCTATCTCTCCAATTATTTCGGCAGCGGTTCGTTAATATTCTCAATAATCGATATTCAGAGTTTGATGTGTTCGGCGTTGATTTTCACCATGATTGTTTATTATCCGATGCGCATGATCCTCAATCCGCGCTTCGAAAAAGTGTGGTGGCGTCGTAGCGTTATTCCCTGTTTTAGCAAAAGAAAACGTTTATTTAGCCTGGGCTGGCTGGCGACATTAATCACCGTTGTGGCGCTTCTATGCGCACCCTATAAATCAGATCTGATTGCCGGTTATCTGGTACCGGTGATCTTTATTATCTTCAACTTTGGCTGTAGCCGCCTGCCGGGCACGTTTCTGACGCTGAGCTGGTCCATTTCGGCTTTCCTGTTACTGGCCTATAACAACAACTTCTTTCATGGCGTACGAGCGGATTACTCGCTGGCATTTGTCATGTCAGTGCTGATCTGTTTCACCGTCTGCCTGCTCTATAACATCCGCGTTTTCAACCGCAGCCTGTGGCTAAAGCGGCGCTGGCAGGCGCAAGCGATGAGCGATCCCCTCACCGGGTTGCCCAATCTGCGCGCGCTGGAAAGAGAAGTGGAGCGCCAGCCGGGCAGTATCGTCTGCTGCCTGCATATGAAAAATCTCGATTTCCTCAGCCGCCACTTTGGCATGATGATGCGCGTACATGTGAAGCGCAGCGTCACCCGCACGCTGCAACCCTGGCTGCGTGAAGGAGAGCATTTCTTTCAGCTGCCCGGTAATGAATTACTCCTGCTACTCAGTGGGCCAGAAACCCTGGCGCGCCTGCACTCGATGCTGGATCGCCTTAACAGCCAGCGCATCTGCTGGAATAAGAACCCGCTGGAGATTGAGTTCGGTGCCTCGTGGGGCGAACTGCAGGGCAACCGGGAGGCGTTGCAGCAGACGCTCGGCCAGCTGAGCTGGCTGTCAGAGCAGACGGACAGCGAAAATCGTGTGCTGGCGCTCACTAACAGCCTGGCGGAAGTGAATACCCAGACCACTGAGCGCGTGCTGCAACTGGAGAGGGTGAAACGGGCGCTGGAGGAGAGCGGGATTACGCTCTATGCCCAGCCCATCGTCGATGCCAATGGCGAGGGCTATCACGAGATCCTCTCAAGGCTGGTCAGCGATGGCCATATCATCATGCCCGACCAGTTTATTCCGGTGATTGCCCAGTTTGATCTCGGTTCGCGCTTCGATATGCAGGTCGTCGAAACGCTGCTGAAATGGATGCAGGCGCATCCGCAGCCCGCTGCAAAGGCGCGTTTCTCCCTCAATCTGATGCCGCTGACCCTGATGCAGCAATCCTTCGCTACCCAGTTTCTTGCACTGTTTGCGCGCTACGGCATCGCCGCGCAGGCGGTGATTATTGAAATTACCGAGGAGCAGGCTTTTTCCCACTCGGAAGTGAGCATCCGTAATATCACGCGCTTACGCGAGGCGGGGTTTAAGATCGCTATTGATGACTTCGGCACCGGCTACGCCAACTTCGAGCGTTTAAAGCGCATCAAGGCGGATATCATCAAAATCGACGGCTGTTTTGTGCGCGATATCCTCACTGATCCGCAGGATGCGATGATCGTGAAAGCGATATGCGATCTGGCAAAGGCCAAAGGTCTGACGGTGGTGGCCGAGTACGTGGAGAGTGAGGCGCAGCGCGAGCTGCTGCTCAATGCGGGCGTCGACTATTTGCAGGGCTATCTGCTCGGCAAGCCGCAGCAGCTGGCATAAAAAAACCGGGGCATGCCCCGGTTTTTGTTAAAGCATATTCGAATCAGATAACCAGCGCCGCGATCGCCGCAGAGAGCACGCTCACCAGCGTCGAACCGTAAACCAGCTTCAGACCAAAGCGGGAAACCACGTTGCCCTGCTCTTCGTTCAGGCCTTTGATCGCGCCTGCGATAATGCCGATAGAGGAGAAGTTAGCAAAGGATACCAGGAAGACCGAGAGGATACCTTCCGAACGCGGAGAGAGGGTGGAGGCAATTTTCTGCAGATCCATCATCGCCACGAATTCGTTGGAGACCAGTTTAGTCGCCATGATACTCGCTACCTGCAACGCTTCATGAGCCGGTACGCCCAGCACCCAGGCAACCGGGTAGAAGATGTACCCCAGAATGCCCTGGAAGGAGATGCCCAGCACGGCTGCGAAGAGGGCGTTCAGGCCGGAAATCAGCGCGATAAAGCCAATCAGCATCGCCGCAACGATAATCGCCACTTTGAAACCTGCCAGAATGTATTCACCCAGCATCTCAAAGAAGCTCTGACCTTCGTGCAGTTTCGCCATCTGCAGGTTCTCTTCGCTCTCATCCACGCGGTACGGGTTGAGCAGCGAGAGCACGATAAAGGTACTGAACATGTTCAGCACCAGCGCCGCGACGACATATTTCGGCTGCAGCATGGTCATGTAGGCACCCACAATTGACATCGAAACTGTCGACATTGCTGTCGCGGCCATGGTGTACATGCGGTTGCGTGACATTTTGCCGAGGATATCTTTATAAGCAATAAAGTTCTCAGATTGACCCAGAATCAGGGAGCTGACCGCGTTAAACGATTCCAGTTTACCCATGCCGTTCACTTTCGACAGCACCGTACCGATGGCGCGAATCACAATCGGCAGGACGCGAATGTGCTGCAAAATACCAATCAGCGCAGAGATAAAGACGATCGGGCAGAGCACTTTCAGGAAGAAGAAGGCCAGGCCTTCGTCATTCATTTTGCCGAAGACGAAGTTGGTGCCTTCGTTGGCAAAGCCGAGCAGTTTTTCAAACATCTCGGAGAAGCCTTTTACGAAGCCAAGGCCGACATCAGAGTTGAGGAAGAACCAGGCCAGCACAACTTCAATCACCAGCAGTTGAATAACAAAGCGGATGCGGATCTTTTTGCGATCGCTGCTCACGAGCAAGGCAAGCAGCGCCACAACAGCAAGCGCCAGGACAAAGTGCAGAACGCGGGACATATTTGCTCCAAATATGAGACGGGTAGGAATTTCGTGCACATTCTATGTAACAAGACAAAAGAAAACGAGATCAAAGGCACACTATATTAATGTCCTGTGACCAGACTCAAAATTAGTGATCAAACATACAATTCAGGTATGTTAATAAAGGCCGTGAAAAGTTGCGTCACGCTGCTAGACTCATAACATAACGCTGCGGTAAATGTTGTCGCCGCCGTCACCATCCTTGGCATTCAACCCTTCTATTGTTTCAGGCTATCAGAGAAATCAAGTAAACCCATCCTAACGATCTTGATAATCATTCTCATTTTGGTAGCATCAAACATAGCAAAGGCTATATTTAGGGGCAATAAATGAGCAGTAGTCGCGTGGAGAGCAGTAACGGACGGGCAGCACGCAAACTCCGGTTTGCGCTGATGGGGCCTGCATTTATCGCTGCTATTGGTTACATCGATCCGGGTAACTTTGCCACCAATATTCAGGCGGGCGCGACCTTCGGCTACCAGCTTTTATGGGTAGTGGTGTGGGCGAACCTGATGGCGATGCTCATTCAGCTGCTTTCTGCCAAGCTCGGTATTGCGACCGGCAAAAATCTCGCGGAGCAGATCCGCGATCACTATCCGCGCCCGCTGGTGTGGTTTTACTGGGTGCAGGCGGAAATTATCGCCATGGCGACGGACCTCGCGGAGTTTATCGGCGCGGCGATTGGCTTCAAGCTGATCCTCGGCGTGTCGCTGATGCAGGGCGCGGTGCTGACCGGGATCGCCACCTTCCTGATCCTGATGCTGCAAAAGCGCGGGCAGAAACCGCTGGAAAAGGTGATTGGCGGCCTGCTGCTGTTTGTCGCGGCGGCCTATATCGTTGAGCTAATTTTCTCGCAGCCGAAGCTGGCGGCGCTGGCAAAAGGGATTGTTATTCCTACGCTTTCAGGCACTGATGCGGTGTTCCTTGCCGCCGGGGTACTGGGCGCGACCATTATGCCGCACGTCATCTATCTGCACTCCTCCCTGACGCAAAACCTGCATGACGGTACGCGCCGGGAGCGTTATTCCGCCACCAAATGGGATGTCGGGCTGGCAATGACCATTGCCGGATTTGTTAACCTGGCGATGATGGCGACAGCTGCGGCGGCATTTCACTTTAATGGACACACCGGGGTGGCCGATCTCGACCAGGCCTATTTAACGCTGGAGCCACTGTTAAGCCATGCCGCGGCGACTATTTTCGGCCTCAGTCTGGTGGCTGCGGGTCTCTCTTCGACTGTCGTTGGTACGCTGGCCGGGCAGGTGGTGATGCAGGGGTTTGTCCGGTTCCATATTCCGCTGTGGGTACGCCGTACCATCACTATGATGCCATCGTTTATTGTTATCTGGCTGGGGCTGGACCCGACGCGAATCCTGGTGATGAGCCAGGTGCTGCTGAGCTTTGGTATCGCGCTGGCGCTGGTGCCGCTGCTGGTGTTTACCAGTAATGCAAAATTGATGGGCGAACTGGTGAATACCGTGCTGGTAAGACGCACTGGCTGGGTGATTGTCGCGCTGGTGGTGTGCCTGAATGGCTGGCTGCTGGTGGGAACGCTTGCCGAGTTGATGGGTAAATAACGCCCGGTGGCAATGGGCGTATCGTTTCTGCGGCTTGAATGCCCGATGGCGCTGCGCTTATCGGGCCTACGAATCTTGTGCGGTTTGAAGGTTCGGTGTTGAATGCCCGATGGCGCTACGCTTATCGGGCCTACGAATCTGGTGCGGTTTGACGGTTTGATGCTGAATGCCCGATGGCGCTACGCTTATCGGGCCTACAAAAATTTATCGGCGCACAAAACTTTTCGGGGGCTGGATCGCGTAGGCCGGATAAGGCGTTAGCCGCCATCCGGCACTTTACGTTTCACCGGGTAATCAAACTACCTGCGAAACACAATTAATGGTGGTGTCCATGCCCGTGACCGCGACCCGGTCCACGGCGATCGTCACGATCGTTCCAGCCTTCGCGATAGCCGCGCTCATAGGCGTCACGCTTGTCCCAACCACGTTTATCCCAGCCACGATGCCAGCCGCGGTCATGTTTATGCCAGCGGTGATCGCGCCACTCATAATTATTGTTCCAGTAATTGCGGTCGCGCCAGCGGCCGCCGTCCCAGTAGTTACCATAATTATCGCGATCGCCGATCTGCAATTTAACCGACGGCAACAGGGTGATTTCTCCAGCATTGGCGGCCAGCGGCGCAAAAGCCAGTAATACTGCTGCCAGAATCAGTGACCTGAACATACTCTTCTCCTTCACGATCGGGCCGGGGAGGCCTGTGGCGGCAATATTACGGGGCGCGCAAACCCCGTATTAGTGGCGGAACTCCTAAATCATCGTTAAGAGCACGTTTTGCTAAATCGCTCGCTTACTGCGTGCCGGCGAGAATGGCGTCAATCTCCTCGCACTCCTGGGCGCTAAATGTCCGGTTCTCCAGCATCCCCACCGCATCGTCAAGCTGGCTGGTCTTACTGGCACCAATCAGCACCGACGTCACTTTCCCGCCGCGCAGCACCCACGCCAGCGCCATCTGCGAGAGCTTCTGCCCGCGGCGCCCGGCCACGGCATTTAGCGCCCGCACCGTCGCCAGTTTCTCTTCGGTGAGTTGATCCGGGTTGAGGAAGCGGCTGCCGCTCGCCGCGCGCGAATCCGCCGGGATCCCTTGCAGATAGCGGTCGGTCAACTGCCCACCAGCCAGCGGCGAAAACGCGATACTGCCAACGCCTTTTTCCTGCAACAGATCCAGCAGCTCGCTCTCGACCCAGCGTTCAAACAGCGAGTATTTCGGCTGATGGATCAGGCACGGCGTGCCGAGATCGTTAAGGATCTCGATCGCTTCCCGCGCCTGTGCCGCCGGGTAGTTCGACAGCCCGACATAGAGCGCCTTGCCCTGGCGCACCAGGTGATCGAGTGCGCGCATTGTCTCTTTCAGCGGTGTCTCGGGATCCGGGCGGTGATGATAGAAAATATCGACATACTCAATGCCCATGCGCCGCAGGCTCTGATCGAGGCTGGCAACCAGATATTTGCGCGATCCCCAGTCGCCATAAGGGCCGTCCCACATGGTGTAACCGGCTTTGCTGGAGATAATCAGCTCATCACGATAGGGGCGGAAATCCTCCTGCATGATGCGCCCAAAGTTGCTCTCGGCCGAGCCGGGCGGTGGTCCGTAGTTATTCGCCAGATCGAAATGGGTGATGCCGAGGTCAAAGGCGTGGCGCAGCAGCTGTCGGCTGGTCTCAAGCAGTGTGGCATCGCCAAAGTTATGCCACAGCCCGAGCGACACCAAAGGCAATTTGAGCCCGCTCTCGCCGCAACGGTTATAGGCCATTTTTTCATAACGTGCGGGGTCCGCCAGGTAAATCATGCAAATACTCCTGATAAAAGGGGAAGCGATAAATTCCAGGCACAAAAGCGCGCCATGTTGCGCACTATTTCAGCGCACAAACGCACTCCAGGTATCTCCTTGTAACGCACTGCGGCAATAAGGCAGTAATCAGTCTGAAAGCTTAGGGCTAATCTGTGATGTAGATCGATAATAAAGGGGCACTCGTGATATGGTCGTTGTCGTTACAGCGCCTTGAATTTACAGTGTGCCAAAGATTTATTCTGACTTTAGCGGAGCCGTAGAAGAATGAAAAAATATGCTTTAGTGGGAGACGTGGGCGGCACCAACGCGCGCTTAGCGTTGTGTGATGTCGAGACCGGCGACATTTCCCGGGCGAAGACCTATTCAGGTCTTGATTACCCGAGCCTGGAAGCGGTCGTTCGCGTTTACCTCGAAGAGCACGAGGTGAGTGTGGAAGATGGCTGTATCGCCATCGCTTGCCCCATCACCGGCGACTGGGTGGCGATGACCAACCACACCTGGGCCTTCTCCATTGACGAAATGAGGCAAAACCTCGGCTTCGCGCATCTGGAGATCATCAACGATTTCACCGCCGTTTCAATGGCCATCCCGATGCTGAAAGCGGAACACCTGATTCAGTTTGGCGGCAACGCGCCGGTTGAAGGCAAACCGATTGCCGTTTACGGTGCCGGCACCGGTCTTGGCGTCGCGCATCTGGTGCATGTGGATAAGCGCTGGGTGAGTCTGCCGGGCGAAGGCGGCCACGTCGATTTTGCACCGAACAGCGAAGAGGAGGGAATTATCCTTGAGGAGCTGCGGGCTGAAATTGGCCACGTCTCCGCCGAGCGCGTGCTCTCCGGCCCCGGGCTTATCAACCTCTACCGCGCGATTGTCAAATCAGACGGTCGCCTGCCGGAAAACCTGCAACCAAAAGATATTACCGAGCGTGCATTGTCGGACAGCTGCACCGACTGTCGCCGCGCGCTGTCGCTGTTTTGCGTGATTATGGGCCGTTTTGGCGGCAACCTGGCGCTCAATCTCGGCACGTTTGGCGGCGTTTACATCGCGGGTGGCATCGTGCCGCGCTTCCTTGATTTCTTCACCGCCTCCGGTTTTCGCGGCGGCTTCGAAGATAAAGGGCGCTTCAAAGCCTATGTGCAGGATATTCCGGTCTACCTGATTGTTCACGATAACCCAGGCCTGCTGGGCTCCGGCGCACATCTGCGCCAGACGCTGGGTTATGTCCTCTAAAGATTCATCAGTTGCCTGAATTCTTTTACCTTGCTGCGGCTGACGGGCACCTGAAAATCGAGGTCCCGCAGCCGCAGAATATAGGTGTTGTTAAACCAGGGTTCGATCTCGCGGATCTTGTCCAGATTAACGCAGTATGAGCGGTGGCAGCGGAAGAAGTGCGCCGTTGGCAGCTTGCTGCAAAACTCGGTAATATTCATCGGCATCACGTACGATTCCCGCCTGGTATAGACAAACGTCATCTTCTCGTGCGCTTCTGCGTAATAGATGTCGTGAATACTGGTGACAATAATCCGCTCATCTTTTACCAGGTTAATGGTGGCGTTTTCCCGCGATTGCGGGCTGCTCGCGGTACCAGCCTGCTGCTGCCAGGCGCTCTCCAGCTTCTGCAACATATTGACGATGCGTGACTCCTGATAGGGTTTCAGGATGTAGTCGAACGCTTCCAGTTCAAACGCCTCGACCGCATGCTCTTTCCACGCGGTGATAAAGACAATAAAGGGTTTATGAGCGAACTGGCTGATATTCTGCGCCAGCAACACGCCATCCAGCGACGGGATGTTGATATCGAGAAAAATGACGTCCACGCGGTTGTGCTGTAAGTACTTCAGCACGTCGAGACCATCATCGAACGTGCCGACAATCTCCATCTGGCTGTGTTCGCGAATAAGCCAGCTTAGCTCCTGCTGCGCCAGGAATTCATCTTCTACAATGATGACTTTCATCTTCTCTCCGGTCAGGGCAACAGCGTCGCGCGCGACGTCTGGCGGGGCACATAAAAGGCGATTTCGGTGCCCGGCGTCAGGCGGCGAATATGCAGCCCTTCGCCATACAGTAGTTTCACCCGCTGATGAACATTCAGCAGACCAATTTTATTCCCCGGCATTTCGTCTGCTTCGACGCGAGCGATCATTTCTGGGGCAATGCCATTGCCGGTATCGCGCACCGCAATGCGCACCCTGTTGCCGCACTCTTCCACGCTAATGGTGACCACGCCTTTGCCTTTGCAGGGCTGAATACCGTGGACAATCGCATTCTCTACCAGCGGCTGGATCAGCAGGCTCGGGATCACGCAGCTCACCTCTTCATCGATATCATAGATAACCGTCAGCTTATCGCCGAAGCGCGCCTGCTCAATGGCGATATAGTCCTTGATTTGGTAAAGCTCTTTTTTAATGTCGATCTGCTCATCATCTTTTAATTCAATGTTATAGCGCAGATAGCGCGACAGATTGTAGATCAGCTGGCGCGCGGTATCGGGATTGAGGCGAATGGATGAGGAGATGGCATTCAGGGCGTTAAAGAGAAAGTGGGGGTTAATTTTACTTTGCAGTGCGCGCAGCTCCGCTTTATTGGCCATCTCGCGCAGCTGTTCGGCGCGGGAGACTTCTAACTGCGTTGAGATAATCTGCGATAAGCCGACCGCCATATCCTGTAACGCGGAGGTAATCTGATGTGCATGGCAGTAGTAAATTTTCAGCGTTCCGGTGACGATGCCCTGTTCGCGCAGCGGGATCACCAGCATGGAGTGGATCTCCGGCGTGCGGTGCGCTTCATCATTGTTTTTAATGATAATTTCACCGGTGGTAATCGCCTGCTGGGTGGTCGGGCTAATAATATCATCGTTGTCGAGGTAGTTATTTTCGCCCACCCCGACATAAGCCAGCACGTGATCAACGTTGGTGATCGCCACCGCATCGGCGTCAATATCGCGGCGAATGATGTCGCACACCTGGCGCAATGACTCGCTGTTCACATTGCGAAATAGCGGCAGCGTTTTATTGGCAATATCCAGCGCCAGCCGCGCCTGCCGCCCGGCAATTGCCTCTTTTTCCCCCTCAACGCTCTGCACCAGCAGCACAATAAAGCCGATACAGACGGTGCCGAAGATCATCGGCGCGCCGATTTTCGCCACAATATCCAGCCCCAGCGCGGTAGAGGGCGCCCAGATCACCACCAGCAGCATGGTCAGGCTTTCGCAAATCATCCCGCCGATGATCCCGGCGCGCCAGTGCTGGGCTTTGGGAAACTTTCGGTTAATCAGCCCCGACATCACGCCAGCGATAATACTGGTGATAAAACAGGGCACGGCGGTCACCCCGCCGATATCAATCAGGTAACGGTGCGTCCCGGCGATAATGCCGGTAATAATGCCGACCCACGGGCCAAACAGGATGCCGCCGGACATCACGGCAATAATGCGCACGTTGACCAGCGATCCCTCCACCGGCACGCCGGACCAGGTGCTGAACAGCGCAAACAGAGAGAAGATCGCTGTTACGCCGAGCAGCTCTTTCGGTGAGTGGGCGGTTTTATGCAGCAGCTCGCGAAACAGGCGGATGCGGATCAGAAAGAAGAGGCAGATCAGCATCAACGCCGCGCGGTCAAAAACCGCCAGCAACATGTCGAATATTTCGTGCACGGGGGACTCATGTGATAGAGGTCAAAGGGCTATGATAAAAAACCCGGCGGCAGATCACCAGTTAACCATTGATTAGATGAATGGGGAAAAACCATTTTTTAAAAAGGGGCTTAAAAGATATCCGACGCAGGGCCGGAATTACGATAACCCGGCTGGGTGTAAGGTAATTTTCTTTTTATCATCTTGTTAATGAAAAGCTACTCTCATGCTTTTAAGCGGCAATCACTTTTCGGTTGCTCAAATGACGTTTCCTCTTTTTCGCTCCCGCACTATTTTTTCGTTTCCCTCTCGACAGCGGGAATTTAATCAGGCTATGTTCTGAACAGGCTGCACATGCAGCGACGTCGCTCGGACGGTCCGGGCGCTAACGTAACTTCGAGGAATCTATGGCTGACTCCAGTCCTGAACGCCGTTTCACGCGTATCGATCGTCTTCCCCCCTATGTGTTTAATATCACTGCTGAACTGAAAATGGCTGCGCGACGCCGCGGCGAGGACATTATCGATTTCAGTATGGGCAACCCGGATGGCGCCACTCCGCCGCATATCGTGGAAAAACTCTGCACCGTGGCGCAGCGCCCCGATACGCACGGGTACTCCACCTCGCGCGGTATTCCGCGTCTGCGGCGGGCTATTTCACGCTGGTATCAGGATCGCTACCAGGTGGATATCGACCCGGAAACGGAGGCGATTGTCACCATCGGTTCGAAAGAGGGGCTGGCGCACCTGATGCTGGCAACGCTGGATCACGGCGATACCGTGCTGGTGCCGAACCCGAGCTATCCGATCCATATCTACGGCGCGGTGATCGCCGGTGCGCAGGTGCGATCGGTGCCGCTGGTAGAAGGGGTCGACTTCTTTAACGAGCTGGAGCGGGCGATCCGCGAAAGTTACCCGAAGCCGAAGATGATGATTTTAGGCTTCCCGTCGAACCCGACCGCGCAGTGCGTGGAGCTGGAGTTCTTCGAGAAAGTGGTGGCGCTGGCGAAGCGTTACGATGTGCTGGTGGTGCACGATCTGGCCTACGCCGATATCGTGTTTGATGGCTGGAAAGCGCCGTCCATTATGCAGGTACCCGGTGCGCGCGATGTCGCCGTTGAGTTCTTCACCCTGTCGAAAAGTTACAATATGGCGGGCTGGCGCATTGGCTTTATGGTCGGTAACCCGACGCTGGTCAACGCGCTGGCGCGTATCAAAAGCTACCACGATTACGGCACCTTCACGCCGCTACAGGTTGCGGCAATTGCCGCGCTGGAAGGGGATCAGCAGTGCGTGCGCGATATCGCCGCGCAGTATAAGCGCCGCCGTGATGTGCTGGTCAAAGGGCTGCATGAAGCGGGCTGGATGGTGGAGATGCCGAAAGCATCGATGTACGTCTGGGCGAAAATCCCGGAGCAGTATGCGGCGATGGGCTCGCTGGAGTTTGCGAAAAAGCTGCTGAAAGAGGCGAAAGTGTGCGTCTCGCCCGGCGTCGGCTTTGGTGATTATGGCGATACCCATGTGCGCTTTGCGCTGATTGAGAACCGCGATCGTATCCGCCAGGCGGTGCGCGGCATCAAAGCGATGTTCCGCGCTGACGGCCTGCTTCCCGTAACGCCAAAAGGGGCAGCGGAAGAGACCCAGCCATAACAATCAGCCATAAAAAAAGGAGCCGCATGGCTCCTTATTTTTTTCTGCGCTATGGCTCAGGCTAGATCATCAGGGCGAATGTGCCGGCCCACACGATAACCATCACCGATATGCCCATAAAGAAATATTTCACGTTCATCGCTCCGCACACAAAGTATGCATTAATGATCTGTCAGGACTGAGTATAGAGAGGTGAAACTACGCCAAAACGAAAATGAGAATTTTCTCCCTTTCGGCCACAGCGCCATCTCAGAATTTCGGGTGATTTCATCACCAAACGGGGGCTAATGTACGCTTAATTTTTTGCCCTTACAAGAGCCTTTTTTCTATTTAATTTTAGCAACTTACAGAGTGTCGGGCTTTGGCGACACAATACTTTCACTGCTAAATAAATTGCCCTTGGGCGACGATTTTTTTGCCCTGCTGAAACGCTTCATTTGCGGTTGAAATATAAGGCGAATTTTATGTGGTGCGTCACAGTTTGCTGCTTGCAGCCATGTTATTGGCGGCACTGCCCGCAGCAAACGCGCCGCAGAGTTGACAAGCGAATCATTATGCAAATAAATGTCTATACAACACATGACAAGAGAACCATATGATTGAGCTGACCTCTGACGATCGTCTGTGGCGTAACGCAACGCTTGCGACCATGGATCCCACGCGAGCAGAACCCTATGGCCTGCTTGAGCGCCATGCCATCGTGGTGCGCAACGGGCAGATCCGGGCAATCGTGCCGGAGAGTGAATTGCCCGCGCACGCGCCGCAGAGCAGCGATCTGCAGGGCCGTCTGGTGACGCCCGGTTTAATCGACTGTCATACTCATCTTGTTTTTGCCGGAAACCGCGCCCAGGAGTGGGAGCAGCGGTTAAACGGTGTTTCGTATCAACAGATTAGCGCCGAAGGCGGCGGGATCAGCTCAACCGTGCGGGCGACGCGAGAGTGTCACGAAGACGAACTGCTTAATCTTGCGCAGTCACGGCTTGTGCGGCTGATGCGCGAAGGCGTCACCACGATTGAGATCAAATCGGGCTACGGGCTGGATGTCGCCAGCGAAGAGAAGATGCTGCGCGTGGCCGGTACGCTGGCGCAAAACAACGCGGTGGAGGTGAGCCGCACGCTGCTCGCCGCGCACGCTGCGCCGCCGGAGTATAAAACGGACCCGCAGGCCTACATTGATTTGGTCTGCAACACCATTTTGCCCACCCTGGCGGACAAAGGGCTGTTTGAAGCGGTAGATGCGTTTTGTGAAAACGTCGGCTTTACTCCGTCGCAAACCGAGCAGGTGTTTCGCGCCGCGCAGGCGCTCGGTATTCCGGTGAAAGGTCATGTTGAGCAGCTCTCCTCGTTGGGCGGCGCGGAGCTGGTCAGCCGCTTTAAGGGCTTATCTGCCGATCATATTGAGTACCTGAGCGAATCGGGCGTGATGGCGATGCGCGCCAGCGGCACCGTTGCTGTTCTGCTGCCCGGTGCCTTCTATTTTCTTAATGAAACGCAAAAACCGCCGGTCGCCCTGCTGCGCCAGCAGGGGGTGCCGATGGCGGTGGCGACGGATTTCAACCCTGGCACCAGCCCGTTTGCCAGCCTGCATCTGGCGATGAATATGGCCTGCGTGAAGTTTGGCCTGACGCCGGAAGAGGCCTGGGCGGGCGTCACGCGTCATGCCGCGCAGGCGCTTGGTCGTAAGCAAACCCATGGTCAGTTGGCCGCCGGGTTTGTCGCCAATTTTGTCGTATGGGACGCTAATCATCCGGTGGAGATGATCTACGAACCGGGACGTAATCCGCTTTATCAACGTATTTTCCGTGGCGAGGTCACTGCATGAATTTATGGAAGCCGGTAGCGCCTGCGTGCTGGCAGGGCAGGGATGACAGCGGCGAAGCGGCAAATGCCCTGCGCCTGTTTCAGACCGTCACTCAGGCGGCGATGTTTGCGCCCGAGCAGCACTGCGGCAAGACGGCGCTGCTCGGCTTTGCCTGTGATGAGGGCGTGAAGCGCAATCAGGGACGCGCGGGGGCCGCGAAGGGGCCGTTTGCCCTGCGTACAGCACTGGCGAATATGGCCAGCCACGCCGGGCATCAACATCTTGTTGATCTGGGGAATATTGTCGCCAGGCCGGAGGCGCTGGAGCAGGCGCAGCAGGCGCTGCATGATGCGGTACTCGCCTGCCAGCAGGCGCAGATGCGCACGCTGGTGTTTGGCGGCGGGCATGAAACGGCGTTTGGTCACGGCTCGGCAATCCTTGATGCTTTCCCCGATGAGCAGGTTGCGATTATCAATCTCGATGCGCACCTCGATTTACGCCACGCGGCGCGCGCCAGCTCCGGCACGCCGTTTCGCCAGCTGGCCCAGCAGTGCGACACTCAGCAGCGCGGCTTTCACTACACCTGTTTCGGTGCCAGCCTGGCGGCCAATACCCAGGCGCTGTGGGATGAGGCAACGCGCCGTAACGTGACGGTAGTTGAGGATCTGGCGCTGTTAAACGCCTTTGAAACCGAAGCGCTACCCGAAATTAAACGCATCATTGAGCAGTATGACAGGATCTATCTGACCATCGATCTCGACGTGCTGCCCGCCTGGGAGATGCCCGCCGTCTCTGCGCCAGCGGCGCTGGGTGTGCCGATGCATCTGCTGCTGCGCATTATCGAGCCGCTGTGTCGCAGCGGCAAAGTGCAGGCGGTGGATTTAGTGGAGTTTAATCCGACATTTGATCACGCAGGGCAGGGCGCGAAAGCCGCTGCCCGGCTGGCCTGGCAAATCCTGCACTGGTGGCAGTGATATACTCGCCTGACACATAACAATAAGGAATTGCCGCGCTATGTATTCCCCCCGCCCCCGGGTGGCTCCGGCCACCGCGCCCGTGCCCTTTTACGAGAAGGTTAAGCAGGCCATCAGCGAGAAGATCGCCGCCGGTATCTGGCGTCCGCACGATCGCATCCCCTCTGAAGCGGAGCTGGTGGCGCAGTTTGGTTTTAGCCGCATGACCATCAACCGCGCGGTGCGCGCGCTGACCGATGAGGGGTTACTGGTACGCTTGCAAGGCGTCGGCACCTTTGTTGCCGAGCCGAAAGGGCAATCGGCGCTGTTCGAAGTGCGCAGCATTGCCGATGAGATTGCCGATCGCCAGCATCAGCACCGCTGCGAATTGCTGCTGCTGGAGGCGCGTGCCGCCGACACAACCCAGGCCGCGGCGTTAAACGTGGCGGAAGGGACACGCATTTTTCACTCGCGCATGGTGCATTTTGAGAATGGCACCCCGGTGCAGATTGAGGAGCGCTGGGTCAATGCCGATGTGGTGCCGGAGTATCTGCAACAGGATTACACGCAGACCACCGCTCATGCTTATCTGTCGCTGATTGCGCCGCTCACTGAAGGGGAGCACATTGTGGAAGCCGTGCACGCATCGGCTGAAGAGTGCCGCTTGTTGCAGATCCAGGAGCACGATCCCTGCCTGTTGATCCGCCGCCGCACCTGGTCGACATCGCAGATTGTCTCCCACGCCAGCCTGCTTTACCCCGGCTCCCGCTACCGTTTACAGGGCCATTTCGGCTCCTGAGCGCTGTCAGCAGCAAAAGCGTGATTGTTAGCGCACTATCAGAAAAATGTATCTTAAGTGTTAAATCCTGCCTTGCGCGCAATTGTATAGACAAGTATATGTGTTTACACACTCATCGCGTGATTTCAGGAGAACAACGATGTCGCATACCCCCTCTCGCCCGCAGGCGATCAGCGCCCCGCGAGGCACGACGCTGACGGCCAAAAGCTGGCTGACCGAAGCGCCGCTGCGCATGTTAATGAACAACCTCGACCCGGAGGTGGCGGAAAACCCGCAGGCGCTGGTGGTGTATGGCGGTATCGGGCGCGCGGCGCGCAACTGGGAGTGCTACGACGCCATCGTTCAGGCGCTGACGAATCTGGAGAATGATGAAACGCTGCTGGTGCAGTCCGGCAAGCCGGTCGGCGTGTTTAAAACCCATGAAAATGCACCGCGCGTATTGATTGCCAACTCTAACCTCGTGCCGCACTGGGCCACCTGGGAGCACTTTAACGAGCTGGATGCGAAAGGGCTGGCGATGTATGGCCAGATGACGGCCGGGAGCTGGATCTATATCGGCAGCCAGGGGATCATCCAGGGCACCTATGAAACCTTTGTTGAAGCCGGGCGTCAGCACTACGGCGGTGATTTAACCGGGCGCTGGGTGTTAACCGCCGGGCTGGGCGGTATGGGCGGCGCACAGCCGCTGGCGGCGACGCTGGCCGGTGCCTGCTCGCTGGTGATTGAGTGCCAGCAGAGCCGCATCGATTTCCGCCTGCGCACCCGCTATATCGACGAGCAGGCCAGCTCCCTCGACGACGCGCTGGCGAGAATTAAACGCTACACCGCCGAGGGCAGGGCGGTTTCCGTGGCGCTCTGCGCCAACGCCGCCGACGTGTTGCCGCAGCTGGCGCAGCGCGGCGTGCGCCCGGACATGGTCACCGATCAAACCAGCGCCCACGACCCGCTGCATGGCTACCTGCCAAAGGGCTGGTCATGGGAACAGTATCAACGCAAAGCCGAATCCGATCCGCAGCAGACCGTGCAGGCAGCAAAAGCGAGCATGGCGGAACACGTCAACGCGATGCTGGCGTTTCAGCAGATGGGCGTACCGACTTTTGATTACGGCAATAACATTCGCCAGATGGCGAAAGAGATGGGCGTCACCAACGCCTTTGATTTCCCCGGATTTGTCCCGGCGTATATTCGCCCGCTCTTTTGCCGCGGCATTGGCCCGTTCCGCTGGGTGGCGCTCTCCGGCGATGCAGAAGATATCTACAAAACCGATGCCAAAGTGAAAGCGATGATCGACGATCCGCACCTGCACCGCTGGCTCGATATGGCGCGCGAGCGCATCAGCTTCCAGGGCTTACCGGCGCGCATCTGCTGGGTGGGGCTGGAGTGGCGGCAAAAACTGGGTCTGGCGTTTAACGAAATGGTGCGTAGCGGCGAGGTCTCCGCGCCGATTGTGATTGGCCGTGACCACCTTGATTCCGGCTCGGTTGCCAGCCCGAACCGCGAAACCGAAGCGATGCGCGACGGCTCTGATGCCGTCTCTGACTGGCCGCTGCTCAACGCGCTTCTTAACACCGCCAGCGGTGCCACCTGGGTCTCGCTGCACCACGGCGGTGGCGTCGGCATGGGCTTTTCACAGCATGCGGGGATGGTGATTGTCTGCGACGGCAGCGATGAAGCCGCGGCGCGAATTGCCCGCGTACTGCATAACGATCCGGCCACCGGCGTAATGCGCCACGCCGATGCCGGGTATGAGAGCGCCATTGAGTGCGCGGTTGAACAGGGGCTTAACTTACCGATGGTGGCCGCCACCCAGGGGAAACGTTCATGAACATCACGCTACACCTTATTCCCGGCCAGTTGACGCTGGCGCAGCTGCGCGACGCCTGGTGTCAGCCGCTGCACGTCACCCTGGATGAAAGCGCTTTTGCTGATATTGCGCAGAGCGTCGCCTGCGTAAACGCCATTATGGCTGAGGGGCGCACGGCCTACGGTATCAACACCGGCTTTGGCCTGCTGGCGCAGACGCGTATCGCCACCGAAGACCTGGAAAACCTGCAACGCTCGCTGGTGCTCTCCCATGCCGCGGGCGTTGGCGAGCCGCTGGATGAGGCGATGGTGCGCCTGATAATGCTGCTGAAAATCAACAGCCTCGCGCGCGGCTTCTCTGGCATCCGTTTGCGGGTGATCCAACTGCTTATAGATATGCTCAACGCCGGTGTTTATCCGTGGATCCCGGCGAAAGGCTCCGTGGGTGCCTCCGGCGATCTCGCGCCGCTGGCGCATCTCTCCCTGACGCTGCTCGGCGAAGGTAAAGCGCGGTTCCAGGGGGAATGGCTGCCCTCCAGCGAGGCGCTGAACCGCGCCGGTCTGGTGCCGCTGAAGCTGGCGGCAAAAGAGGGGCTTGCCCTGCTGAACGGCACGCAAACGTCGACCGCTTTTGCGCTGCGCGGGCTGTTTGAAGCCGAAGATCTCTTCGCTTCGGCGGTAGTATGCGGTGCGCTGACCACCGAAGCGGCGCTCGGCTCCCGTCGCCCTTTCGATGCGCGTATTCACGACGTGCGCGGGCAGCGCGGGCAGATAGACGCCGCTGCGCTCTACCGCCATCTACTTACCGATGACAGTGCGATTGCGCAGTCCCATCACAACTGTAACAAGGTGCAGGATCCCTACTCATTACGCTGCCAGCCGCAGGTGATGGGCGCCTGTTTAACGCAACTGCGCTTTGCCGCTGAAGTGCTGTTAACTGAAGCAAATGCCGTTTCCGATAATCCGCTGGTCTTCGCTGCACAAAATGACGTTATCTCCGGCGGCAACTTCCATGCCGAGCCGGTAGCGATGGCGGCCGATAATCTCGCGCTGGCGATTGCCGAAATTGGTGCGCTGGCGGAGCGGCGCATCGCCCTGCTGATGGACAGCCATATGTCGCAACTGCCGCCCTTCCTGGTGAAAAACGGCGGCGTCAACTCCGGCTTTATGATTGCTCAGGTGACGGCGGCAGCGCTGGCAAGTGAAAACAAAGCGCTGGCGCACCCGCACAGCGTCGACAGCCTGCCGACCTCCGCCAATCAGGAGGATCACGTCTCGATGGCACCCGCCGCCGGTCGCCGCCTGTGGGAGATGGCAGCCAATACCCGCGGCGTGATTGCCGTCGAGTGGCTGGCCGCCTGCCAGGGGCTGGATCTGCGCGAAGGCTTAACCACCAGCCCGCTGCTGGAGCAGGCCCGCAGCCTGCTGCGCGAGCAGGTCACGCACTATGCGCAGGACCGCTTCTTCGCCCCCGATATCGAGGCCGCCATGACGCTGCTCAGCGCAGGCCATCTGCGGCAATTGCTGCCGGAAATACTTTCACCTGCAAACTAAATACCCAGCCCGGCACAGAAGCCGGGCTTTTTGTTTATTGTCGCTCTATGAGAAAAGCGTTTAACTGATAACTACGATTTCTTATGGACAAGAAAAACCATGAACAAAACGCTACTGTTAATCCCTCTGTTTCTTCTCGCTGGTTGCCCTGGTCCTGGCGATCGTATGGTTAAGAAAATACCGGCTGAGGTAACGACAAAGGAGAATCATCTTTGTATTACCTATGCGGTAAAGCCGGGCGATCGCATCACCTCCCTGCAAATTGGCAGTGAAACCGGGGAGACATGGTATGAGGTATTTAATGACAAGCCGGTGCTGCCGCGCAGCGGCGAATGTTTGCCGACCTGGAATTATCCTTTCGCTAAGAGTAAAACCTATACGCTATTTTATGGCCTGAGCAATGACAGCCAACCCCATAAACAGCTTATCCAGGCTTCATTCACCTTCGCGCCATGACGGCTATCACGGCGCGGCGATAGCCGCTTCCGGTTAGGTCACGGAGTTGGTAAATTGAGCCACGGAGAGTGACTTCATACAGAAGGGAAGGCCGGGTGAGCGGGAAAATTGATTATCAGATTGAGAAATACAGCTTTGCCGACGTCGCCGGTACGCCGCGTCTGGCGCAGCAGTGGCGTGATGTGCTGGATGAGTGCCGCCAGCTCAACGCCGGAGCCGAAGAGCGGCTGCGCATCGCGCTGCTCAATGTTGATTATGTCACCAGCTTTGAGCTTCCCTTCCGTTTACTCCTGACCCGCGCGCCGCAGCTGATTGCCGCGCTGCGCGACGAATTCAGTCTGGCGCAGAAAAATGTCGTGTTTAATGGCAAGCGTTTTGGCTGCGTCTACAGCCTGAAAACCGATTTACACGCCATTCCCGATACCTTCCAGTACCGTCTTGCGACGCGTATCCGGCGCATCGATCCGAGCGGTGCGACGGCCACGCCCTACCAGCAGATCGCCAAAGAGATAAAAGCCCCGCGCGAGCGGCTGAAACAGGCGCTGGAGTCTGGTTTGCAGGTCACCGCGCTGGATGGGCTGTTCTGGTTTGGGCTACAACGCATAGCGGCAGATGTGCTGCGGCTGCGCAAAAGCGGGATGGCGATCGCCACCGCTGAAACCGAGGTGTTCGACGATCTCACCGGCACCACGCGGCTGATGCCCATTTACCGCCTCGTCGATAAATAGCCGCCGTCGGCGATGAATTTATCAAAGTGATACTCCTTTTCCCGGCTTGATAAGGGCCGGGCGCGCATCTGCCTGCTTTTTATCCGTTATTGCCGCTTTTCGCCCTGTTTCGTCTGTTTTTTACCCAAATTGAAAGTGGCATAGCCATTGCTTATAGCAATCATCCTTTTGCTAGTGGAGAGCGCATAACAATGGAGACGGTGCTGGTTGGCAGTGAAGTAGCCCGCGTAGACGGGCTGGCCAAAGTCAGGGGAACAGCGATTTATGGCGACGATATCCGGCTGAAAAACATGCTTTACGGCGTCTGTCGCTATGTTGATATCGCTGCGGGACGCGTTGATTCAGTCGATATCAGTGAAGCGGAAAAAGTGCCTGGCGTGGTGCGTATCGCCACCTGGAAGGATATCCCCGGTCAGCGCAAGCTGGGGGTGATCATCCCCGATTACCCGCCGATTATCGACAATGAGGTGGCCTATCGCGGCGACGTGATTGCCGTTGTGGCCGCCGAGAGCTATCAGGCCGCCTGCCTGGCGGTAGACAAAATTAAGCTTACCTACTCGCCCTGCGAGCCGATCACCTCCCCGGAAGAGGCCCTGAAACCGGGCGCGCGGCTGATCCACAGCGCGCTTGAGAGCAATGTGATCAACCGCCATCACACGGTAAAAGGGGATATTGAGGCCGGGTTTGCCGCCTCGACGAAGATCATTGAGCGTGACTATGAGGTGGGGTTCCAGGAGCACGCCTATATCGAGCCGGAGTCGATCACCGCATGGCTGGATGATGACCAGCAGATTATGACCATCGCCGGATCGATTCAGAATGCCCACCGTATTCGCGGCATCGTCGCCAAATACCTCGATCTGCCGCAGAGCAAGGTGAATGTGAAACGCTCGGTGCTCGGCGGCTCGTTTGGCGGCAAAGATGACATTATTGATAATCTCGCCTGCCGCGCGGCGCTACTGGTACAGCTGACGGGGCGTCCGGTCAAGATGACCTATAACCGCGAGCAGTCGATGCGCGAGAGCTACAAACGCCACCCCTATAAATTGCATTACCGCATTGGCCTTGATGATGATGCCCGCATTCAGGCGATGCAGATCAATATCATCGCCGATGGCGGCAGCTACGCCGGGCAGACGATGTTTGTCACCTGGCGCAGCTCGGTGCAGGCGGCGGGCCCCTATAACATTCCCAACGTGCGCGTCGATATCACCGGCGTCTACACCAACAATAACTACACCTCGGCTTATCGCGGTTACGGCGCGCCGCAAATCATCTTCGCCAATGAATCCCTGATGGATGAAGTAGCAGAGATAATGGGGCTTTCGCCGGTGGAGCTGCGGCTGCGCAATATTCTGCGCCAGGGCGATACCAGCATGGCTGGTCAGCGGATGTGCGATCACACCGTCTCGGCGCAGGAGGTGCTGGAAACCTCGGTGCTGAAAGCCGAGTTTGAGGCGCGGCGGGCGCACTATCAGCAGCTGAATGCCGAGGGTGGCCCGGTGCGTTACGGTATCGGCCTGGCGCTCAGCCACCGCGGCTGCTCGCTCGGTGCGGAGGGGCTGGATGCGTCATCCGCGCTGATGCAGGTTAATACCGACGGCAGTATTAACATCTCCACTTCAGTCTCGGAGAACGGGCAGGGATTGCAGACCACCATGTCGTTGCTGGCGGCGGAAGCTTTCGGCATTCCGCTTGCGCACGTCACCTTTAGCGAACCGGCGACGGCGATGATTGCCGATGGCGGCTCTACCGTCGCCTCGCGCGGCACGTTGATGGGCGGGCAGGCGATCCTCAGCGCCGCCAACACCATTAAAAATCGCATGGCCGCCGCCATCCTGGCAACCCTGCACGCCAGTGAGATAGCGGATCTGGTATGGCGCGATGGGCACGTATTCAACCGTCATCAGCCGCAACGCCGTCTCACCTTTCAGCAGGTGGTCGATATGACCCGCGCCACTGGCGCGAACTTATCCGCCTACGGCTGGCATGTGGCACCGCCGATTCACTGGGATGAGGAGAAGGGGAGCGGCAGCCCCTATTTCACCTGGGTCTATGGCTGCCAGATTGCCGATGTGGCAGTCGATCTGCGCACCGGCAAAGTGACGGTTAACAGCGTGGTTGCGACCCACGATGTCGGCAAAGTGATCAACCCGGTCGGCTTTAATGGCCAGGTTTATGGCGGCGTGCTGCAAGGGATGATTGGCTACGGCATGCTGGAGGACTTCAATACCGAGCAAGGGGTGGTGAAGTCGGAGAATTTCGACACCTATCTGTTACCGACCATCAAAGATATGCCGCCAATTATCATCAACGCCATCGAAAATGCCGATAAAGCAGGCCCAATGGGAGGGAAAGTGATCGGCGAGCCGGTGCTTGAACTTGGTGCCGCGGCGCTCAATAACGCGGTCAGTTTCGCCATCGGCCGCTTTAACCGCATGCTACCGCTGACTCTTGAGCAGGTCAGGCTCGGTTATAACCTGAAAAAACCGGCGCGCCAGAGCGAGCGGCTGTTCGATTGCGGCCCTAAAAAAGAGGTTCACCGGCTCAATACGGTGTCGCTGAAAGTGGCGCACACGCTAAAAGAAGCGTTAACCCTGATGGCAGAAAACGCAGCGCAGCCGATTGCCGGCGGCACAGATGTGCTGGTGCAGGCGCGCCTGCGCTGTGACGCGGTGCCGCTGGTCAATATTGCCGGGCTGGCTGAACTGAAAGAGATCTTCGATCTCGACGGCGGGCTGTCGATTGGTGCCGGGGTCTGCTTCAGCGATTTGATTAAACATCCGCTGGTGCAGCAGCGCTATCCCTTGCTTATCACTGCCTGCAGAACCATCGGCTCGTTACAGCTTCGCAACCGCGCCACGCTCGGCGGCAATGTGGTCAATGCGGCGCCCTGCGCCGACTCCCTGCCGCCGCTGATTATCTATGACGCGCAGGTGGAGCTGCGCAGCCTGCGCGGTACGCGCCGCTTGCCGGTGAGCGAGTTTGTCACCGATGGCTATTGCACCGGTATCGCTGCCGATGAACTGGTCACGCGCTTTATTCTGCCGGTGCCAATGACCCAGCCGCTGGTGGAGTGCTACCTGCAACTGGGGCGGCGCAATGCGCTCAACATCACCAGGCAAAGCCTGAGCGGACAATTTCATGTCGATAGGCGAGGCACCATCCGCATCTGTCGGCTGGTCGACGGCGCGCTGATGCGTAAACCGCAGCGCCTAAGCCCGGTAGAAGAGGCCTTAGTCGGCCAGCCGCTGAACGCAGCCTCGATTGATAAAGCGGCGCAGGTGCTGAAAGGGATGGTTGATGAAGCCATCGGCGGGCGCTGGTCTGCACCGTACAAAATCCCGGTATTTGTCGATATGTTCCGCCTGATGATGCAGGACGTAATAACCGAGCAGAGCAACTAAGGAGCGCGAAGATGCACCCAATCGAACTGAAAGTGAATGGCATCCGTATTCGCCGCGAGGTGGACGATAACCTGCGGCTTATCGATCTGCTGCGCGACGATTTACGCCTGACCGGCACCAAAGAGGGGTGTTCCGTGGGTGAGTGCGGTGCCTGTACCGTAATGCTTGATGGCAAGGCGGTCTGCTCATGCCTGCTGCTCGCCGCCCAGTGTCACGGTGCGGAGGTGACCACTATCGAAGCTCTGCATCACGACCCGGTGGGCAAACGGCTGCAAAATGCCTTTGTGCGCCACGGCGGCGTCCAGTGCGGCTTCTGCACGCCGGGCGTGTTGATGAGCACTAAAGCACTTTTAGCGGTGAACCCCACGCCGGATGACGACGCGCTGAAAGAGGCGCTGGAGGGGAATTTGTGCCGCTGTACCGGCTATCAGCCGATCATCACCTCCATCAAAGCGGTGCTGAAGGGCGAGGCGTGAAGAGGGGCAAGCGATGAGTGAAAAGGCGTTGATTGAGTGCGTAATGCTGGCGGCCGGGTTATCCAGCCGGATGGGTGACTGGAAAATGATGCTGCCCTGGGGGGCGGGCACGCTGCTCGACAGTGCGCTTCGCAGCGCCTTCTCGCTCTGCGACCGGGTGATCCTGGTTACCGGGCATCGTGGCGATGAGCTGGCGCGCTACTATCACGGTCAGCCCGCCATTACGCTTGTCCACAACCCTGATTACGCCTCAGGGATGTTCTCATCAGTAAAGTGTGGTGCGGCAGCGGTCACCTCGCGGCGTTTTTTTCTGGCGCTGGGCGATATGCCAGAAGTGTCGCCCGCGGTTTACAGCGCGTTATGGCAACATCCGGATCATGACCACTGCCTGGTGCCCGGTTATGACCAGGGCTGCGGCCATCCGGTGCTGCTCCCGGCGCAGGCGCTTGCGCTTATCAGCAACGCGCCCGCCAACAGCAGCTTAAAGACGATTGTTCGCCAGATCGGCACCTGCACGGTTGCCGTCGATGAGCCGGGGATCCATTGCGATATCGACACGCCAGCGCATTATCGCCAGCGAACCGAGCTTAACCGCTTGCTTGATACGCTGCCGCGGCGGCGCATAAACCCGCGTGGCGGCGGGTAATGTTCGTCAGGCCATGTTTGCCCGGGCGAGGATGGTCATTAAAAATTCCGCCACCGCTTTGATGCGTGCCGAGGCGATAAGATCGGCATGGGTCACCAGCCAGAGATCTTCGCTCAGCACCTGGTCGGGTGGGATCACTTCAACTAATCCAGGCTGCTGCGCGGCGATAAAGCAGGGCAGCACTGCCAGCCCAAGCCCGGCGTTGACGGCAGAGAGCTGGGTCACCAGGCTGGTGGTGGCAAGCGCAGAGGTTTTATCTTCAACTTGCTCATTAAACCAACGGGCAGCGGGAAGATGGCTGAACGAACTGTCCCAGGTAATAAAGCGCCGCCCGCGTAAGGGCGCATCTTCCGGCGCGGGGTGAGCGTGCAGATAGCGCTCTGCTGCGTAGACCGCCGAGGCCATCACCCCGGCTTTGCGGATCTTCAGCGTGTTTTGCTCCGGGCGCACAAGGCGCAGCGCGATATCGGCATCGTTTCGTACCACCGAGACGGTGTTGACCCCGGTAATCAGCTCGAGGCGGATCGCCGGGTAATCGGCCTGGAACTGCGGCAGGGCCGGGATAATCAGGTGGTTGGCCAGCGTCTGTGCCGTCGCCAGGCGCACGGTTCCCGCCGCTTCGCCATCGCCTCCGGCAAAGGCGTGCTCCAGCGCGCCGATTCGGCTCTCCACCTCTTCGGCATAACTCAGCAGCGCCTGCCCGGCATCGGTAAGAAAGTAGCCGGTTTGATGATGCAGAAACAGGCTGGTCCGCAGGCTACTCTCCAGCGCGCTAATTCTGCGCGACACCGTCGACTGGCTCACTTTTAGCGTGGCCGCCGTTTTGGTCAGGCTGCTGGTGCGCGCAACGGCCAAAAAGAAGCGTAAATCATTCCAGTCCATCGTCTCTGTTTTCTGTTTGTGAAAAATGATTCACCGATTTTATCCGTAGTTTTCAAAATATGGAAAAAATAGACTTCTGTTACGGCATTACTATTCGAAAAACAGGAGTGAGCAGATGGAAGTCACAGCGAATCAGACCCCCGCCAGCGCGGTCGTGGAAACCTACCTTGCAGCTTTTGCTGCGGGCAGAGTCGATGAGATTGTCAGCCTGCTGGCCGACGATGTGGTGTGGCATATCGACGGCGAACCAGGCGTCTCGACAGTTGGATTGTTGCAGGGGCCTGAGCAGGTTCGGCGCTGGTTACTGGCCTTCCCGCAGAATTTCAGGCCACGGGAATTTGTCATTAATGAGATTATCGCGCAGCACGATAGCGTGCTGGTACTGGGTCGTTTTCGCCACACGGTGGTTAGCACGCAGCACACCGTCGGCAGCGATATGATCATTCACTTTACGGTCACCAACGGCAAGATTCGCCGTTATCAAATCTTTGAAGATTCGGCGCTGCTGGCAAGAGCTTTTGACGCGGATGATGAGTGGTCGCTGCAGCAGGTGCGCATCAATGGCACGCTCTATCGTTACCGCGATATCGGCGAAGGGCCGACGCTGCTTTTTGCCCACGGGCTTTTCGCCAGCCATCACATTTTCGCCGCACAGGTTCAGGCCCTGAGCCACGCTTATCGCTGCATCGTTGTTGATATGCCGGGACACGGGCTGAGCGGGTACGATCCCACCGGCTGGACGCTTGATGATCTGAGCCGCGACCTGGCGCTGATAATTGAGGAACTGGCGCTCGGCAAGGTCACCATCGTTGGGCAGAGCCAGGGCGCGATGGTGGCGCTGCGGCTGGCAGCGAATTACCCGAAGCTGCTGGCAGGCCTTGTGCTAATTGGCACCAGCGCGCGTGCGGAGTTGCCTGAACGGCTGGAGATGTGGCGCAGGCAGCGTGAAACACTGCTCAGTGGTTCCGATGCGGCGCGGGAGGCGCTTTTTACCACCCTTCAGGCCTATGTAAACAGCGCGGAATGGCCGCAAAACCACCCTCATGAGGCCGCCGAAGAGCGTGCCATGATGCATGCTCACAACCGCGAAGGGTTAGCGCTGGCGCTGGATGCCGCCGTGTTTGACCGGGGCGATATCACCCACCTTTTGCCGACGATCGCTGCGCCGACGCTGGTGATTGTCGGGGAAGAGGACAGGGCAACCCCGGTTGAGTTAAGCAAAGAGATCGCCGCGCTTCTGCCCAATGCTCAACTGCTCACGCTGGCAAAAACTGGCCACCATCCGCCAACGGAAGCCGCCGATGCGGTGACGGCGGCGATTGCCGGGTTTATTGCAGCTAAATAGCGGAGATAAAAAAGCCCCATCAGGGGCTTTTTATGCGGTGTCATATCGCGGGTTTAGAAGCGATATTGCAGACCAGCGGTGATGGTGTAGTTTTTGTTGGCAATACCCGCAGCATCGCCACCGATGAATTCCGATCCGCCGTTGGTGGTATCAATAACCTGCGTCCCGCCTTTGCCCTCTTTATATTTGCTGTAAGTGAACTCAGCAAACACTTTCGCGTGTGGCGTAACGTAGTAGCCGGCATCAAGTGACGCGCCGTAATAGCGCGAGTTGCTGGTCTTCTCACGGAAGGTGAGGTCGCGCATATAGTGCTCATCGTTATCATGCGCGCGCACCCAGTCACTGAACTTCAGCAGCGCATTGAATTCGAAGTTATCAATGCGGTACTGACCCGCCAGCCCAACATAGGGCATGGTGAAGCGCTGGCTGTAACCAATCCCGCGTTCGCCTGCCGGGAAGTTACCCACTGAGGCGCCGTTGTCATAATCGTAAGCGCCGCCGAGCGCCGTCCAGCTGAAGCGCGTCTCCTGATAGCCTGCCACCACGCCCGCTTTATAATTCTCGTTCTGGAAAATCCAGCCTTTCAGGTTGAGATCGAATTCATTGGCGTAATTGACATCCGAGTCAGGATGGGTGGAGTGATCGGTCCAGCCTGACTGGCTGGCATTCTGCCAGTCGTAATCATCCATATGGCCTGCCCCGGAGGCGAGTGACGTCCAGCCGCGGGCGTTAAGGGTTAAAAAGGAGTAGGGGTTCCAGGAGAGATCGCCTTTCACAATGGCGACATTCTTTATCTTCCAGTTAAGCTGGCTGATTTTTCTCCCTGTTATTTCGTCATAGACTAGCTCATTCGATTTACCGCTCAGCATCCCGGCAGAGGCGGAGACGGAAAAACTTTCGGGAGAAAAATCGGGGATTAACTGCTCTGAGTCTGCGTACGCGGTACCGGAAATAGCGCTTATCATCATCACTACAATACGAGTTTTTTTCATTTTTCTTTGCTCATATCACAACGGTAATAATGATTTTGCCGCGGGTATGGAATTCTACAATAAGGGGATTGAATTTCATTTTTATTTTTTGATAAACATCTTAACTATGAAATATATCCTTTTGATCGCTTTTTTTTTTACGTTTATCAATTACCGCTATACCGCACAGTTCGCCAGGGCAAGGTGCGGGAGGGGGATCCGACCCGCACTACTGTAAGCCGTTAAGCCTGTTACCCTTCCCCTGGCGGCGCGCTTTTCGCTATCGCGTGCTGCTGCGATAAACGCCAGAAATCGTGGCCGGCGGGATACTGATATAAGCGCAGGGAGAATTGTCCTGCTACCGCGGTGATATATTCAAATATCGCCGATTGCGTATTTTCATAATCTGCCCACAGGGTCGACGAGGTGAAGCAGTAAATTTCCAGCGGAATACCGGCCGGTGACGGCTTTAATGTCCTGACGACAATGTACATCTCTTTGACAATATCCTGCCGCTCGGCGAGATAAGCCATTAAGTAGTGGCGGAAAAGCGTCAAATTCGTCAGGCCATTATCAATAAACCAGCTGTCCGCCACGCCCATCGGATCGCGGCCATCAAGCAGTTTTGACAGTGGTTCACTCACGCCGCGTATCGCCAGCATCGGTGCCAGCATCTCCTGCGAGAGAAAGGTCACCGAGTGCTGATCGATATTGGTGCTGCGCATAATGCGGCGCGCGCCGGAGGAGAACATCGCCTGCCAGTTGGTATAGGTTTCGGTAAGGAAGTTTTTCGTCGGAATACGGGAGATGGTGTTATCCCAGTTCCGGATAGTAATGGTGTGCAGCGCGATATCGGTCACTTCACCGCTGAGGTTTTTATCCGGCATCTCAATCCAGTCTCCGAGTTGCAGGACATCATTTGAGGAGACCTGCACATTGGCGACCAGCGAAAGCAGCGTGTGTTGAAACACTAACATTAGCACTGCCGCCACGGCACCGAGGCTGGAGATAATAATCGCTGGCGATTTGTTCGACATCACCGCGAGGATCATGATCGCGGCAATAACGTGAATTAAGATTTTACCTATCTGGATATAGCCCTTAATCGAGTGATTTTTACGCTTGGTCTTGCGCAGATAGGAGCTATTAACGATATCCAGCATCTCGTTGAAAAATACTGACAGGAAAATAAAGAACAAAATACCGCACATGGTATTTATTGCCGTTACCAGCGAGGCTGGCATATTTTCCATAAACTGCAGCAGGTAATAGACCGTAAGAACCGGTACGAAATTGGATAATTTTTCAGCGATACGGCGATCTTTTTCCAGCGGCACATCTTTTTTATGGCTGGCAAAGAAGACTTTACGCACCACCTTAATCAGCAGGAATTTGCACATCAGGTGCGCGAACATGCCAGAGACGATCAGCAGAATAATATTTAAAACAATGGCCAGCGCCGGCCTGCCTTCGATAAACGTCAATAAAGAATTCAAATACGCCATTACTTATCGCCTGAACGAGTATGCCATCTGTATAAGCCCTGGCTGGCGGGCATATATACAAAAATTTAACCAATTAGCATCATGGCATAACAAGGGGATATAAGTCCACGCCGGGGCCGGTGTGTGCCGGGTCACAAAAACGCTCAACTTTAACAAAGTGATCCTATGATTTAGGCTGGTTAACGCAAATTTACGCTGTAACAGGAGAAGCATGATGAAAGCAGTCACACTTAACGCGCCGGGCGGCCTGGAAAACATTACCGTCTCAGATATCGCCGATCCGGGCAGACCCGGCAAGGGCGAAATTCGGGTTGCGATTAAAGCCAGCTCGCTGAACTTTCATGATTTGATTGTTGCCAGCGGCCAGTTCCCGACTGAGGATGGCCGTATTCTGCTCTCCGATGGCGCGGGCGTGGTCGAAGAGGTAGGCGAGGGCGTTGAGGATTTTGCCGTCGGCGATAACGTAGTCTCTACCTTTTTCCCCATCTGGCTGGCAGGTAAGCCTGGCCCCGAGGTGAGCGGCTTTGCTCATACCCCCGGTGACGGCGTTGACGGCATGGCGAGTGAGTACGTTGTGCGTTCGCAAAATGCCTTTACCCATGCCCCGCAGGGATGGAGCCACAAAGAGGCCGCGACCATCACTACCTCAGCACTGACCGCCTGGCGGGCGCTGGTGGTGGATGGCAACCTGAAAGCGGGCGAAACGGTGCTGGTCCAGGGCACTGGCGGTGTCTCCATCGCGGCGCTGCAAATTGCGAAAGCGATGGGCGCGAAAGTCATCGCCACCTCCTCTTCCGATAAGAAGCTCGAGGTTGTGCGCGAGCTGGGCGCGGATGAGACCATCAACTACAAAACCACGCCCGAATGGGGAGATAAAGTGCTTGAACTGACCCAGGGGTTCGGCGTCGATCACGTGGTGGAGGTGGGCGGCCCGGCTACCCTGAAAGAGTCGCTGAAAGCGGTGAAAGTCGGCGGGCATATCGCGCAGATTGGTATCCTGTCTGGCGATGAAGCCAGCGTATCGGTGCTCTCCCTGCTGGCGAAACAGGTGCAGATCAAAGGGGTGATTGTGGCAAGCCGCCAGGATCAGATCGATTTTGTGAAAGCGCTGGAAGTGATGAAGCAGAAGCCAATCATCGATCGCACCTTCAGCTATGAGGCGCTGAGCGAGGCCTTTGCGCACCTGCAAAGTGGTTCCCACCTGGGGAAAATCTGCGTCGAGTGGTAACAGGACGGCGGTAGGAGCGTGCGCCCTTACCGCCACGTTTTAACGCGCTGTGGCGCTTTCCTTCAGCCGAGCAGGCTTTCCAGCGTCACCGATGCTCCGCCGCAGACAATCACCAGCACGTTATCGCTGGGGGCAAAGCGGAGTTTATTGTCATAGAGCAGCGAGAGCGACACGCCGCAGGCAGGCTCGGTCAGCACGCGATGATCGTCCAGCAACAGGCGGCAGGCGCGCACGGCCTCAGCGTCAGACACAACCTGGCTTCTCACCTCAAAACGGCTGGCGACGTTAAACGCATTTTCACACACCTGGCTTGCGGCAAGGGTCGTTGCGATACCGCTCACCTTCTCCAGACGCACCAGTTTACCGGCATTAACCGAGGCATTCAGCGACGCGGTGCCCTCGGTTTCAACGGCATAGATCGGGATATGGCTCAGGTGATGTTTTTCCAACCCCTGAGCGATGCCGGAGAGCAGGCTGCCGCCGCCGATCGAGAGGATCACGGCATCCGGGGTCACCCCTGCGGCGATCACCTCATCCACCAGCGTGCTGATGCCCGCCCACAGCAGCGGATTATCAAAGGGGTGAATATAAATGACCTCATCGGTGGCTAAAGAGAGGGCATAGTCGTTCGCCTCGCTCCAGACGTTGCCGTGCACCACAAGGGTGGCTCCCTCCTGCTCAATCAGCTCTCTCGCCCGCAGGGAGGTGGTTTCAGGCACTACGACGGTGACCGGCAGGCCGAGTTTGCGACAGCTGTGCGCCACCGCGATGCCCGCATTGCCGCCCGACGAACTGATAAAGCCTTTTGCGCCCTGTTCTGCATAATAGCGGCAGGCATGTGCCGCGCTGCGAAGTTTGAACGAGCCGGTGGGCTGGGCAGACTCCATTTTCAGCCACACATTGCATCCGCTGCGCTGGCTTAGCGGCAGTGAGTGCAGCAGTGGAGTCTGAATGCTGATTTCCATGACATCGAATCCTTATGCATAAGCCCTTGCGATAAAGGCCGTTCTGGACAAGTTTTTAAGCCTGACCAGTAATAACACAAGAACTATCAGGCTGGGTTATCTATTTCCGGGTGCCACGGATGGCATACGCAGGCCAGCTTGTGCCCCTGTGGATCCCGCAAATAGGCGACATAGAAATCCGGCCCGTAGGCTTCTCTGAGACCAGGCGCACCCTCATCGCTGCCGCCATTTTCCAGCCCTGCGGCATGAAATTGCCTTACCTGCTCTGCGCTGCTTGCCCGGAAGGAGAACATCGTCCCGTTACCCGGCGTCGCCCTTTTTTTATCGAACGGCGGGCAGATGCAAAAACTGAATCCCTGGTCTGGCGGCTCGCCCCACATCGCCCAGGACTCACTCCACGCAGGAGTGCGCGGCACGCCCAGCACCGTGAAAATCGCGTCATAGAAACGCGTCATCGACGGTAAATCGTTGCTGCCTATGGTGGTGTACATCAGCATGGTTTGGCTCCTTAAATGCTCGATATTGTATGGATCTGCCTTGAAATGCGAACCTAATACATCAGCCTTAACTATTAGTCAGTTTCTCTCTTCTACATCTCCATAGGAACACACCGCTTTTAATCCGCAGGGCGTTTTTCTGATTTTATTTTCCTTCCGGGAGGGCGCGCAGTTTGCCTCTTCGTGAACGGTATTATGCAGGGATCGTTTTAAATATCGCGGTGACGATATTGGCTGAGCAACATGTTAACAATCACGAGTACAAGATTAGGCGAAAGATTATGAGCAAACGGACTGACATAATTGATCCTGCAACAGAACTGAGCGCACCTGTTGGTTTGGTCTATTCGCAAATATTGGGTTGGATAGATCTGGGGCATGCTCTGGGTCGGGATATCAAAAGGATTCTGGAACAGATGGCTGAGGGGGAAAAGGGGAGTGCACCTTACTATGAGGTGGTTTATTCACAATCGATGTACCAGCGAAACCATACGCTAGGCACCGGCGTCTATCTTCTTTGGATGGTAAAAAAGGGAACCCCTCTGCATGTCAGGCATAGTATCGTATTGGCGATGATGATGATTACAGCTGGCCGTTTTGAAAGCCGGCAGGCGTCGGTACCTTTTTCATGGGCTACCAACAGTGGATTTAGCGCAGAGGATCTTGTATCAGATTTGCTTGGTTTCTACCGGGTGATACGTCCTATGAATTACTTCGCTCAGCTAAAACTCGTTAGTAAGGCGGAGGCGCTTAAACGATGGGATCACTACGGGGAAATTGGGCGCTACAAAAATCGGCTATTCCAGCCGCTTCTGTTCCCTGATCCTGATAAGAATAAAGGTGCCCGCCCCTGGTACGGTGAACTGCCGGGCTTTATGAAGTGTGTTCAGCCCTGGAGTGATTTTTCGCGTGATACCGTGCGGGTAATTTCAAACAATGGTGTGCTTATGAATGTTGGTCGAAAGCCTCAGGACAAATTCCGATGAGCAGAGTGACTAAATATGCATTGGTATTGATCGTTCTGCTGTTGTCAGCCGTTTGTTATAAATTCGCGTCGGTCTATATGTCTGACAGTGTGGATTACACGTCATCAGACTGGCTGGCATACCGACTGTTGACCCCTGATGAGATAAAAAATGCCCCTCATTTCGGTAAAGTGGTCATGCTCCATTTCAGAGCGGCAGACGGTCCGGCACCTCAGACAAATCAGATTGAGTACGATGGGCAGGCTGATGTTGATGCTATCAAGCATTATCTGGTCTCGCTTGGCTATCGCGAAGCCACCGACCCTGTAATGGGCAAAATGTGGATCGAGGATAACAGTGGCAGAGGTGCTTTTATCACCCACTCTGACGATGCTACTAAGCTGACTTTTGTAGAGTAAAACCCTTTCAGGAGTACGCGCAGGTCGCTGCGCGTACTTATTATGCTTAATGGCGGCTGAATGCCCTGCAAACCTTCAGACAAGTTAGTGATTATGATCGCGCAGAAAAACCGTCAGCACATCCTTCGGCGCGACGCTGCCGCACTCTGAAATCATCCAGCCGACCGCGCCGCGATGATAGGTGCCATGAAACAGTACATGGTTGAGCATATCGATGGCGCGCATCTCGCCGTGACCACCGTCGACAAAACGGAAGGTGATGACTTTTTCCAGATCGCTCGAGGAGAGGGCGTCAACATGCTGGATATACCACGCGGCGCAGTCGGCCATCTTCACTTCAAGCTCTTCAAGCGTAGGTGTTTCCGGGGTATTTAGCGCGGTGTAACCATGCTGCTGACCGGTGAGATTGGCTCTGAAAATCATGTCGACGACATAAATATGGTTCATCAACCTTATCATCAGGTGGCGCTTTTGCGGGTGCGCCGGTTCGTCGATCGCCTTGATGGCTTTCAGGGTTTCGCCATCCATCCAACGCTTAAATTTCACCAGGGTAACCAGTGTATCCTTATCCATCTTCTGCTCCGCATGTGACTGAAGCGATATCATACCTCGCGTCGGCTGTTTAGCTGAGTAGATCCTTAAGCAAAAACCAGGGGGGTGGCATCGGCATATTTCAGCGAGCGGCGCTGGTTAACATCTCGAAAAAGGCCGGGGCGTTAAGGTTTTTCTAAGCTTTCTCCGTCACACTGGGATTATAAAGCGCACAAGGTTACGGTGCCGTTGTCGGATTATAGTCGGCAGGAGATGATGTCCCCTGCCACTTTTTTAACGTCTGATGGCCCGCCAGATTATTTTCATAAAACCCCTTTTCATTTTTTATTGTCATAAAACCTTCAGCAGTATCAATATCTAACATCTTCTTTAAAATCGAAAAAATATTTAACTCACCTTCAGACAATCCTCATAAAACAGTGATGATTTTGCGGGTAAATTACTTTATAAATATATCGGACAACATCGACATACCTTGCTCACTTAACTGCTCGGGCAGCGAGTAATTACGGGTGTGGCATCTACGCGGGAGGGAAGTGAATGGATATCATAAGTTCAGAACGTGTAAGTGAAGTCTATATGGTTATCGGGCATGCGGTCTCCTCGTTAATTACAGCGGGAAAACGCGTTGAAAAAGAGGGGATTCTCGAGCAGTTGAAAAAGGGGAAAGCGCAGGCGGTGGATGGGATGAACGAAGTTTATGAATCCGCTATCAGCCTCGTTGCGCGTGAGGGCGTTGCCGTCAGCGAGCAGTAACTGGCGCCAATGCTTCTTTCCTCACATTTCCCGCTCGCCTCAGGTAGAGAACCAGCCAGCGGGATAGTATTCGCAGATAAACTCTACAAAGGCCTTCACTTTAGGGCTCTGAAGCCGACGTGAGGTGTGCAGCACCCACAGCCCGGTAAGCGTATCGGCCTCTCCCCAGCTCATCAGTTCCCCACTCGCAAGATAAGCGCTGACGATTGACTTCGGCACCATCGCCGCACCAGCACCGGACAACACCGCATCGCGGACGGTCAGCAGTGAGGAGAGGCGCATCACCGGCTGCGGAGTAAAGCGGCGCTGCCCCTTATCTACGATCCAGTCACTCCCTTCGATATGCGTTGACATCACTACCGCCGGGATCGACGGCACGCTTTGCCCATCCACTTCGGGCAGGATGACAGAAGGCGCGGCGACCAGCACCAGCTTGTCCCTGGCGAAGCATCGGCCCACCAGCGAACTGTTTGCCTGCGGGTTTATGCGGATCGCCACATCAAAGTGCTCTTCCACCAGATCGCTCATGCGGTTTTCAGAAACCACCTCAATGTGGATCTGCGGAAAGCGCTGGCGAAATTCCGCCATCAGCCGCCCCAGCGCCAGCTGCGAAAAGAGCAGCGGGGCAGCAACGCGCAGCCACCCTGCGGGCGCGGCGTTATCTTCCCGCGCCGCTTCAGCCGCTTCATCAATTTCACGGATGGCACCCAGCGTGCGCGCCAATAGACGTTCGCCCGCTTCGGTAATCTTCAGCTTCTGGCCGCCGCGCTCCACCAGCCGCACGCCCAGCGCCTCTTCGAGATCGGTCAGCCTGCGAGAAAGAGTGGCTTTAGGTTTACCGCTGGCACGGCTGGCAGCACCAATCCCGCCCGCTGCCGCGATAAGGTGAAACTCTCTTAAAGCGTTGATATCCATTAGCTGTCTCATTTTTGGAACGGAGTGTGCAAATAATAGCCTCTTCCGGGCAAAAATGGATCGGCATAGTCTCTGGTTACACCCACCAGAAAGTACGGAGTAAACATCATGACCATTCTTGTTACCGGAGCGACCGGCCGCGTTGGCCGCCACGTTGTTGACCAGCTGCTTCGCCGCGGCGCTGATGTCCGCGTATTGACCCGCGATCCCGCAAAAGCCGGTTTTGCTGACAATGTGGAGGTAGTTAAGGGCGATCTGCTGGATATCGACGCCCTGCGCGCTGCTTTTAGCGGCATCAGGACCCTGTTTTTACTCAATGCGGTTGCCGCCGATGAATTTACCCAGACGCTGATTACGCTCAACATCGCACGGGAAGCGGGCGTTGAGCGCGTGGTTTATCTCTCGGTTTTTGGCGCGGATGCCGCCGTCAATGTGCCGCATTTCGCGGTTAAATATGGTGCCGAGCGCATGCTTACCGCGATGAACTTCAGCGCCACCATTCTGCGCCCTACCTACTTTATCGATAATGAGGCGATGATTAAGGAGGTGGTCGTTAACCACGGCGTTTACCCGATGCCGATTGGCAGCCGCGGGCTGGCGATGGTGGATACGCGTGATATCGCCGAGGTGGCGGCTATTGAGCTGCTTCGGCGCGACCAGGCGAGCGAGAAGCTGCCCGTCGAGACCATTAATCTCGTTGGCCCCGATACGCTGACGGGTAATGATGCGGCGGCAATCTGGCGCGATGTGCTCGGGCGCGAGGTGATGTATGGCGGTGACAGCCCGGACACCTTTGAAGCTGGCATGACGGAATTTATGCCGAAATGGATGGCCTATGAAATGCGCCTGATGGCCGAGCGCTACGTCAGCCACGGCATGATCCCAAATGAGGGCGACCGGGAGCGGCTGGTGGCACTGCTTGGCCGCCCGCTGCACACCTACCGCGACTTTGTGGCGGCACTTGTCGCACAGTAAAAATGAGAAGGCCGGTGCATCAGCACCGGCCTTATTGTTTAGCGCTTAAAGCGCAACGGCGCGCAACAGGCTCGGCGTCAGATCGGTAAAGTGCGGCACATCGCCCGTCACTTCCGGCGCTTCTGGCGAGTTAAACGCCGCTTTCATCGCCTCCTCATCGCGGAAAACGCACTCGGCGATGGCGACGGTTCCCGTCTGCTCAACGGCCGGGAAGAGGGCGGCTGCGCTGAGCAGGCCATAGGGCTGGAACGCTTTGATCACCAGCGGAATATGACTGTTGACGTAATAGTCCCGGTCAAAACGGCTCTGCGGATCGCCGTAATAGGTGACGTATAGCGTGAAGGTTGAAGTGCTCATTGTGTGACCTCTTTAATAACTGGTTTCTATTCGTTTAAGCCGCTGAAAGTGTAGCTGGCATTCGAGGCTGCTAATATGCATTCCGCGCTGTTAAGCCATTACAGAGAGGAAGATGATGATAACGATTGAAGCGGGCAGGCCCGCTCACTACCCGACATTACTGGACATCTGGGAGTCATCGGTGCGTGCCACCCACGATTTCTTACCGGAGGAGGATATTGAGGCGCTGCGCCCGCTGTTAGAAAATCTCTATTTCCCGGCCGTCACGCTGTCGATTGCCCGGCTGGTTGAAGATGGCTCCATCGTCGGCTTTGTCGGCGTCAGCGACAACAGGATTGAGATGCTGTTTGTCGATGCCGCCCGGCGCGGAAAAGGCACCGGCAAAGTGCTCCTGCAACACGCCATCGCGCAGGGCGCGGATGAGCTGGACGTCAATGAACAGAATCCGCAAGCGGTGGGATTTTATCAACAGCAGGGCTTTGAGGTGGTGGGCCGCTCTGAGCATGATGGCCAGGGGCGGCCCTATCCGCTTTTGCATATGAAATTGCAGAAAACCTGATGCTGCCCATTTTTATATTTACGCCAGGGATCGAGCCCTGGCTGTCGCGCAAAATTTCTGCAATTTATCGGCGTTACTTAATCCTCGCTTAAGAATACTCCGATAATGTAAGTGCTACGCTAGCCCATCCCGGGCTATTCCGGAGCCTCTCCTATGCAAAATAAGTCCGCACATCAAACCGTCGCCAGCAAAGTTCCCGCTGTGACGCTGACGTTCTGGTTAACCAAGATTGCTGCGACAACGCTGGGTGAGACCGGTGGTGATGCAGTGACCATGTCGATGAATCTGGGCTACCTCACCGGGACGCTGATTTTCGCCATCATCTTTTTGATTGCCGTGGTGGTGCAGATTGAACGCCACAGCTTTAATAAGTGGATCTACTGGTTTACGGTAGTTGCCACCACGACAGTTGGCACTACACTTGCGGACTTTGCCGATCGCTCACTCGGGATAGGTTATCTGGGCGGCACGCTGCTGCTGAGTTCGCTGCTGTTGCTTTCACTGCTTGTCTGGCGCCTGACCTGCGGCACCATCGCTGTCAGCTCAGTCAACAATGGCGTCACGGAGAGCTTTTACTGGGTCACCATTATGTTTTCACAGACTCTCGGCACCGCGCTGGGTGACTGGACCGCAGACAGCGAAGGGCTGGGCTATGATGGCGGCATCCTGCTGTTTGTCGGCGCGCTGGCGATTATCTGGGCCGCCAGCCGCTTTACCTCCCTGTCGCGCACCGCACTCTTCTGGGCCGCGTTTATTCTGACTCGCCCACTGGGTGCGGTAGTCGGTGATTTCCTCGATAAACCTGTCGCAGATGGCGGCCTTGCGTTGAGCCGCTATAGCGCGTCACTGACGCTGGCGCTGATTATCATGGCGTTTCTCTGGCTACTGCCGCAGCGCCCGGCAATGAAAGTTGCGGTGACGAACTAAGCGTGTGGTAACCACAAAGGGGGAGCAGGCCAGGCGTGGCTGCTCCCTCTCGCTGCAGAAGTTATGCCCGCCCGGACGCTTGAGGGTTACTGACAAAATTCAGGATCGCACTCAGGGTGGCACGCGTTGGATGGTTCACTTCACTCAGGTGATCGCCTTTACCGGCGAAAAGCGGTATGTCATAGCGCGTGGCTAACGCAGCCATTGCGGCGTAATAGGGGTCATCAGCGCCCGCCCAAAACCGCAGCGGGACAGGGCTGGGGAAAAAGCCCTCCGCGTCCTGAGCATGTTTTCTCAGTTCATTGAAAAAGTGCTCCGCCCCTTTTTCATCCTCAGGGGTGAGTGAGGCGGTGAGTTCCGGCGCGACTTGCCGGGCATAAGCGATAAACATCTCAAACGTCAGCTTGCCAACAGGCGTTTCAGGCAGGCCAGCTTCACAATCCCATCCCCCCAACACCACAGAGTGCAGGCGATCTGCGTGAGCATTTACCAGCTCCATCGCCAGCCAGGCACCGGCAGAGTAGCCGATGATATGCGCTTTTTCATACCCCAGTTCATCCATCAGATTGACGATGGCCAATGCCTGGCGCTGTTGGGTGTAGGCGTCCTGATTATCAGGTTTATCGCTCGCCCCGTGGCCGGGCAGATCCGGACACACCACCTGAAAATGGGGACTCAACGCAGAGATGAAGCCGTTATCCACCCAGCATCTGCTATCCATCAGCAGACCATGAAGCATGATGACTAACGGACCTTCTCCCTGCGTGCGGTAAAAGAGGCGCGGCGTTGCTGATGTATATGGCATAGCGATTCCTGTAATGTGCGCGTGTATATTCATAAAGACTAACGCCATGTTCTAACATGGATAATCCTTTGAAAGGCAACAACAGGTGCGTAACCCCTAATATTGGCGAGGCCGTTGATCTGCAAACAGGGAGTAATGATGGCAAGACGACGTGAGCTTAAAGGCATCGCTAACGCGCTCAATTCGAGCTTTGTGAGCCGCAATAATGATTTTCATGGCTACTGGTCTCTGGGGCTGCTAAAGCACTTTGCGATTAGGCACCGATTCACCTCCGTAGGGATTGCATTGCCCGAAACCCGGATCGAGGCGAGCGAGGCATTGATAAATCATCTGGTGCGCTATTACACGAGTATGCTGACAAAGCTGCTGAACAAACAGCGTATTCGACCGGACTGGGTGAGTAACGTCGAGATCATCGTCGATTTTAGTCCCCGGGGAGTCGATACGGCATTAATTGAAGGCGCTGCCTCCGTTGAGCCTTTTGCCTGCCACTGCAAGATTACTGACGATCGCGGTCGCCACTACGCGTCAACCCTCTATGGCCGCTGCTGGATGCACTCGGCGAAGAAGGAGAGTCGCTCGACCCGCTATCATGATGAGTAATGCATTTGCGTTGACGTTATTTGCGCGCGATCAGCCGCAGCCCTCTGCTCACCAGTTTTTTGAACGACGCACACTCGGTATGCTCCGGCGCCGGGCAGCGGGCGGCATGCTTCAGCCCTTCGCTGAATAACTGCAGTTTGCAAATCGTCTCGTCAATTGCCTGCGCGCGCTGCTGAAGTTGCTCGCGGTTGATAGCGACCTTGCCCTGCGGGTTTAACATTGCCGCCATCTCATCGAGCGAGAAGCCTGCCGCCTGGCCGAGGGCGATCAGCTGCAATTTACTCAGTACGCTTTGCGGATACTGCCTTCGCAGCCCGTTACGGCCAATCGGTTTGATTAAGCCCCTCTTTTCGTAAAACCGCAGCGCGGAGGGCTTTATGCCGCTAAGTGCCGCCACTTCCCCAATATCCAGCTCTTTCACCGTTGACTTAAACCTCACTTCACGTTGCACACTCGTCAACACCTTAGCATCTCTTTATCAGGGGAAGGAAAATTGGATAACGCTCTTGTGCTTCACATCATCGTCACCGGCATTGGCGCAACGCTGCTGATGGATGGCTGGTCGATGTGTCAGAAAAAGCTGCTTCGCGTGCCGCCGCTTAATTATGGGCTGGTGGGGCGCTGGTTGTTGTGGCTTGCGCGGGGAAAGGGGCGGCATAACACCATTCTCTCCACGCCTTGCATCAAAGGGGAAAGTTTTACCGGTTGGGCATTTCATTACCTCACCGGCATCCTGTTTGCGGCGATCCCACTTTTGTTGCAGGGTTCGTCATGGCTGCGCGAACCGCTTCTGCTGACGGGGGTGCTGACAGGCGTGTTTACGCTGCCTGCACCCTGGCTGATTATGCAGCCGGCGCTGGGTTTTGGCATTGCGGCCTCGCGCACGCCCAGGCCATGGCGGGCGCGGGTATTCAGCCTGCTGACGCATCTGGCCTATGGCCTCGGGCTGTATGGCGCGGCGCTGCTTTACCCTGTTTAATGCTATTTGCGCGACGGGTCAGGCGGGCAAACGCAGGCCGAAAATGTTCTTGCCCTGCGCGTGGCGATAATAGGCGCTGCCGCCGTGTAGCGCGGCGATGGCGCTCACCAGCGATAACCCCAGCCCGCTGCCGGCGGTGTGACGGACATTATCTCCCCGCCAGAAGCGCTCGAAGGCTTTCTCCGGCTCGGCAAGCGGCTCCCCGTCGTTCGCCACTTCAATTTCAACCGAGTTACCGCCCTGAATTGTGCTGACGGCAATGGTGCCGTTTCCTGGCGCATAGCGAATGGCGTTGGTCAGCAGGTTGGTTATCGCCCGCTGAAACAACATTTTATCGGCGGTGAGGCTGCCCTGCGCATTCAGCTCGATCGCCATTTCACGCTCTTCCGCCAGCGGTTCGAGAAAATCGACCACCATCTCCAGCGCCTCACTGAGCGAGAAGGTTTCCTGATTGAGCCTGATATTGTGATGCGTGGCGCGCGCAAGGAAGAGAATGTTTTCCGTCAGCCGCGACAGCGCTTCCAGCTCCTCAATGTTCCCTTCGAGCAGCGCCTGGTACTCGGCAACGGAACGCTGATGACCCAGCGCCACCTGATTCTGGCCTAACATAACGTTGATCGGGGTGCGGATCTCATGGGCCAGATCGTCAGCAAACTGGGTGAGGCGGATAAAGTCTGTCGACAGGCTCTGACGCATAGCGTTAAGCGCCTTGCCAAGGGGGAGCAACTCCTGCGGGATCGCCTGCAATGGCACCGGCTGATTTAACCGGTCACTGGCGGTCTCGGCCACAATCTGGCTTAAGCGGCCAATGGCCCGCAGCCCACGGCGAATCAGCAGCGGGCTAAGGGCGGCGCAGAGCAGAATGGCCGCCAGTGACACCAGAATGCTTTGCTGGCGGTAGCGCTCAAGCATCATCGCCCGCTCGCGCGCCACACGGGCAAGCGTGACAGTGACCGGCCCGTGCGGCGAGTTGGCCTGCAGGCTGAGCGCTGAGGCGTCCATATCATCCGCGCTGCGCCAGCGGTGCAGCTGCTGCGCGCTGGGCGGAGTGTTAACCGGGATTGGTGCGATATTCGGCAACGCGACGCCGGTATGGTTAATGGTGACGTTTTGCGCCTGCTGCGGGCGGATGCTGAGAATATCCTGGCGAATATCGACCATACGGTTGAAGTAGAGCGGCAGCGACTCCGGCTGAGCGCCATCTTGCAGCAGCTGGCGCAGCTGCGCGGCGCGGTTGATCAGCGTCTGGTCGTCGCGCCACACCAGCTCACTGCGCAGGGCGTTATAGAGGATCAGGCTGATGCCGCCGCAGGCCAGCGCCATGATCAGCGTAAAAATCGCCGTCAGCCTTAGCGTCAGGGAGGGGCTATGCATCGCCTGGCTCCTGCACGGAGAGGCAGTACCCCATGCCCCGGACGGTGGTGATCAGCTTTTGCGCAAATGGATCGTCGACTTTGCGGCGCAGGCGGCGGATGGCGACATCAACAATGTTGGTTTCGCTGTCGAAATTGACACCCCAAATCTCACTTGCCAGCAGCGTGCGCGGCAGGATCTCGCCGTGACGGCTGGCGAGCAGCCACAGCAGCATAAACTCTTTGCGCGTCAGCGCGATGGGCATGCCATCTCGTGTCACCTGAAAACGCGCCGAATCCATCACCAGATCGGCGACACGTAGCGTCGTGCTGTGCGGCTGGTGCTGACGAAGCTGATTCTTGACGCGCGCCAGCAGTTCGGCAAAGGAGAAGGGTTTGACCAGGTAATCGTTCGCACCCAGCTCCAGCCCTTTAACCCGATCCTCTACCGAGTCGCGGGCGGTAAGGCAGATCACCGGCATCTGGCTTGCGGTACGCAGGGTTTTCAACACCTGCCAGCCATCCATGCCCGGCAGCATAATATCGAGGATCACCAGGCTATACGGGTGCGCCAGCGCCAGATGCAGGCCATCGCGCCCGTCCGCTGCGTAATCGACGATATAGCCCGCCTCTTCAAGCCCTTTGCGCACCCAGGCGCTGGCTTTCAGGTTGTCTTCAATCAGTAACAGTTTCATCGGCGCAGTGTGCCACGAAATATTGAGACGCCCCAGCCTTTCAGCGCCAGATGACAATATGGTCATCTTTCTGACAGGCAATTGCGGCAAGCGTGAAGGTATAAATACCGGGTCATCAACACAGGAGAATCCAACATGAAAAAGTCTATCGCTGCGTTAACCCTGGCTGCACTGCTTGCCGCGCCCGCTCTCACTTTCGCGGCCGATAAAAACCCGCTGAGCGTCCATGTGCTGAATCAGCAAACCGGGCTGCCGGCCGCCAATGTTACGGTGACGCTTGAGCAGAAGCAGGGGGATAACTGGACGGTGCTCAACACCGCCAGCACCAATCAGGACGGGCGCATCAGTGCTCTGTGGCCGGAAAAGCCGTTTGCCGCGGGCGACTATCGGGTGATCTTCAAAACCGGTAAATACTTCGCCGACCAGAAACAGCCGAGCTTCTTCCCGGAAATTCCGGTCGAGTTTCATATCGATAATACAAAGACCACCTATCACGTTCCTCTGCTGCTGAGCCAGTACGGCTACTCCACCTACCGTGGGAGCTAACAGCAGATGAAACGTCTTATGCTCGCGCTGCTGCTGGCGGCAGGTCCCGCGACGACGCTGGCTGCGACGCCCGCCACCGTTTATGAGATGACGCAGGCGCTTGCCACGCAGCTGGCAACCGAAGCGTTATCGGTTTGTCATGACATGCATCGCCAGGGCGTGGTGGCGGTGGTCGATCGCGGTGGCAACCTTGTCACGCTGATACGCGATGACAACATCGGGCCGCACAATACGCAGGCTGCCTGGCGCAAAGCGTTTACGGCGCTGTCGACCAAAACGCCGACCCGGCAGTTTGCGAAGCAAGCGCAGGCTTCGCCAGAGACCGCTAACCTCAACACGGTGCATGAGTTATTGCTGCTCGGCGGCGGCGTGCCGGTGAAGTATCGCGGTCAGTGGATCGGTGCTATCGGCATGGCGGGCACCGGCGGTGCAGAATCCGACGAACGTTGTGGGATGGAAGCGATCAATAAGCTTCCCGATCTCAGAACGACTAAAACAGCCTCAGATGAGGGGACAGGAAACATGCAGAGCCGTTGAAGTCGTCTGATGGCCGGATCGGCTCATGGCTGATTTAGCCGCCGCAAGCAGGAAACTACCTGTGGTTTTTACATACTGATTAAATGTCTGGCGAACGTCCCGGTCGCCAGACAGATTTTATTATTTTCGTCGTGCGTCAGATTTATTTATTCAGAATCTCGCGACGAATAATATCCGTGCCTGCGCTTAAAGCATTAAGCTTGCCGGTGGCGACCTGACGCGACAACGGAGCCATTCCGCAGTTGGTGGAGGGGTAGAGCTTATCGGCATCGACGAACTGCAGCGCCTTACGCAGCGTCTCAGCAACCTCCTCGGGGGTTTCAACCGTACTGGTCGCCACATCAATGGCACCGACCATCACTTTTTTGCCACGGATCAGTTCAAGGAGATCCATCGGTACACGGGAGTTATGGCACTCCAGCGAGATAATGTCGATACCGGAGGTTTGCAGTTTCGGGAACGCCTGTTCGTACTGACGCCATTCTGAACCCAGCGTCTTTTTCCAGTCGGTGTTGGCTTTGATCCCGTAGCCATAGCAGATGTGCACGGCGGTTTCGCACTTAAGCCCTTCGATAGCTCTTTCCAGAGCGGCAATACCCCAGTCGTTGACCTCATCGAAAAAGACATTAAACGCCGGTTCGTCAAACTGGATAATATCCACGCCTGCAGCCTCTAATTCACGGGCTTCTTGATTGAGAATTTTAGCAAACTCCCAGGCGAGCTTTTCACGGCTTTTATAGTGATTATCGTAAAGCGTATCGATCATCGTCATCGGTCCCGGTAGCGCCCATTTGATTGGCTGCTTCGTCAACTGACGTAAATAGCGGGCATCTTCAACAAATACCGGTTTCTGACGCTCCACGGCACCCACAACGGTCGGGACGCTGGCATCGTAACGGTTACGAATCCTGACGGTTTCGCGTTTCTCGAAATCGACGCCGCTCAGATGTTCGATAAAAGTGGTGACAAAGTGCTGACGGGTTTGCTCGCCGTCGCTGACAATATCGATTCCGGCCCGTAACTGTTCGTCGAGGGACAAGCGCAGCGCATCCTGTTTCCCGGCGATAAGTTCTGCGTCCTGCAGTTTCCACGGTGACCAGAGCGTCTCAGGCTGGGCCAGCCAGGATGGTTTAGGCAAGCTACCGGCGGTAGACGTGGGGAGCAAAGTTTTCATAGCAGGTGACCTTATATTTTAATAAATCAAAGCGGGTAGCGGGCAGACCATTGCTCAAGAATATCCCTGTAGGGTTCGATAAAATGTTTTTCCGTAAACTTCCCCTGCTCAATCGCCAGCTGGCTACGCTCTTCGCGATCGTAAATAATTTTGGTTAATGAGTGATCCTGATTATTCAGGTCGGGCTGATAATGCAGGCCCGCTGCGGCATTTGCGTTGTAAATCTCCGGGCGATAAATCTTCTGGAACGTCTCCATGGTGCTGATAGTGCTAATGAGTTCCAGATTGCTGTAATCACTCAGCAGATCGCCAATAAAAAAGAAGGCGAACGGCGCAACGCTACCTGACGGCATGAAGTACCGGACCTGCAGGCCCATTTTTTTGAAATAGGTTTCAGTCAGCGATGTGCCATCCTGCTGGTATTCGAATCCTAAAACAGGGTGCTGATTGCCGGTGCGATAATAGGCGTTTTTATTGGACACACTCAGGCAGATCACCGGTGGTTTTTTAAACGCATTTTTGTATTCATCGGAGCGGACAAAATGCTTAAAAATATTGCCGTGCAGTTCGCCAAAATCATCCGGAATAGTGAATGCTGACTGGTTTTTATTGTGGTCCAACAGACGCACGCTAAAGTCATAATCGCGCACGTATGAGGAGAAATTATTACCGGTAATTCCTGCGATGCGTCGATCGGTTTTTTTATCGATGATCGTGGTGTTTAATATTTCTATTGCCGGAAAGGCGTTACCACTGCCGTCGATATTCATCGTCACAGAAATAATATCCAGTTCAACGGCATAACGATCGCCTTGAGGGTTATCCCAGCAGGCTAAGCTGTTAAAACGATTGTTGATCATCGCCAGAGTATTACGCAGATTCTGCTGGCGGCTCTCACCTCTTGCCAGATTGGCAAAGTTAGTGGTGATACGCGTACTTTCGGAGGGGTTATAATGTTCGTCAAAACGCCCGCTCTTAATCGTGAAGGTAAATTGTGTAGTCATAGAAACCGCATCCGACGTCTGATATGAAATTTTATCGCCTCTGTACTCTACATAATTCGAGTTGCGCAAAGGCGGCAAGTAAGCGGATCCCCGGTGCGTACAGGAGTACGTGACCGGAGGGGAGCGAGCGCTGCCAATGTATGTGCAACCTGAAGTGTTACCGTTACAGTTCCGCTATAGTTTTGCCAGAAACGCGGAGCAAGAGGAAGTGACCATATCTCACGGTAATATGAATCCCTTTCATGATCGGGTGCAGTGCAGGTCAGACGTTGAGGTCTATCCATGTCGAACAGAATCTGATTAGCACTCTGGTCATGTTGTATGCGGCTGCGGATGATAAAGATACCCCCCAGACTTTTCGCTAGCGGTCAATCTCCGCTGTTCGTTCAACGCAGATCTTCTTTGAATTGTTATCTGCTTTCATTGCGTAAATCCTGCACCCGTTGTTTACGCGGGAAAATTACCCCTCTTCTTCCGTGGCACGCCGCGCATCGTAAACTTCCTGTGCCTGCTCAATCGCCACGCCGTATTGCCTCGCCCAGCTTACCAAGGCCACAAACGGGTCCTGTAAAGAGCGGCCCAGCGGCGTGATGGAGTATTCGACCGCCACTGGTGATGAGGCGATGACGCGGCGGTTAACCAACCCGTTACGCTCAAGGCGGCGCAGCGCCTCAGTCAATGCTTTATGGGTGATGGGATCGAGCCGGCGTTTAATGGCGTTAAAGCGCGAGGGTTCGCTGCACAGCACGGTCAGGATCAACACCGACCATTTATTGGCAACCTGTTCAAGGATCGGGCGTGTGCTGTTGATTTCAGCCAGCAGGGCAGGGATATCGGTCGACATAAGGTTACCTTCTCTATATCTGGTGTATATCAGGTGCGTAATTGACGGTAAATATACGAAATGTATCATCAGGCGTCCATCCCACGTTCTGGAGTAGCCATGTTGAAACTTGAAGGTAAGACCGCCCTGGTGACCGGCGGTAACAGCGGTATCGGCCTTGCGATTGCTCAGCGATTTGCGCAAGAGGGCGCCCATGTTTTCATCACCGGCCGACGCGAAGCGCAGCTGGCAGAAGCGGTGACGCGTATTGGCGGTAACGTTGAGGCGATTGCAGGGGACATCACTAATACCCAAGACCGCACCCGGCTGTTTGACGCCATTCATGCCAAAGCCGGAGGTCTCGACATCCTCGTCTACTCGTCAGGCGTTTCCGAACCTGCGAGCCTTGAGGAGAGCACGGAAGAGCATATCGACCGCGCTTTTGGCCTGAACGTGCGCGCGATGGTGCTCACGGTGCAGCAGGCCATCACACAGATGGGTGAGGGCGGCACTGTCGTGCTGCTCGGCTCGATTGCCGGCAGCATGGCGGTTTCCGGGTATGGCACTTACGCCGCCAGCAAAGCCGCGGTGCGATCTTATGCGCGAACCTGGACCAGCGAGCTGGCTCCGCGCGGCATCCGGGTCAACACCCTCAGCCCAGGGCCCACGGATACGCCGATGTTCAGCCAGGCGAGCGATGAGGTCAGGCAGACGCTGAGCGCGCAAATTCCGGCGAAGCGGCTGGGACATCCTGATGAAGTGGCGGCTGCGGCGTTGTTCCTCGCCTCGGACGAAAGCAGTTACGTCAGCGGTGCTGAACTGGTGATTGATGGCGGCATGTCTGCATAAGCGGCGTTTTTAATATCACCCGGCGCTGGCACGAACGGTGACCGGGTGCGTGCTTTTCGCTCACAGGAAAGAAAAACGCCTTATAACAACTCATTGCGTAGTGAATTATTTCAGGTGTGACATTGCAGTTCTGAATGAGTGGCACTATAGTAGCAACTTGTACAAGTTTGCATGGGTAAGTTGTACAACTTACCTCGCTATCAGGCTGCCGGCCCAACCATGCGTAATCCGGGCCCACTTAATGAGTGAATAAAATGAATAATCCGACCGCAACACTCCCGCAGACCCTCCAGTCAGTTTTTTCGGTCTTTGAGGCAGAAAAAGAGATCATTGACGAAGTGACTCGTGAGCTTCAGGCCGTGAAAGCGACGGTAGCGAATAAAGACATCATGCTGGCGCTTATCGCCCGCGTAGAGATTGAAACGGATGTGATCCGTAAAGATGTCCTGCGTAACGCCCTTGAACTGGTGGTGCTTCGCACGCTGGACGTCTAATTTTTTGCCAGCGCCTCTGCTTAGCCACAGGCGCTTGTATTGCTCAAATCAGGGACAAGCGCGCCTCGTTCAACCCATGACGCCGCCATAAAACTCGCTGCCATCCCAATGCCTGCGCCTGCCGCTACGGTGGTCAGCACACCTTCGCTGGCATCAACGACGATTGCGGCGGGGAGCACTAACTCAATCTCACGATCCCCTACATTGAACGGGCAGCGAAACAGCTGCCTGCTGCTTTTATAGCGCAGATTCACCGTCTCATGATCCACCCGTTCATCGGGATGCTGCGGCATGACGTGCTTGTCCAGGTAGTCAGGCGAGGCGTAACTTTTATGCTGACAGCGTTCACCAGGCGCTTTATTGTGAATGCCGATAACTCAGGGCGGCGATGCGTATCCCGCTTTAATAAAAGGAATACCGATGATTACATTGCGTCCCATGCGTGAGGATGAATACCCGGCTTATCTGGACTATTTCATTGCGGATTATGCACAAGAGATTGCCGCAAACTATCGCCTTTCTGAGGCAGAGGCGCAGGCCAGAGCCACCCAGGAGATCGCAGACGATCTCCCCGCAGGCGTTAATACGCCGGGCCACGTTCTGCTCTGCCTGCTGGCGGAGGGCGAGAAGCATGTCGGTTACCTCTGGTATAAACCCGATGCTTCGATGCAAACCGTCTTTATTTATGATTTTCATATCTTCGACGCCTGTCAGGGACAGGGCCTTGGTAAAGGCGCACTGCGGGCTTTTGAGGATGAGATGCGGGCGAAAGGCGTTGAGCAGATCCGCCTTCGCGTGGCGGGTGATAACGCGCGGGCGCGCCATGTTTATGAGGCCATCGGCTTTGGCGTGACCGGCATCAATATGAGTAAGAACTTAAAAGACGAGTAGGGGACGGTGCGTCAGCCGAAGGCAAAGAAAATCCACGCAAGCGCGTGGATTTTAGAGAGTGGCTTTTCTTCTATTTAGTCAGGCGTATCAGGCGGTTACTGTCACCACTGACGTGTTAGTTGTCACCTGGTTAGTCGTTACCGAGGAGTCCACTGCCCCAACTTGCCCTTTGATCACGCAGCGATACTGTCCTGCATCGCCTGCGGCAACACCATCCTTACTGTATGTCGCCTTGTTCGCACCGGAGATATTGCTCCAGCTGGTGCCGTTGGTGGATTTCTGCCACTGATAGCTGGCGGCATCATTGGCGTCCACGGTCAGGTTCAGCGTAGCGCCTGTGGCAACAGAAACGGTTGCCGCCGGCTGGGTCTTAATCTGCGGCGTAAAGGCGTAGTAAGGCATCGCATACTCAACGCCGTTGATATTTACCCGCATCCACTGGCGCGGCTTGGACTGCTCAACCGGTACGCTGGATGAGGCCTGCGAACGGGTACTGATTGCCGCGACATCACTTTGCGCACCAAAGCCCGCTTTACCGTTGTGCATCGAGGCGCGGGGTTCGGCATTCACGCCGTTCGGTGCTTCAGCCTGCACCTGACCATCCGGAGTAAAGATGGCCCACTCCCCTTGCTCCTTACGGGTTGTACCGGTGCCGCGGACGTGCACCGCATACTCCCCAAGGGTCGCCGGAAGTTTGACCCACAAGCCCGGCAGCAGCGTGTTGAAATCCTGAGCAATATACTTCACTTCGGTAATGCCCGGCGCTCCTTCCATCCAGTAGGTCACGGCCGGAACGTCTCCGCCACCGCGCGCAACGTGAATATGTAGCGTTCCCGCAGAGCGATCGTTATTTACCGGCATTGGGCCGCTTCCGCCCAGGCTGCCGTAAGTGCTGCGGCAATCGACCTCAATCTTCCAGTGGGTGCCGATTTCCGGCATCCGGAACGAGCCGATATTCAGCCACAGTTTTTTGCTGTCGATGGTGCCGCGCAGTACGCCGCTCAGCCACTTAGCGCGTAGCGGATTGTCCAGATAAGTGCCGCTATTTTGAAACAGCGACATGCCCATTTCAAAGCCGGAAAGCTTGGCGGTGATCGCACTGCCGTCCGGGTTTTTCGGGTAGCTGAACCACTTATCGCTGCCAGGCTCGGTGGTGCGGTCATAATTGACGCCGGTTGGGTTTGACCACTGCGACATCACCACGCGTGAGTTAAAGAACACGGCGTCATACGTCGATGATTCAATGCTCAGCGCCTCAATCAGCCACTGGCCGTTGTTGATATCCATCGGCACCGCGCTGTGCTCGATCCAGCCGTTGCGGATCAGCCCCTGGCCGTGACGCGGGATCCAGATTGCCGGTGCATAGCAGTACTGGAAGTTAAATTCAGAAAGCTCAATCGCCGTGGAGTGATCCCAGGAGCCTGCTTTGCGGTTACTCCAGCCAACTTTGATCACCGGGCCCGCCACCTTGCTGCAGTAGATCTGGTTAAATTTACTGTCGAGGCTGTCGAGATAGTAAATCGCCGCCTCGCCGGTATTGCTGGCCTTGAAATAAGAGACGTTAGCAAAGGTGCCGCCTACGCATTCGTTGGTAATAAACGGCTGCTTGTTGGAAGCGGTATCGTTGAACACCCCAAGCGTGGCGCCAATCAGCAGGTTACTCTTTTCATCCTGCTTGACGGTTTGCTGCCCCTCCCACTCAATGCCGTAAATGGAGAAATAACGGTGGTTGAGCGCCAGCACGGCTGAATTCGATTTATCGGAGACAATGCGGGTCGCAATCTGTTTACCGAAACTGGTGGTCACACCGCGCAGGACAAAGTCGCCCGCGGCAAAGTAACCGCTTGGGTTATAAGGCAGTTCAGCGTCGTCGGCTGCGATCTTCTTACCGTAACGGCGCATATCGAGCGGCTTAATCAGATAGGTGCCTGCACCGAAACGGACGCCAACTTTACTGGAAAGATCGTTGGTTGCGCCGCGGGCAAAAGCGCCGTTCATAAATTCGTACATCGCTTTGACGGCAGGAGCACAGTCAACGGTGCCGCCCGGTACGGCGCCAAAATCGTGAACGGTGAGTGCGTCAATATCCGCATCGCGTCGCCAGTGGTATGCCCCGCCGTTGCTGGCGATAAAACCGCCATCGTCACTGCCCGCCACCAGGTTTCCGATAAACCATCCGTCGCCATAATTGATGGATCGATCGGTGGCTGCCCGCGCATTCCATGAGGTCAGAAAAACACGTTCACCCTCGGTGGCAGGTTTACGTGCACGCAGTGCTGCAAAAGAGGCGACTTCCGTAATGGCGGTGCTGTTTTCATTAGTAGCCATGATATGTGATCTCCTTTAAGTGATGTTTAATACTGTATTTATATACAGTGTTTTTACTGTACGCCGACACCTCAGGCATTTCAATAGCGATTTTTACTTTTAAATCAGTTGCATTTTTGTAGTGGTTCGTACTAAGGAAATCGCGCTCCGCTCTTAGAATCATAAGAAAAATTAATCTATTTTTTGTTAATGGAGAAAGGTAAACGAAGCGGGTGTTAACGTCTGAGAGAGGCAGAAACGCGCCAACGGAACCGTGCGCGCGACATAAAAAATGGCAACGTTAGCTCACGGAAGTGACATTGAATTTGTCACTGAAAAGGCGGACATTCATAAGGCTGTCTCGTGATAGCTTTTTGCGAAAAGGTCGAGACAGGGAGTGATAAAAAAGAGAATGGGTAGCGAATTTTTATCCCTCGTTAGCTTCAGAGGGTGAGGAAGGAGAAGATAAATGCCTGGCGCAGCGGCATAACGTCCCTGCCCGCCAGCCAGGCAATCTACTTATTTTTCAGCGTAATCAATACGGTAGCCACTCCCATCCCGGAAAACGCGGGCAAACCCTGTCTGATTTAAATGCATACCTGCAATAAGCAGTTTCTCGCTGGCCGCTTGTTCCATTATTTTTTTCCGGGTTTCCTCGGCCTGCGCGGGATCGACGTCGAACAGAATAGAAACAGCCGGTTGCGCTGACTGAATATGCGGGTAATGGACAATATCGCCCCATATCAATAAGCATTCACTCTCTGAATCGATACGAAAACCGCTATGCCCGGGGGTATGGCCCGGCAACCATACTGGAAGAATGTCTTCAGCTATCTTCTCGCCGTTGAAAAAACGTGTTTTCGGGGCATAAGCATCTAAGGTTTGCCGCGCCAGCAAAAAATTACGCTGCCCGCGCTCATTCGCCATTTCGCGTTTTTGATCATCCCGCCAGTGCTGCGCTTCGAGAGGGTGCAGGATAATTTCAGCGCGTTTCAAAACCGGCTTTTGTTCCGCGTCGAGCAGGCCTCCAATATGATCCGGATGGCAGTGCGTTAATAAAACGGTATCGACCTCGTCAGGGCTGACACCCGCTGCGGCAAGATTGGCGGTGAGCTGTCCCGGCGCGCCTGCGCCAGCGTCGACCAGAATAACCCGCCCCCGGCCGCGAATAAGGTAACTGTTTATATGAATATCGCCGGGCTTATCGATGCCGGCACGGCACTGAATAGCATCCGCATCAGCGGTTTCAATACCTGATAACAGTTCCAGACTGGCTGACATTGTGCCGTCACTCAGCGCGGTTATCTGGAAATCGTCAATCTGGCGGAACGGAAAAGCGTGGCTCATCACGACCTCGGGGTTAGTTGCGGGCAAAAAGGTGTTCTGCGGGCGATCCAAAGCAGCGGATACGGGCCGTCAGACCAGAAGCCTGTTGCGTGGCAAGATCCAGTTCACACATAAACTTCTCCATCACTTCGGGGGTTCGCAATGGAGTGAGACGGAAAAATAGCTCGGCATAGACCGGTTGCCCGCAGCCCGGCTTTACATTGATAAAAATGATATGCACATTTTTACGTTCTGCGCCGAGGATGTCACAGCAGAGGGCGCTGCATCTGTCGGTTAACGCATCAAGGTTTTGAAACTTGTCAGCATGATTTTCAGAAAGATAAAAAGTCAGATTAGGCATGACGTTATGGCGTCCCTGTTTTAGTGCTCTGCAACTGCGGTGTAAGGGACTCGTAGAGCCAGACACCGGGCATGTCCGTAAACGGCGAAGCAACTTCAGCAGGCAAAACATAGGCAACGCGCCGGGCAGGGCTTTTATCCAGCGCCACCGCAGCCATTTTCAGGCCTTGATATCCCAGTTCTGATTCTAAAAAGCCGATTGGTGTTGCGCTCAATAGCAGAACTTCATTGGCAGAGAGCGCTGGCGCAAGACCCTCAGCGGCATACAGGTTACGGTGCCAGTCAGTAATGCAGGCCTGCCAACGGGAAAAATTACCGCCTCCTTTTAAACGATACTCCTCACTGCTGAGCACATCCGCATCATCGACAGTGTGAATGGCAAGATAAGCCGGGCAGCCAGATTGGAGAGCACGAAAGCGTTGAGAGGTAGTAAAGCCAGTAACAGATATTAACGCGGGTAGCTTTTGCTGGCTGTAAAACGCATTCCATTCAGCCTCGCTTTCAGCATCGGTATAGGAGCACTCCACGGTATAGAACATCAGCCCATCTCCACATGAGTCATAAACGCAAGCAAACAGGTTTGCTCAATGATTTTTCATCATGCTACAGGCTGGTTTAGCCGCTTAAAATCGATACTATGTCATGCATCAGTGACATTTAGTCATTAAAGGCGAGAGCAAGGAGCCTCTTCTATGCGCAGAAAAATACCCAGTAGTGCATCGCTGCAGGCTTTTGATGCCGCAGCGCGGCACGGAAATTTTGCCCGGGCGGCAGAGGAGCTATCGTTAACGGAAGGGGCGATTAGCCGTCAGATTGCGCGCCTTGAAGCGCTACTGAACTGTAAACTCTTTGACCGCGTGGGAAGCCGGGTAAAGCTTAATCCGGTCGGCACGCGCTACGCGCATCACGTACGCGAAATCCTCGATCGCCTCGAAAGAGACACGCAGTACATAATGGGTATGCCGCAAGGCAGTAAAAGCCTGGATATCGCTGTCCTGCCGACCTTTTCCAGCCGCTGGCTGATCCCCCGCCTGAACAGCTTCAACGCGTTGTTTCCGGATATCACTTTAAATATCGCCGCCAGAACGGATCCTTTTATTTTGCCCGGCAGCGGTTTTGACGCCGTTATTCATTTTGAACACTCCGCGTGGGCAGGCATGCGGATGCAGTTTCTGTTTCAGGAAAATCTGTTGCCGGTTTGTCATCCTGCACTCTTGACTCATGATGACGTCAATCAGCAGTTAAACGCACTTCCGCGTATTCACCGCCGACAGAATCCCGATGCATGGCATCGCTACGCGCAGGAGAGCGGAATAGACCTCGATAACCCGGCGCAGGGCGCACGCTACGATCTGCATGAAATGGCCATCGCGGCCGTGATGGCGGGGCAGGGCGTCGCATTGGTTCCGCGTATGTACATCGAGAATGAGTTGCGCTGCGGTACGCTTGTTTCACCGTGGCCTGCATCAGAAAGCCTGAGCAAAAGATTCTGTTTAGTAAAACCGACGGAGACGGGAATCAATGAAGCCGCGCTGGAGAGCTTTGAAGGCTGGTTGCTGGCGGAAATGAAGACGCTCGGCAGCAGCGATTGAAAGTGAACTGTGGCGTTACGTTTGTTGTTTTATTGGTATTAAATGCACTTTATATGTTCTGAGAAGGTTTGTACCACCGAAGTCCTGGAGAAGTATATGCAGCAAATTTTTGCTTTTTTTATGTTAATTGTTCCCGTCGCTCTGTTTTGGAGGCTAATGAGATCCTTCTATAAATCATTACGTCATCCGAAAAAAATCATTACGGAGAGCAACGGGCTAAGAAAAATTTCCACGCCACCGTCATTGTTCGGTTTATTCGCATCTCGCACGCTCTATTACTACGACGATGCGTTTTTTTATCAGATTAAGGAAACGGTGAAGCTTAAAGTTCCGCTTGCAAAAATAGTACGGGTGAAGCCCGGCTACATGAGAGTCAATAACAGACGAAACTGGGTGGTGACATGGCAGAGCGATGGCGCGGAAAAACAGGTCAGCTTTTATCACAACATTACCCTCTTCAACCATAATTTCGCTGATTTTTTACGCGCGGTTAAAGAAGCGAATCCTCAAGCAGAAGTGAAAGAAATCTCCTCTTCTTCACTCTGAATAAATATCCGATTTCTCTGTTCCTGGCGGGCATTACGCCCGCTTTGCTTGAGGCTTGACAGATTATTGCTTTGCAGTGTTTAGTCCGGTTTCAGCCAGGTATTTCGCCAGCCCTGCAATGACTTCAGGGAAGTCTGCGCTGATGCCTTCGCCGAAAGCCTGCGCATTCGGGCCTTCTGTGCTGATGGCATAGACAACCCGGCTCTGGTCGCCGCTTAAGGGTTCAATCCGGTGTTCCACAACGACGCGGGTTTGATCCACCCAGGTCTCATCAATAAAGTATTTTCCGTCGCAGACATCCACGAGCTGGCTGCGGATGCTGTCACCGTCCGGCAGTTCCATCGTGAACCAGCTTCCTGTTACAAATGGCCCCTCGGCGTGAATGGCTTTCACGCCTGGATTCCAGCGCTTCCAGTTCGCTGTGTCGGTAAATGCCTGCCATATCGCTTCAGGGCTGCTGTCGATGGTGAGCGTATAGGCGTGATTCCAGACGTTATCGGTGCTCATATTTTTCTCGTTAGATTTAGGAAATGAATAGTACCCGCTATACCTATAATCCAGTGCCGCTCACCAGGTCAAACCACCTGTCGCTGTCAGGCGCTGTTAATACAAAAATCACCGCAGCGGAGTGAGGCTTTATGCCCGCCACCCGGCTGCGGTGTGCGCCATTTATTCAGCAAACTTCAGCAGCGCGTCGCCATCAAGGCGGTAGCGTACCCATTCAGATTGCGGCAGCGCGCCGATGCTCAGGTAAAAATCAATGGCCGGCTGGTTCCAGTCGAGCACGCTCCACTCAAGGCGGCCGCAGCGGCGCTGCACGGCATATTGCGCAATCTGTTTCAGCATCGCTCTGCCCGCGCCCTGGCCGCGATAATCCGGGGAGATATAGAGATCTTCCATATAGATACCGTTGCGGCCAAGCCAGGTGGAGTAGCTGGTGAAGAAGACGGCATAGCCGACGATGTTACCCGCGATTTCACAGATTAACGCTTCGGTATTGCTGCCCGCGCCAAAAAGCGTCTCGCGGATCTCATCGGGGGTGGTGACCACCTCTTGCGGCGCTTTTTCATACACGGCAAGCTCATAAATCATGTCGTAAATAGCGGATGCGTCTTCCGGGCAGGCCGGGCGAATGGTAAGGCTCATCGGGTTTCCTGTTGGTTTGGTCAAGAGGTGAGATTGCTGGCGCTAAGCATAAGGGGTATCGTCTGAAGAATTAAGTGCAATGAAATCACACAATGATGAATATTATGCATCCGGCGCTGCGGCGTCTTGATCTCAATCTGCTGCCGGTTTTTGATGCCGTGTACCGTTACCGTTCGGTGCGCCTTGCGGCGGATGAACTGGCGATGAGCACCTCGGCGCTAAGCCATGCGCTCTCACGGCTGCGCACCGCGCTCAACGATCCGCTCTTTTACCGGGAAGGGCACCGCATGTGCCCCAGCGTCTATGCCACCCAGCTCGCGCCCTCGATCGCCTCGGCGCTGAAATTCCTTAATCAGGAGCTGACGCCGCAGCCGGAGTTCTCACCCGCTACTACGACGGAGCGTTTGCAGATCGCCATCACCGATTTCACCGCCTTCTGCATCTTCCCCGCGCTGATGGAGAAACTGCAATACGACGCGCCCGGTCTCGGTTTTGACCTGATCTATCTCCCGCACAGCCCGGCGCTCACTGAATTACTGGCCGGAGAGATCGATCTGGCGCTGGGCTTCAGCACGCCGGATGAAGCTCGCCATCCGGAGCTGGATGAGATCGACTGGTTCAGGGATGAGTATGTCGTTATCAGCAATCAAAGCCGCTCCGCGCTGACGCTTGAGGATTATCTTGCCGCGCGGCATCTGGTGGTGACGCCGTGGAATGAGAAGCAGGGAGTGATTGATTTACAGCTTGAGCAGATGGGGTACACGCGGCAGATAGCGCTTAAAACGCCGTCGATGCTGAGCGCGCCGTTTATCGTCGCCCGGAGCGACTTGCTGATGGCGATCCCGCGTTTTGCCGCCGAGAAAGTGATGCCCGCCGTGGATATCACGCTCTTTGCCCTACCTTTCGACATCGCGCCGTTTGAAGTGAAGATTTACTCCCATAAACGCAGCGGTAAGCGAGGCGCGACAAGCTGGTTGCAGGCGACGCTGCAAACGCTGGCGCAGGAGATAAAAAGCGGGCGGTGAAACAGGGGGAGGAGAGGACGCCGCCTGGCGATGCGGGCGGCGTCTGAGTCGACGGCTCAGAACGGGTTCATTCTGAGCAGCAGACGATTACTGCGTTTTGAAGACGGCAACCAGCTGGCGCAGGCGCGCCGCGCGCTCGGCGAGATCGTCTGCCGAAGAGGCTGACTGCTGAACCAGCCCGGCGTTCTGTTGCGTCACCTGATCCATCTGGCTTACCGCGATATTAATCTGCGACACCCCGGAGCTCTGTTCGGCAGAAGAGGCGGAGACTTCGTTGATCAGCATTGAGGTCTGCTCAATTGCGCTGACGCTCTGCTTCACTTTGTCACCGGCGTTTTCCGCCATCTTAATGCCCGACTGCGCATCGCTCACCGAGTTTTCAATCAGCTCTTTGATCTCTTTCGCCGCCACAGCGGAACGCTGCGCCAGGGCTCTCACCTCGGAGGCGACAACGGCAAACCCTTTACCGTGCTCGCCCGCGCGGGCCGCTTCAACTGCGGCGTTCAGCGCCAGGATATTGGTCTGGAAGGCGATACCATCAATCACCGCGATGATCTCTTCAATCTGACCGGCGCTGTTGCTGATCTTGTGCATCGAGGCCAGCACAGACTCCATCGCTTCACCGCCAAGCAGTGCGGCACTGGTTGCCGAGCCTGCCATCGACGCGGCATGGCGGGTGTTGTCCGCATTCTGCTGAATAATCGAGGCGAGCTGCTCCATACTGGCGGCAGTCTGCGCCAGCGAAGCGGCCTGCTCCTCGGTGCGTGAAGAGAGATCGCTGTTGCCGCTGGCGATCTCTTCAGAGGAGGTCGCAATGGTCACGGCGTTGTTTTTAATATCATTCACCAGCGATGAGAGGTGTTCGCTCATCTTCATCAGGGACTGCAACAGCGCGCTCATCTCATTACTGCCGGTGACGGCAATACGGGAGGTGAGATCGCCAGTTGCCACTTCCTGCGCGATGCGCGCCGCTTCATTAACCGGGCCGGTAATCGAGCGGATGATAAATACCGTCAGGGCAATGCCCAGCAGAGCGCTAAAGATCAGCACCGCCAGCAGGGTGATCTGTGCGCTACGCTGCGCCGAAATCTGTTTAGTTAACTGCTGCGAGAGCTCATCGCTCATGCCGTTACCCAGCACGGTGAAGTTGTTAATGGCTTCGGTAAAGATCGCCACATACTCCGTCGGTGCCATCGCCGGGCGCGAATGGGTAATAAAGATTTCGCGGGCAGTAGAGAGCGCCTGCGCAGCGCCCTGAACGGCACCTTCCGTTTTACGGCCAAACAGGTTGCGAATCTCTTCGTTACCGCCCAGGTATTTCTTCATGCCGACGTCAAACAGCTGCAGCGCTTTTTCGCCGTTGCCAATCTGAAACTCCATACGGGCATTGTCGGTCTCGCTGATGCCATCTTTCTTCGCCAGCAGGGAGGTGCCGCTGGCGCGGATTTGGCCCAGGGTCTCGGTCAGCTCCGGCAGGTGAAAGAGCGCCGCCGTAATCAGTTGCGAGGTATCTAAATCAGGATCCAGCGACAGGCCATAAAAATCCAGCACGTCGATATTAAAGTCCAGCAGGCTGCGGATAAGCGCAGCATGAGAGACCAGGCTTTCCGGCGCGGTCAGGCTGCGGCTGTCGATCTGGTTTTGCAGCGCCTGCCACTGCTGATTGACCTTATCGAGCTGCTGTAAAGGGTGTGCCTCCGGGCTTTCAGCGGCGATATCTTTTCTGATCTCATCAGCCAGCACATTGATCTGGTCACGCAGCGCAATACGCGGCGGATAAGCAGGGTTCCCTTGCGTAACCGCAATAGCGGACTCGGCGCGGTGGCGCTGGATCAGGTTAAGCAGCTTCAACAATTTTTTCTCAACCGGAATCGCCTTCAATTCAACCTGTTTGGCCTGCACTTTCTGGCTGCTTTCATTTACAAATAAAGCAGTCGGCAGTGCAAAGAGGAGAAGCGAAATGATACCCAGCACCATAAACTTCGTGGAGAGGTTAATTTTATTTAAGAGGTTTTTCATTTTTACCCTGGTGATTGTAATGTTTTAAATGGCATCAATAAAATGGTTAATGCGCTCACGATAAAAATTACCCCTATATTTCGGGGGTTTTAATTTAAAGAAATCTGGCGACAGGGGAATTATAGGTACACATTGTTAATTGTCCATGAAGTAAATTGTTTAAATTTTCTAATTAAAATGAATATTTAATTTTTATTAAAATCAGTTAGTTGTGCCTGCTGATTGGCAAGGGTTGACCGAAAGGGTTCACTTCGCTTAATGGTTTATTTTTATTTGGCAAAAAGCATAAAGTTTTCATTTCTCTTGCCGATAATCATCCCTTTAATTTTATTTTCTGGGGTTTAATAATTGAATAATAAGTCGGCTGGTGATTATATTTATGATAATGAGTCGCAATCAGAAAATAAGCTTACGCAAAGTAATGCTATTTAATAATAATTACTAAATTATTTTTCTATATTAGCTACAATAAATTATTAACCCATTATTAATGGGGTTATAGGTGTGAAAAATATTTTATGGCGGTGAATTAAGTAAACGCCGCGCAATGCGGCGTCATTTAAACTCGCTCAACGACTTCAAACTCTTCCGCCACCAGCTCCATCTCTTCAGAGAAGATCCCGGCTGCGCTGAAAAAGCGCTGATGCTCTTTGCGCCAGTATTCGAGGCTTAAGTCGCCTTCACCCTCTTTACGGGCAAACGCTTCGGTGACATCACAAAAGCGCGTCAGGCGCAGCGAGATGATGCGGATCACGCACACCGGCTCATCCTGGCCGTTAAGAATAATATTGTAACTGCCCAGTTTGGGCGCGGGATCTTCTGCCTGCCAGCAAGAGAATGCACCGCAGGAGGCGGTTTTGATGCCGCTGGCGACTAACGTTGCCAGTTCATCAGCTAGCGCCGGGCTGTCGCCGATCTGCCACGCCTGCGCGCCGGGGTACTTTGCTTTTAATTGTTCGAGCGTGCTCATCATAAAACCTTTTTTAACAGTCTGTTAACGGTTGACGATAGCACGTCTTGATGCGCAATGAATGCGCCGAAAATTGGGGGGGGCAGGGAACGCGCCGACGGATTAAGCCAGCGCGTTCAGGAAAGAGAGAAGAGTGAAGTTATTTCAGCTCAGCCCAAGAAAATACTGGGCAATTTTGAAGTAGATAATCAGGCCGGTGCCGTCTATCAGCGTGGCAATAAACGGCGCGGAGACCACCGCCGGATCGATACCGACGCGTTTAATCACCATCGGGATCACGGAGGAGACTACCGCGCTCCAGAGCGTAATGCAGAGCAGCGTCAGGCTAACAATTAAGGTGATCTCCGGGCCAATGCCCATCATCCATGCGCGCAGGCATCCGGCAGCGGCAAGGGTGACGGCAATCATCAGCGCGGTAGTCATCTCTTTACGGATCACCCGGCCCATGTCGGCCATCCTGACTTCGCCCAGCGCCATCGCACGCACCAGCGTAGAGGTGATTTGCGTTCCGCTATTGCCCCCCGTGCCGATCAGCAGCGGAATGAAGAACGCCAGCGCAATCGCCGATTCCAGCGCCTCTTCAAAGTGCTGGATCACGCTGCTGGTATAGGCTTCTGCAACAAACAGCAGTAATAGCCAGAGCGCGCGTTTTTTCCATAACCCGACCGGGCTTATCTCCAGATACGACTTCTCCAGCGGCAAGGTTGCACCCTGGCGCTGGGCATCCTCTGTCGCTTCATCGGCAAGCAGGTGGGCAATCTCTTTCTCTGCCAGGCAGCCAACCAGCCTGCCGTGCTCTGTGACCGGAATCAGTGTCATCCCCCGGCTTTCGATCAGCCGGGCGGTTTCATGGCGCGTATCATCAGGCGCGGCGTGAACCAGATCGCTGGTCATTAAAGAGGTGATGGGCTTCGCGACATTCTCCTCCTGCAACAGCGCTCTGATGGGCAGAGCGCCGCGCAGCATCGCACCGCATACGATAAACACGTATGTCGGAAAATAGTCATCGCTAATCTGTTGCAGAAATGTCGAGCGACCCTCTTCAACGGTCAAATCGTCAGAGAGTGCAATAAAGTCGGCAGACATATAGTGGGCAAGCTTATCGCTAGCCTGATGCGCCTCTGGATAGTGTGCGCCGTGAGTATAAATATGTGACATACAACGTTCCCTATAGAAAACTGCTTACAGGGCGAACAAAACAGGAAGATATAGAAGAAGATCCCTACGTCCCGGTTTTAGCACTGAGCAACGTATCCGCGATAAACACGCCGGAAGTTACCTTGGCAACACCTTGATTCGATGGATGCCTGTATTTCCCTGTGTGGTCTCTCTCGACACCATCAGGGCGGTAACTTGTTTTTGCTCAGGAGCCTCGCCATAACAAGATCGAACTGCGGGCGGGAGTATACCCCTATATTTAAGGGGGGTTAATGTGAACGTGCAGATGATTGAGGGAGTGTTTAAGTTCGCAAAAACGTTCCTGAATGAGACGATAAATACAAAAAGTTTGCCGTTTGGCTTAAGCGGCTGAAGCCGCGCCACTCAAGCCTTCCGGCTCCTGCAGACAGCCGTCCAGGTGTGTAAGCGTTTAAAATAATTAAACTTAAACGTTGCCAAAAGAAATTTGCTGTGTCTTAATAGCGCCATCGGTTTGGAAGACAGACCTTATGAAAGCAGTTTTAGTAAAGCAGTCCTCAGTTCAAGAGTTATCCAAAGATACCCTTCTTCGTGAGCCTCCTCCTAAGTGCCAAATAAGATACTCTCTAATTACAGGCCATTATCGCCGCGCTAAGTGGCTCATCTATTAAGGAATTATCTATGTCTAATAAAATGACTGGTTTAGTAAAATGGTTCAACTCTGATAAAGGTTTTGGCTTTATCACTCCGGACGACGGCAGCAAAGATGTATTCGTACACTTCTCTGCAATCCAGAGCGACAGCTACAAAACCCTGGATGAAGGTCAGAAAGTTTCCTTCACCATCGAAAACGGCGCTAAAGGCCCTGCAGCTGGCAACGTTACTGCCCTGTAAGCCGCGCTGATTATCAGCAAGCCTTACAACCGCGATGACGGCGATAGCCTGAGCAGTAAGCGCAACTGATAATGAAAAAAACCCGCCATGTGCGGGTTTTTTTATGCCTTCGTTTTACTCAACCTTACTTCTTCTTGCCCAGCATCGACTTTAAATCCGCAAACGGGTTGTAGGTCGCCGCGCCCACATCTTTTTGCGCATCCTCTCCCGCAATTACGTTAGTGCCATACTGATCCGCTTCGGTGTATTTCGAGTGCTCATGATCGTGGCAAAACAGACACAACAGCTCCCAGTTGCTGCCATCTTCCGGGTTATTGGTGTGATCGTGATCGATATGATGAACCGTCAATTCACGCAGGTTTGAGTAAACAAACTCCCGCGAGCAGCGCCCGCATACCCACGGATAGATTTTGAGTGCTTTCTCACGATAGCCGCTTTCCAGCCGCGCGTAGTTTTTAGGGATTAAAGCCATTACCGACATTACCTGTGTTTTAGAAGAGGGTATTTGTTGACGCAGGCTAGCCTGCCAGGCCTGCGAGTTCAACCTATTCTCTTCGCCTGGGCGCAACCTTCTTACCCGCGATAGCTTCCGCCATACTCTACCGGCACCAGATCGCCGCGCGCCGCGCCGCTTTTTATCAGCGCCAGGATCTCGTGGGCGACCTGTTCCGGCGCGTGGATAAACGACGCGCTCTGCGCTTCCTGCGCGCTGGCCTGCCCTTGGCCCGTCTTCACCGCGTGGTAAAATTCGCTGCGCGTCATAAAGGGTAGCAGGGTGGAAACGGCGATCCCCGCGTCTGCTAGCTCAAGGCGCGCAACGTCGGAGAGCATATTGAGCGCCGCTTTCGAACTGGTGTAGGCCGCTGAACCAGGCCATGCCGCCAGCGTTGCGCCGGAACTGATATTAATAATGCTGCCCGCGCCCTGCTGGCGCATAGCAGGGATCACGGCCTGCATCATCATCAGCGGGGCGACGAGATTGAGATCCAGCAGTGCCTTAAAATCCGTCTCCGTAATCTCATCAATCGCGGCGTACAATCCTTGCCCGGCGTTATTCACCAGCACATCAATTCTGCCGAAAGTGGCAAGCGTGCTCTCAATTGCCCGCTTTACCTCCTCCGGGCGCGTTACGTCACACGCCACAGCGAGCGCATTACCGCACTCCGCCGCCAGCGCATCTAATCGCGATTTGCGCCGCGCGAGCAGCACCATGCGGGCACCCGCCTGCGCCGCAGCGCACGCGGTCGCTTCACCAATCCCGGAGGATGCGCCGGTAATAACCACAACTGCGTTCTTAATCTCCATCGATCCCGTCCTCTTTTGCGAACATTGCCAAAAGAGTAGCCACTCAGCGTTTGCCCTGCGGCCACAATCCTGTCTACTATTTGCCTGATTATGCTTTTATGCTGCCAGTCTCAGGGTGCGGAAAATGAAGAGGGGTGAGATGAACGCGTTACTCAATGCGCTGCGCCATCAGGTGGCAGAGCAAGCAGGGGAGGGGATGACAAGCACCCTGATTCCCCGTGTCGACCTCTTTAAAGTCACGCGGCCTTCAGCGCTGCCCGCCGAGGTCTATCCCCCCTTTATTAGCCTGATTGTGCAGGGAGAAAAAACGCTGCGCGTAGGTGATCGGCTTCTTACTTATTCAGCCGGGCAGGCCTTTAGCGCCTCTTTTGATCTGCCCGCAACGGGTTATATCCCTGCGGCAAGTGAGGCAGAGCCCTATCTGGCGGTGCGCCTGACCCTCGATTTCACTCTTCTTGGCGACCTGCTGCACCAGATGCCGCTTAGCGCAGAAGTTCCTACCGCCCCGGCATTTGCTATCGGCACAGTTAGTGAGGCACTGTTAGATGCCTGGCTGCGCATGGTGCGCCTCAGCGATCGGCCAGAGGAGATAAAGGTGATGGCCCCGTTGCTGGAGCGCGAAATCCTTTTTCGCACTCTGAAAGGGCCGCAGGGAGAGAGCCTGCGCCAGGCGGTGGATATTCAGAGCCATTTCTCGAAGCTGCGTGCGGCAATCGCTTTTATACGAGCCCACTCTGCTTCGCCGCTGCGTATTGCCGAGCTGGCGCGTCTTGCGGGAATGAGTCTTTCTGTTTTTCACCGGCGCTTCAAAGCCAGCACCGGCCTGACGCCGTTGCAGTACCAGAAGCAGCTACGGCTATATGAAGCGCGGAGCTTGCTGTTATACCGACCCGGCAACGTCGCCGCAGTTGCCGCGCAGGTTGGCTATCAAAGCCTGACGCAGTTTACCCGTGAATACGCGCGCCTTTTCGGCAAGCCGCCAGCGCGCGATAGCAAAAATCTCAGGCAAGCAGCAGGGGCAAATTAGCGCCTTCCCGGGGGATGAGAAGGCGCTTGCCGTTACTTAAACACTTTCTGCACAAACTCGGCGTAGGCCGGGCGCCAGACATCCATCTCATGATTGAGGCCCGGGTACATTTTGTAGTCGAAGTGGACGCCTTTGCTCTCCAGCTCCGTTTTCAGCCCGGCGATATCCTTGCCGGTAACGGAGTCTTTTTCGCCGACCACCACGGTGAAGTTGTGCAGCTGCTTATTCACCGCCTGCGCGTTATCAAGCTGGCGGGTAATTCCGGCATCCGGCACCGTTGCGGTGGTCACGCCGCTGAAGGTTGCCAGCCAGCCAAAGTGCTCAAGATGGTGCATACCGGAGTAGAGCGCCTGGAAACCGCCCTGCGATAAGCCCGCCAGCGCGCGCCCGTCGGCATCTTTGCGCACGTTAAAGCGGCTATCAACCAGCGGAATAATGTCCTGCATCAGTTCACGGTCAGCGGCCTGCGCATTCAACGGATAGAACGCCTTACGCCGCTCTTTCGGCGGGAAGTTCTCCGGGATCGCCGCAGCAATATCCCTCTCCGTATCCGGCACTACCACCAGCATCGGTTTGATTTTCCCCTCCGCCAGCAGGTTATCCATGATTTGCGGCAGGCGACCCTGGTCAATCGCCGACAGGCCGGTATCACCAAAGCCATGATAGAAGTAGAGCACCGGCAGCGGCTCGCCTTTGCCGTCATAACCCGGCGGTGTCCAGACATACATCCGGCGCTCGGCCCCCAGCGCTTTCGCGTGGTAGGTAACCGTCCGCAAATCGCCATGCGCCACCGCGCGATCGTCAAGCATCGAGCCCGGCACCAGAATCAAACTGGTGTTTACCTGGCGCTGTGGCTTCTGAAAACGGCTGCCGGTATCCACCGAGCGGAAGCCGTCAACGTCGAAGTAATACTCATAGAGGTTGGGTGTCAGCACCTCGCTTTTCCACGACCAGACGCCGCGCTCATCTTTACGCATATCATGTGAAACATAGCTGTCCGGGCTGGAGCCGGTTACCACCGAGACGCGCTTTGCGCCCGGTGCAAAAAGGCGAAAGGTGACGCTCTTATCAGCGTTGAGCTGCGTAATGTAGTGACTGACCGGCACCGATTGATCCGGCGTGACCGGAAGCGGCGCAGCCAACGCGGGCAGCGTCGAGGCACCGAGCAGGGCGGAAATAGCGAGTGTCAGGCAGGCGAGGTTTCGTTGCATTGTTGATCCTTTTTATCGTTATAGGGAGCATTCACCGGGCATCATGCGCTAAGCCCGGCGAACATCCGGTAAGGGATAAAAACAATACCATCTCCTGGGGCTGCGAACAGCCCGCTTAATCCGGAATGCAAACCCGGATGCGGTGGCCGTCCGGATCGCGGGCGACAAAGGTCCGGCCGAAAACCGCCTGCGCGGGCGGCAGCTCGATCTCAACGCCCAGCGCCAGCCACTGCTGGTAAAGCGCATCAACTGCCGCGCTATCCTGCACCATAAAACTCATCTCCATGCGGTTGCCTTCGCCACCGGAGAGAAAATCCGCGGCGTGGGTGGACCACAATCCGAGATTCAGCCCGTTGGCAAAAGAGAACGCCGCCCAGGTGGGCAGCACCACATCGGGCGCTTGCTGGAACAGCGTCTGGTAAAAATCGCTGCTGCGCTGTGGGTCGGAAACATAGAGGATGAATAAATTCGGTATCATTGGGCACTTCTCTCCTCAAGGTAATGGGGAGATGACTATCGCAGGGAGGAGTGACAAAACATGTCAGCATCAGGACCCGCGCGTGCCGGAAGATTGCTCGCGCTTTTGCAAATCCTTGCCCGCCACCGCTATCCGGTGAGCGGCGCAAGCCTGGCGGAGGAGCTGTCCATCAGCCTGCGCACGCTCTATCGCGATATCGCCTCGCTGCGCGCGCAGGGTGCGGATATTCAGGGCGAAGCGGGCACCGGTTATGTGCTTGCTCCGGGCTATCTTCTGCCGCCAATGATGTTTACCCCGGAGCAGCTGGATGCGCTGGCGCTCGGCCTGCGCTGGGTGGCGACCTATGGCGATGCGGAGATTGGTAAGGCGGCCAACGAGGTGGCGGGCAAAGTGATGCAGAGCATCCCGCCGCCGATGCAATCGCTGTTTGAACACGCCACGCTGCTGGTGGGAAGGGCAGAAACGGCGGTGGAAAGCGAGCACGTTGCCGGGCTGCGTGCTGCCATCCGGCGACAGTTGAAAGTGAGCATTCGCTATACCGACCGCCAGGGAAACCACCAGTGAGCGGGTGATCTGGCCTTTCGCCCTCGGCTACTTATCCCGCGATCTGCTGCTCGCCGCATGGTGCGAAACCCGCGGCGATTTTCGCCACTTCGCCGTGGCGCAGATTGAGAGCGTGCAGCAGCTTGCGTGCGCCGCTCCTCATTCGCGCCAGCGCCTGCTGCGCATGTGGCGCGAGGCGGGGCGCGATACGCTTGATGAGATCAGTGGCGCAGCGCCTGCGTTGCGCCTTGATAGTACGCCGTAAGCTTATCGAGAAACTGGCACAGAATATCGTTCATCTCGCGGTAATCATGGGCGCGCAGCGCGTCAGCCGTTTCGACAAAACGGAACTGCGCGGCGCGGCTCAGATCCGCTTCGGAGTGGGCGATAAGCTGCTCGACCACCTCAGGTGTTAGCTCCATATGGCACTGGAAGCCGAACACGCGATCGCTGTAGGCGACAATCTGGCGCGGGCACCCTTCACTGAAAGCGAGCACCTGCGCGTCTGCCGTCAGGCCCGGCATATCGTTATGCCAGTGCCCGACCGCCAGCGTTTCAGGGAAATGGGCAAACAGCGGGTGATTTTTGCCCGCCGCCGTCAGCGTAATGGGGAATTTACCGATCTCTTTCTCGGGGCTATGTGCGAAAGCTGCGCCCAGCGCCTCGCCAATTAATTGCGACCCCAGGCAGATGCCGATCACCGCTTTTCCGCCCGCGATCGCCGCAGCAATAAGCGCCTGCTCGGCACGGGCATCAAAATGGGGGCACTCCGCCTGCGTAGTATCCGGATCCTGAGGGCCGCCCATAACAATGAGCAGGTCAAAAGCGTCAGCCGTGGCCGGAAGCGCATCGCCCGCATAGACGCGGGAGTGGCTAACCGGGTAACCGCGCTGCTGCGCCCAGCTTTCATAGGCGCCGGGCGCTTCAAAACTTTCATGAATGATAAAATGAACCCGCATTGATGTTTGCTCCAGATTGCGATGGGGTGATATAACCCGGCCAATCATAAATGCAGGTTTTGAATCTCAAATGCCAAACAGCATAGATAAAGCGCCAAGACATGACGACGCCATTGGCTGGTCAAACCTCGCCAGAGGTTATCAACGCGGAGAGGTCGATCCGCCCCATTACCATCTGGAAGGGCAACTGCTGTTTGCCACCCGTGGCGTGTTGCTGGTAGAGACCGGCGAGCGCCGCTGGGTGATCCCGCCGCAGCGCGCGCTATGGCTGCCGCCGTTACAGGAGCATAGCTATACGCTGCTCTCGCAGACTGACCTGCGCACCCTCTACTTCAGCCGCTCGCTGATTGCGGAATGCAGCAACTTTACCAAGAGCGAACTGGTGCATGTGATTGGCGCGACGCCACTGGTGAAAGAGCTGATTGCGGGGTTGTTCAGCCATGAGTACAAAGCGCCAAGCCAGCGGAGAATGGCGCTGCTGTTGCTGGAAATCCTCAGCGAAACAGAACACCTTGCCGCTGAGCTTCCCCTGCCGCAGGACGAACGCCTCGCCCGCGCCGCCAATGAATTACTGCTCGGTCAGCGCTGGGACGCGTCGCTAAGCGATCTGGCCCATATTGCAGCGATGTCGGAACGCACCTTTTCGCGCCAGTTTATCCGCGATACCGGTTTTAGCTTCAGAAGCTGGAAGCAGCGGGCACGCATCTGCGCTTCGCTGGATCTGCTCTCTAACGGCATTCCGGTGAAGCAGGTCGCTTACCAGCTCGGCTTTTCCTGTCCCACCGCTTTCACCGCGGCCTTCCGGGCGATTCTTGGCGCAACGCCGCACGAGTTTTTGCCCTGATCTGCTTGCCATTACTCTCTACCCGGCTTCTTGCTGTTGTTGGGCATAAACCACCAGCCGAAGGTGGCGATCTTCGTCGATAATCAGCGTGGTGTGCTCGAACGGCACGGAACGCTCATCAATCCAAAAATGGCGCACGCCGTTGCACGGGGCGTGGACATCATGCTGCCGCCACCAGCCGCTGAACTCAGGCGACACGCGCTCCAGCTCCTCTACCAGTTCGACAATATCGGTGCTCTGGCTGGCGCGGGCGAAGTCGCGGCGAAAGCTCGACAGCATCAGCGGAGCCTGCTGATGCCAGGCGACAAAACGCTCCTGCAGCAGCGGATCGGTGAACAGCAGCCAGAGCAGGTTACGCCGCTCGGGCGCGTGGCGACTGAAGCCGAAAAGCCTATCCGCCGGGGCGTTAAAGCCCAGCACATCCCAGCGCAGGTTGAGTACAAAGGCGGGGTGGGGGAGATCGTGCATCAGGCGGCGCACCAGCGGCGGCAATACGCACCAGGTTTTGCCCGGTTCGGCCGGTGGGCGCGCGTGGGTGAGCATAAAGAGATGACGGCGCTCGGCCGCATCGAGTTTCAGCACCCGCGCGAGGTTGTCGAGAAACTGCGCCGAGACGCCAATATCGCGCCCCTGTTCAAGCCAGGTGTACCAGGTTAAACCGACCCCGGCCAGCGCCGCCACCTCTTCGCGCCGCAGCCCCGGCGTGCGGCGTCGGTTGCCGCTCGGCAGGCCGACATCGGCGGGCGACAGGCGCTGGCGGTGCGCGCGTAAAAAGGCTGCCAGATCGGGGCGGGTTCGTTCCAGAGTTCGCATCTCGGCTCTCGTTGCTAAAAGTAATAGTATAAATGGTTAAATTGTAACGGCTTAATGAAGCAGGGAGAATCGTCGCACACTCCGCTGATAATGGAAATGCGTTATGAAATCCTCTTCTTGTGCTGCGATCCCCTGCGATCGCACTCCCGCCGCCGCACCGCCGTGGGCAGGCTTAGCCGTGCTGCTGCTGGCAGGCTTTGTCACCATTTTCGATCTCTTTGTGGTTAACGTCGCCATCCCGAGTATGCAGAGCGGGCTGGGTGCCAGCTTCGCGCAAATCAGCTTTATCGTCGCAGGCTACGAGCTTGCCTTTGGCGTATTGCTGATCACCGGCGGGCGGCTTGGCGATCGCTTTGGTCGCCGTCGCCTCTTTGTCTTAGGTATGGCGGGCTTTACCCTCGCCTCGGCACTCTGTGGCCTGGCACCAGGCAGCGAGACGCTGATCGCCGCCCGCGTGTTGCAGGGGCTCGCAGCGGCGCTGCTCTTCCCGCAGGTCTACGCCTCGATTCGCGTTAACTTTGACGGTAATGACCGACGCCGCGCGTTTGGCCTGCTCGGCATGACGCTGGGGCTGGCGGCGATTGCCGGGCAAGTGTTGGGGGGAGCATTGATTCACGCCGATCTCTTTGGCCTGGGCTGGCGCACCATCTTTCTGATTAATATCCCGGTTGGCGTGATTGCCATCGTTGCGGCTCGCGCTATTCCCGAATCTTTCGCGCCGCAAAAACCGCTGCTCGACGGGCGCGGCGTGCTGCTGATTAGCACCGCGCTCGCACTGTTACTGGTGCCGTTGATCGAGGGGCCAACCCAGGGCTGGCCCGCGTGGACGCTCTGCTCACTGGGTGCGGCAGCGGCGATGTTAGTACTCTTTTATCGCCAGCAGGAGCGGCGTCGGATTGCAGGGTTATGGCCGCTGGTGGATATGCGTTTGCTGGCGCAACGCCATGTCGCGCTCGGTGTGGTGCTGGTGCTGCTGGTCTACTCCACCTCCAGCTCCTTCTTTCTCTGCTTTGCTCTGCTGGTGCAAAACGGGTTTGGGCTGGACCCGTTACAGGCAGGGCTGATTTTTGCACCCTGTAGCGTCGGTTTTGTGCTGGCATCACTCGCTGCACCGAGGCTGGTGGCGCGCTGGGGGATCCGGGCGATTATCGGCGGGGCGCTGATCTACGCGCTGTTTATTGCCGCGCTGATTGCCCAGGTGGCGATGGCGGGGGCGCAGCTGAACCCCGTTACCCTGATCCCGGTGCTGGTGATTGTCGGTGCCGGGCAGGGAGCGATCATGACGCCGCTGCTCAATCTGGTGCTCGGCTACGTTGACGAAGCGCAATCCGGCATGGCGTCCGGCATCATCTCTACCGTCCAGCAGGTCGGTGCCGCGCTGGGCGTAGCGGTAGTGGCGATGCTGTTCAACAACGCCCTGAGCAATGCCGGGCCAGTTGCGCAGGCGGGGCAGTATGCGTCGGCGTTTGTCGCGGGCATGCTCTGTAATCTGGCCGTCTCGGTGGCGATCTGCCTGCTGTTACTGGCGCTGGGCACGCAGCGGCGGGCAGTGTAGGGCAGCCCGCCGGGGCGAGTGCATCACGCTTTCTCCTGCCGCTCTTTTTGCACTTTGCGCAGCAGCAGCCACATTCTGACGGTGCGCACCGCCACATTGCGCGCGGCGGCGCTGGGCGGCAGCGGATCGGGGGTGGGGGCGTGGTGGGAGAATTTAAACGGCGCGCTGCCGTTGAGGGTCAGATTGGCGACAATCGCCGTCAGCGTGCCGATGGTGATGCCGCTGTGCAGAAACAGCTGCACCGTTGGTGGAAACTGGGTAAAGAGCGTCGGCACCAGCACCGGCATCATCCCCAGCCCGAGCGTCAGCGCCACCACCATACCGTTATTGTTATTGCGATAATCGACCTGCCCGAGGGTGCGAATGCCCGAGACGGCAACCATGCCGAACATCACAATCCCCGCGCCGCCCAGCACCGGTTTGGGGATTAACACCACCAGCGCCGCCAGTTTGGCAAACAGCCCCATCAGCATCAAAATCACCCCCGACATGGCAACAACAAAACGGCTGCGCACGCCGGTGAGGCCGATAAGCCCGACGTTTTGCGCAAAGGCGGCATAGGGGAAGAGGTTAAACAGCCCGCAGATCGTGGTTGCCAGCCCGCAGGTGTTAAGGCCGTTACGCAGCATCCGTGCATCGACGTTTTTACCGACAATATCGCCGGTCGCCATCATCGACGACATCGTTTCCACCATTACTACTACCATCACCATCGATAGCAGGGCGACGGGCAGCAGGTGAAACTCCGGTTTCGCAAATGGCAGCGCCTGCGGCAGATGCAGCCAGGGCGTCGCTTGCACCAGCTGAAAATCGAGCGGTTTAAACACGCTCCACAGCAGCGTGCCGACCACCAGCCCAATCAGCACCGAGGTGTTTTTAATCACCCCGGAGGCGAAGGTGTAGATATTGAGGATCACCACCAGCGTCACGGCGGCCATCAGGAGCGAAATCAGGTCGCCAAAGCCATGCATATCGCTTGCGCCGCCGCCGACCCAGCCACCGGCGACGGGCAGAATCGACAGGCCGATAAGCGTGACGATACTGCCCATCACCACTCTGGGAAAAAAGCGGATCAGCTTACTGATCCACGGCGCGCAGCAGAGGATAAAGATCCCCGAGATAATCACCGCCCCGGAGATGCCGCCGAGGCCATACTCCTTCCCAATCAGCACCATTGGGATTAGTGCTGCGAAGGTGCAGCCCTGGATCAGCGGCAGCCGACAGCCAAGCCACTGCGTCACCCCCAGCGACTGCATCAGCGTTGCGCCGCCGCAAATAAACAGATCGGCGCTGATAAGCAAAATAATCTGTTCTGCCGGCAGCCCGACCGCGTTGCCCACCACTAGCGGCACCGCCACCGCACCGGCATACATCACCAGCACATGTTGCAGGCCATAAAAAAACATCTGCGTAACGGGCAGAACCTCATCAACGGACGCGGTCGATGCCGCCATAGCACTCTCTTTCATGAGTTCTCTCTCCTGTGCGGATCGGGCAAACCACTCAACCCTACCGTGTAGCGCCAGCCCGCCCGGCTTGCACCAACGGGCGGGCTGGCGGGGTCAGTTCAGGGCATCCATCCTTGCCCATAGCCGTTTCGCCACCGCCTGCGCCTCGGCAAATAGCGGCGCGCAGTCGAGGGTAAAGCGGCGATCCTGGTAAATCATCCTGCCGTTCACCATCACGCTGTGCACGCTGTTGGAACTGAGGCCAAACGCCAGATGCCCGTCGACATTCGCATCAACCAGCGGCGTCGGCGGCAGATAGTCGCAGATGGTCAAATCCGCTTTATACCCCGCTTCGATACGGCCAAAGCGGGCGTTGAAGTTGCGGTTCAGCACTTCGTTGCCGTTATAGAGCGCACGGGCGAAGCTGTCGGGCCACAGCGCGCCGCCCGCATCGCGGTGCTTGAAGAAGGCGAACTTTAGCTCTTCAAACATATCGGAGCCGATGCCGTCAGTGCCGAGGGCAAGGTGGCGGAACTGCGCCAGCCGGTGGTTATAGCCGACGTGGTTATTCATGTTTGAACGGGCGTTATGGATCAGAAAACCGTCGTGGGCATTGAGCAGCGAGATGTCGATGTCGGAGAGATAGAGCCCGTGGGCGACAAGGGTTTTGTCATCAAGCAGGTCATACGCTGCCAGCCGCTCCAGCGGATCTTTTCCGTAGTGGTGATGGCTATGGGCGACATCATAGCGATCCTCGGCGACATGAATATGCAGCCCGCGCCCGGTCGCTTTTCGCGCCTCACTGAGCATCACCAACCCTTCGTGCGGCACGGTGAAGGGCGCATGCGCGCCAATACAGGCCTCGACCAGATAAGGTTCCTGCTCTTTTTGCCGCGCGGCGTCGATCTCTTTGGCAAAGCGGATATTCTCCTCCACGCCTTTACATACCTCGCGCAGCCCCTCGTTGCGGTCGGTGGTCTCAAAGCAGGTCATACCGCGCAGCCCGACGGTGAGAAAAGCGCGGCGCAGCTGGCTGAGCGAACCGGCGATATACCCCGGCGAAGCGTGATGATCAATCACTGCCGTGCAGCCGCTGCGCACCGCTTCCAGCGCACAGATAAGCGCGCTGTAGTAGAGCGACTCGGCGTCGATGGCCCGGTCGAGCCGCCACCAGAGGTTTTTCAGCGTCGAGATAAAATCGGGGCTGGGGGCGATTTTCGCCTGAATCCCGCGCGACAGACCAGAGTAGAAGTGGTTATGGGCGCAGACCAGGCCGGGCATCACCAGCCGACCCTGCATCTCAATCACCTTCGCGCCCATATAGCGCTGCTCCAGCCCGCTGTCGACCGCGAGGATCAGGTCATCTTTAATCGCGATATCGACCTGTTGCCACACTTTCGCCGGGAAGAGCTGCGCGGCGGTGGCATTTTTCAGGATGGTGAGACTCATTGTTCTACCTCGCTAAGCAGATAGTGATAGTGCTCATGGACGTGGCCGATAATGCGGCACATCGCCTCCAGCTGCGGCGGCACATGATCGAAATGGCCATCCGCATCGATATCCAGCTGCCACTGCTGATCATGCTGGCGGATAGAGACGCGCTGGTTGTCGATGAAAAAGCCGGGATTGTGGCTGTTGAGGAAATCCTCTTCGAGGCTGAAGAGGGTCACTTTGTCCTGATAGGGTTTCCCCTGCCACGGGCAGAACTGCGCGCAGTTGCCGCACTCGTTGCACCAGGCATCCAGATGCAGGGTCTGGAAACGGTTGTTGAAGCCGGGGATCGGCAGCGAGATATTCGCCCGGTTCGGGCAGACATCGACGCATTTGCTGCAAATGTAGCTACAGGCCAGGCAACGGCTCGCCTCCTGGGCGACAAAACTTTCCCGATCCGCCTTATCCGCCTGCGCCAGGGCGATGTCGCCTTTGCGCTGATAAATCTCCGCCGGATCGACATTGCTCCAGTATTTGCTCTGTTGATGGCTGGCGAGACTTTCACGTGCGAGGATCGCCTCCGCTGCTCGCCGGGCATTGCCGATGGCAGCGACAATCGACGCCGGGCCATGTTGCACATCGCCAATTAAAAAGACGTTGGTGAGGCGCGTTTCACCCTCGGCATTGACCGCCACGCGGCCCTGTTCATCAACAGGCAGGCCGAATGCCGCCAGCGCCGCTTTATTCTGCTGCTCGCCGATGGCGGTAATGACACTATCGACCTGTATGGTGCGCGTTTTGTCTGTAGCCAGCGGCTGGCGTCGCCCTGCGGCATCAGCCTCACCGAGCTGCATCACGCGCAGGGTCAGCGTGCCGTCTGGCGCAAACTGCTCCGGGTTGCTCAGCCACGCAAACTCCACCCCTGCACGGCGCGCCTCTTCATACTCTTCGCGCCAGGCGGGCATCTCTTTGCGCGAGCGGCGGTAAACCACGGTGGCACGCTCAACGCCCGGTATGCGCAGCGCCGCGCGGGCGCAATCCATCGCCGTGTTGCCCGCGCCGATAATCGCCACATGTTTACCCGGCTGCAAAGGCTCGCCGCGATGAAAGGCGCGCAGAAACGCCAGCGAGGCGTGAATATTCGGGTTATCGCCGCCCAGCGGCACCGCGCGGCTCTGATCCGCGCCGGTCGCCACCAGCACATAGTGGAAACCCTGCTTTCGCAGTTGCGCAACGGTCAGGTGCGGGTCGCAGCCATAGACGATCTTCACGCCGTGCTGCACCACGAAATCAATATCATGCTCAATCAGCTCCGGCGGAATACGAAATGGCGGAATGATATTTTTCACCACGCCACCGGCGCTCGCTTCGCGCTCAAACAGCGTCACCGGATGCCCGGCGCGGGCGAGAAAGTAGCCGGCCGCCAGCCCGGCAGGCCCGGCACCGATCACCGCTACCGGATGGCGCGAGCCGGAGCCTGCCGGTTTATGCCAGCGGCGTTGATACGCTTCCCACCCCTTTTCCAGCGCCACCTTCTTCAGCTCACGAATATTTACCGCGCTCTCATAATCCAGCCGCGTGCAGTTGTACTGACACTGGTGATCGCAGATATGACCCGTCATCGCCGGGAGCGCATTGCTCTGGTAAATCAACGCCAGCGCATCGGCGTAGCGCCCCTCGCCAAGCAGGCGAATATACTCGGGGATATCCTGTTTGATGGCGCAGGCGCTGACGCATGGCGCAACATAGCAGTCGGTGGCGGGCAGCGGGCTGGCGACCTCAATGCGATCGTCTGGCTTCCACCCTTTCTGCGTGTACGCCATGGTGATGGCGCGCTCGGCCAGCGCGTCGAGGCGCGCAACATCAATAGCGGTCATCTCCCAGCCCTGCGCCTGCTCCAGCTCGCGCAGGCAGGCGGTGAGGCGCAGATAGCCGCCCGGTTTCAGCAGATCCGTTGCCAGCGTAATCGGGCGAATGCCGGTCTCGAAGATATCGCGGATGGTGAGCTGGCTGGCACCGCCGGAGTAGGAGATCGGCAGCTTGCCGTCGAAGGCGCTCGACAGCCGGGCGGCAACATTGATGGCGAGCGGGAAGAGGGCGCGCCCGGACATATACATCTCGCCGCCCGGCAACACGCCGCGGGTATTGACCGTGCCGAGGGTGTTGGTCAGCTTGACGCCGAAGCTGCGCTGCTGCCCGGCTGCCAGCGCCATCAGCCGGGTCAGCATCGCCACCGCCGGGGCAAACTGTAAGTCGTGGGCGAAGGACTCCTCATTAAGCACAATCTCCTCAAAGCCGCAGCGGTCGAGGATCTCGCGTACGCGCCCATAGCCCAGCAGGGTCGGGTTGAGTTTGACGAAGGTGTTGAGCCGCTTCTCCACCAGCATATAGCGGCAGATGGCTTCAATCTCATCCGGCGGGCAGCCGTGCATGGTGGAGAGCGTCACCCCCTGCACCAGCGTGGCGGGAATGCGTTCAGAGAGGGATTGCAGCCTGGCCGAGCGGGCATGATTTGGCAGGCGGGCGAGGAAGTCGGCGTTATTCAGGCAGTGATGCAGAGTGGTGCGATAGAGGTGAAATTTTGGCTCTGCCGAGGCGTCCATCATGCGGGCGATAAAGGTCTGCATCGGCGGCTGCTTGATCCCCTCAAGGTTGTAGCCGACGCTCATATTGAAAATAAACGATTTCTCTTCTGTTCTCGGCGTCTGCGGGAACACCGCATCGAGCAGATGCAGCACAAACCAGGCTTTCAGGTACTCATCCCAGGCCTTTGCCAGGGTGAACTCCGTCGACCACTCGGTATTAAACCCGGCATCTGCGGCATCAATACAGGGTTTTTCAATCTCAAGGCGATCGAGGATCTGCACGGTTTTTAATTCGATAAAACGCCCGCCCGTCAGCCAGGCGGTAATAATATTTTGCGCCAGCTGCGTATGCGGTCCGGCGGCGGGGCCAAGCGGGGTGGCGCAGGTTTCGCCAAATACCGTGATGGGCCGCGAACGATCGGTTGAATAAAATTGCTGTTCGGGAATGCCAAATATTACCGCTGGCTCTGATACTCCGCAAAAATACGCGTCAGCAGCGCCTCAAACGGCACGGGGCGCATAATATCTCCCATAACCCTCTCCTCTGGCTTATTCAGATAAACGACATTGCCGCACTATTTTTCATCGCAGCGGCGAGGGGAGAGAAAGCAACAATCACACCACTCCTGGTTTAAGTGGTTGAAAGAGCGTGAAAGTGTGAGATGTCTCTAAAGTTATGCCGGTTGCGGGTGTTCACGTAACCGGTTATCAGGCAGGCGTGATTTTCATTTTCTCAAAAAGCGCAAAGAAACTATCAGAGTGATAATTTCCCGCCTGCCGCTACGTATTAGCGTGGTTATTACTGATTAATCTTCAGGCAACTATCAGGTTCGTTTACGACGCGGCTCACGCTTTAAAAAATAAAACGGCAGACGAGTATAAATATTGCATTACTCAAAGGTGAAAAAGCGTGCCACGCGCGGACTAAATAACCTTGAGGATGTTATGACGATTTTTGCAGAAGCAGCAAAACTTGAAGAGCAGAACCGGCCTTTTGCCCTGGCGCAGATTATTGACAGCCGTGGGTCAGCTCCCCGGCACACTGCGCAGATGTTGATTCGCGATGACGGCACGATCATCGGCACCATCGGCGGCGGCGTGATTGAGCGCCACGTTATTAACGAGGCGCTTGAGGCGCTGCGGGAGAAAACCGCCCGCGTTTTTCATGGCCGTATGGCGCGCAGCGGGCAGAATGCGGTTGGCGCGGACTGCGGCGGCGCAATGACGGTACATATCAGCGTGCATGGCCTGCGCCCCCGGCTGGTGCTGGTTGGCGCAGGCCATGTTAACCGCGCGATGGCGCACGCGGCGGTGCCGCTCGGGTTTGATATCGCCGTTGGCGACACCTATCTACAGAGCCTTACCTCTGATGCTTTTCTCCCTTCCATTCGGCTGGTGTATGGGCAAACCTTCGTCGAGGTGATCGACAACCTCGCAATTCAGCCGCAGGACTACGTGCTGATCGCCACCCATAACCAGGATCGCGAGGCGCTGGAGCTGCTGATTGACCAGCCGGTCGCGTGGCTCGGGCTGCTGTCGAGTCGGCGTAAGGTGCAATCCTTTCTGCGCCAGCTTCGCGATGCGGGCGTCAGCGACAGCGCGCTTGCCCGGCTGCGCGCGCCGGTAGGGTATGACATTGGCGCCGAGACGCCGCAGGAGATCGCCATCAGCATACTGGCGGAGATCCTGCAGGTGAAAAACCGCGCGGCGGGCGGGCTGCTCGGCCTCAACATGCCCGCACACCAACAGAGCGAAACGCCCATCGCGGTGAGCTGATCGGGCAAGCCCGGCCGCCGGTTACTGGCTAATCAGCGTGCCGGTTTTGCCCTCAATGCCCGCTTTTGCCTGGCGTAGCCCGGTGATCAGCGCCTGGCGGCCAGGGCGCGAGCGGGCAAAGGCGACGGCGGCCTCCACCTTCGGCAGCATTGAGCCTGCGGCGAAGTGGCCTTCGGCGATAAAACGCTCCGCATCCCTGACGGAGAGCCTGTCGAGCAGTTGTTGGTTGGGTTTGCCGAAGTGCAGCGCCACTTTCTCCACGGCGGTGAGAATGATCAACATATCGGCATCGATCGTGTCGGCGAGCGTGGCGCTGGCCCAGTCTTTATCGATCACCGCGCTGACGCCGCGCAGATGCTGCCCCTCACGTACCACCGGAATACCGCCGCCGCCGCAGGTGATCACCACCTGACCGGCGGCCATCAGCGCTTTTACCGTCTCTTTTTCAATGATATCGACAGGTTTTGGCGAGGCGACAACCCGCCGGTAGCCGCGCCCGGCATCCTCCTTCATGGTGTAGCCCTGGCGGATAAGCGCCTGCGCTTCAGCTGCTGAAAAGAAGGAGCCAATCGGTTTGTCCGGCTGGCTGAAGGCGGCATCGCCCGCCGCCACTTCCACCTGGGTTATCACCGTAGCGACGGGAATATCGAGGTTACGGGCGAGCAGGGCTTCACGCAGGGTATTTTGCAGATCGTAGCCAATATAGCCCTGGCTCAGGGCGACGCAGACCGACATCGGCAGCATCGGCGTGTGCGCCTCGGTTCTGGCGGCGGCCTCGAAAGCGAGGGTGATCATGCCCACCTGCGGGCCGTTACCGTGGGTGATCACTACCTGGTGCCCCTGGGCGACCAGCTCTGCAATGGACTGCGCGGTCTGCTGTAGCGCCTGCATCTGCCCGGCGAGATCGCACCCGAGCGCATTTCCGCCGAGGGCGAGAACAATCTTTTTCTTCATAGCACACTCTCTGGTAGCAACGGCTCCGCTGACGGCAGCGTAAGCGGCTGAAAAGGTTGGCGGCGTAAAAAGCGCCCCTGACCGGCGCTGCCGGTAAAGACGCCGTTATCGAAGATCACCCGCCCGCGCGACAGGGTCTGGCGGATCGCCCCCTGGCAGATAAACCCCTCCCACGGCGAGTAGTCCGCATTGTCATGCAGCCGGTCGTGGCGAATGGTGGTGGTGCGCTGCGGATCGATAATCACCACATCGCCATCCGCACCGGGAGCCAATAGCCCTTTTTGCGGCCACATGCCGAACAGTTTGGCCGGGTTGGCGCTGGTGAGCGCCACAAAGCGCTCGGGCGAGATGCGCCCGGTCATCACCCCGTAGGAGAAGAGCAGCAGCAGGCGGTTTTCCACTCCCGGCAGCCCGTTCGGGCAGCGGCTGAAATCGCCGCCGGAGAGGGTCTGGCGCTGCGTCAGCGAAAAGGCGCAGTGATCGGTGGCGACGGTATCAATCGTGCCATCGGCAATGCCGCCCCACAGCGCATCATTGTGGCGGGCGTTACGCAGCGGCGGGCTGAGCAGATACTTCAGCGCGTCCTGGCGTTCGTAGTAGCGCTCGTCGAGCAGCAGATATTGCGGGCAGGTCTCCACCCATACTGGCTGCTGCTGCGCGCGGGCCAGACGCAGGTACTCCAGCCCCAGTTGGTTGGAGAGGTGCACGATATAGAGCGGCGCATCCCCGGCCAGCCGCGCGAGGTTAATCACTCTGGCGATCGCTTCTGCTTCGCACTCCGGCGGACGGCTCAGAGCGTGGTAGCGCGGCGCGGTTTTCCCGGCATTAAGAAATGCCGCGCGGCGCTGGGCGATGGCGGCATCGTTCTCCGGGTGGACGGTGGTCAGCGCACCCGCCAGATGCAGATGGCGCATCGCCTGCAAAATCTCATCATCGTTCAGCTTGTACTGGTAGGTGAGATAGAGTTTGAAACTGCTGATGCCGCTCTCCACCATCATCGGGATCTCATCCAGAATGCCGTGGTTCACATGCTGGATCACGCCGTGAAAGCTGTAGTCGATCACTGCTTTATAGGCGGCATAGTTATGGTAAACGCCGAGCTGGTGGCGCAGATGGCAGCCGGGCGGGCCAAAGCCCATATGGTCGACCACCGTGGTGGTGCCGCCGCAGGCCGCCGCGCGGGTGCCGGTAAAGAAGTCGTCGCAGCTGCGGGCAAGCCCGGTATCAATGTTGAAATGGGTGTGAACATCGACGCCGCCGGGCATCACATAACAGCCCGCGGCATCAATCACCTTGCAGGAGGCATCGGCCTCAATCGTGCTGGCAATCTGCTTAACCCGTCCGGCATCGATAAGCAGATCCGCGCAGGTTCTCTTGTCAGCGTTGACGATAAGGCCATTTTTAATCAGTACGCGCATAGAGACTCCAGAACGCCCGCCGCCAAATCAAGCGGGCGTGACATCGACAAACTACGCAGTCGCCAGCCAGCTCAGCGGGATCGCGGCATACATCGCCGCGCAGGTGACCAGATGCGACTTCCAGGTCTTCTCATTCGGTGCATGGGCTTCCGGCTCCTTACCGGGGCCAAAACCGATAACCGGAATGCCGTGCCGCCCCATAATCGAGACGCCGTTGGTGGAGAAGGTCCACTTATCCACCACAGGCGCGCTGCCGAACAGCCCCTCATAGGCGTTGTAGAGCGCGCGCACCGTGAAGTGATCCTCCTCCACTTTCCACGTCGGGAAGTAGCACTCGGTAGGGTAGATAAGCCCGGTCCACGACGGGCGGTCATAGCTGTACATCGACACCACCGCTTCGGCCTTTTTCACCGCTGGCAGCGCGCGGATCTCCTCCAGCGCCCCCTCCCAGCTTTCGCCCCAGGTGAGGCGGCGATCGATAGAGATGGCGCAGCTATCCGCTACCGCACAGCGGCTTGGCGAGGTAAAGAAGATCTCCGACACGGTGAGCGTGCCTTTGCCGAGAAAATCATCATTTCCCAGACGTTGCGCCAGGCGCTCCAGCTCGCTGAGAATCGGAGCCATTTTGAAGATGGCGTTATCGCCGCGCTCCGGCGCGGAGCCATGACAGCTGACGCCATGCACATCGACGCGGATCTCCATGCGCCCGCGATGGCCGCGATAGATCTGGCAATCGGTCGGTTCAGTGCTGACGACAAACTCCGGGCGAATGCCGGACTGCTCAATGATGTACTGCCAGCAAAGCCCGTCACAATCCTCCTCCTGCACGGTGCCGGTCACCAGCAGGGTGTACTCATCCTCAAGGCCAAGATCTTTAATGATCTTCCCGGCATAGACCATCGAGGCCATGCCGCCCTCTTGATCGGAGGCACCGCGCCCGCCGATCAGCTCATCGGTTTCAATCCCGTGATAGGGATCAAAGCCCCAGTTTTTGATATTGCCGACGCCGACCGTATCAATATGCGCATCCATAGCCAGCAGCCGTGGGCCGTGGCCGATATAGCCGAGCACGTTGCCCATCGGGTCGATCTCCACTTTGTCGAAGCCGACGCGCTCCATCTCCTCTTTGATGCGGTGAACGACGCGCTTCTCATCACAGCTTTCGCTGGGGATGGCGATCATATCGCGCAGGAAGCGTGTCATTTCCGCTTCGTAAAGTTGTGCTTTTTCAACAATCTGTTTAAACGGGATAGCTTTAGCCATCGCTCTCTTCTCCTGTTATGACGCTTGCCGCCTGGCGGTAACGCCGGGGAAATTATTCAGCCGCCGGATGCTTGCCTGCCCACACCACCTCGCGGTAGTGCTGTGCGTCGGTATCGCCTTCGGTGCTGATCAGCAGCACTACCGAGTCGCGATTAAGCTGTAAGCTTGTTCTCAGCGACTCGCCCTGCGGGTGCAGCGGGATGGCGGCGAGCAGGCCCGCGCCGACGGCGCCGGATTCGCCGGAGATGATGCGCGGATCGTCACCCAGCGGATGGCCAAGCACGCGCATACCCAGCGCGGCGACGGCATCTTCACAGGCGATAAACTGGCTGGCGCAGTTGCGCAGGATCGTCCAGCCGAGCGGGTTGGGTTCGCCGCAGGCGAGGCCCGCCATAATGGTCTCCATCTCGCCACCGACCTTGACGATCTCCCCCTTCACGGCGGAGCGGTAGAGGCAGTCGGCATGCTCCGGCTCAATAATCACGCTGTGCAGACGCCGGGCATCAAAGGTTTCTGCCAGGTAGTTGAGGACGCTGGCCGCCATGGCGCCGACGCCCGCTTGCAGGAAAACGTGAGTGGGGTGGGGAGAGCCCATCGCGGCCATCTGTTCGATTGCCTCATCGATCAGCGTGGCGTAGCCCTGCATAATCCAGGTGGGGACTTTGGTGTAGCCGGGCCAGGCGGTATCCTGCACCACCTCCCAGCCATTTTTTTGCGCCCGTTGCAGGGTAAAGCGCACGGTATCGTCGTAATTCATATCGGTGACGATGCACTCAGCGCCGAGGCGCAAAATGGCATCGACCCGCGCCTGCGCGGAGCCTTTTGGCATATAGATCACGGCGTTCTGCCCAAGCTGCTGCGCCGCCCAGGCGACGCCGCGCCCGTGGTTGCCATCGGTGCAGGTGGCGAAGGTGAGCTTCTCTTTGCTGCTTGCTTTGAAGTGCTAAAACGAGAAGGCGTTGATATCAAGATGATATTTCTCGCACAACAGCTGGGCGATGGCGTACACGCCGCCGAGCATTTTGAAGGCGTTAAGGCCGAAGCGCTGCGACTCATCTTTCACCAGAATCGTATCCACACCGACGCACGCCGCCAGCGCGTTCAGGGCATAGAGCGGGGTGGGCTGATAGCCCGCCAGTTTTTGATGGAACTGGCGCGCCTGCTGCGCCTGCTGGCGGGTGAAGCGCGGCGAGGCTTCGCCGGTAAAAAAGTGGTTTTCTGCAATATTGATACGCAATGGAAGTGCGGACATGTTCTAACCTTCTCCATAATGTCAGAAACAGTAAGTGGCCGACCGGGCTGCCGGACGGTTACAAAATGCGTTTTTGCGCGTCGGTAAACAGTTGTTCCAGCAACTGGCCCGGCTCGGCATATTTGCGACAGAGGATCATCGAGGCGATGATGTAGGGCTTCCAGCTCGCCTCTTTGTAGGTGGCAATGCGGTATTTTTCGAACACCTCAGCCGCGACTTCGCCTTCGTCGCAGGAGACGCCGCTGATATCCGCCGGCAGGCAGTGCATATAGAGCGCTTCGCCGTTGCGGGTGGTCGCCATCAGCGCTTCGGTACACTCCCACTCTTTATGGCGGGCATTCTGCGCCAGGCACTGCTGCTCCAGCGCTTTAAGCCCCTGATGATCGCTGGCGCGCAGCAGGTCCGTGCGCTGCTCCATCACCGTGTAGGGCGCCCAGGATTTCGGGTAGACGATATCGGCATCTTTAAACGCTTCTGCCATATCATTGACCTGGCGGAAGCTGCCGCCCGAGGCTGCGGCATTGCTTTTTGCAACTTCAATCACATCCGGGATCAGGTCGTAGCCGTCGGGGTGCGCGAGGGTGACATCCATTCCAAAACGCGTCATCAGCCCGATGATCCCCTGCGGCACCGAGAGGGGTTTGCCATAGCTTGGCGAGTAGGCCCAGGTCATGGCGATTTTTTTGCCCTTCAGCGCCTCCAGCGAGCCGAAGTGTTCGCGCAGCCAGGCGAGATCCGCCATCGACTGGGTCGGGTGGTCAATGTCGCACTGTAAGTTAATCAGCGCCGGACGCTGCGGCAGCACGCCCTGTTTATGGCCGTCATCCAGCGCTTCGCCCACTTCCCGCATCCAGGCGTTACCGGCACCGAGATACATGTCGTCACGAATACCGATAGCATCCGCGCAGAAGGCGATCATATTGGCGGTTTCGCGTACCGTTTCGCCGTGGGCGATCTGCGATTTTCCCTCATCAAGATCCTGTTGTGCGAGGCCGAGCAGATTCAGCGCCGAGGCATAGGAGAAGCGGGTACGGGTAGAGTTATCGCGGAACACCGAAATGCCCAGCCCGCTGTTGAACACGCGGGTGGCAATATTCTCTGCACGCAGCGCCTTTAGTGCCGCGGCGACATCAAGCACCTGCCTCAGCTCATCCGGCGACTGCTCCCACGTCAGCAGAAAATCTTTCTCATGCAGATGCGAGTGAAGGGTGCGGATCTCCTTGATTAATTCATTAACAGTTTTCATTTTGCAATCCTGATTAAGAATGACGGGCTTACGCGTGGCGGTGCGGTTGCAGGGGGAGTGTGACGCGCGACGGCCAGCGTGTAGTGGCACCCTAACAATAAGCGTGCCACTTCCCGCCGGCTGCGCTGGCGGGCGGGTAAAGGACCGGGATAATGCGAGCCACATCACGGATTTTTGCGGAATTGCGCAGAAAACAAGCAATACGCTGCGGCGTGTGAACAGACGATGCGGAGGCGATATAAAGGCGAAACGGGAAATGCGGGAAAAATAACCGGGAAATAACCGCTAAATTGATAAACTGCGCAGCGTAATTATCATATTGATAGCGAAATGTGATAGCTATTACATATTTACCATTCGTCACAAAGCGGTCGGGTGTGGTTATTCCGTAATACGCGAAGGGGAGTGTTATCCTGCAACGACGGAAAGCAGAGCGGAAAGATGCTGTTAAAAGTTTGTGAGCAATAAATAAGGACGATTATGATTCCATCCACCACGCCCTCCATTTTGATGCAGATTCAACCTAAGATACAAAAATTCGCCGGAATGCTGGCGAGCGTTCTGCAACTGGAAGTGGAAATTGTTGATAATTCATTATGCAGGGTCGCCGGAACAGGAATTTTTGATACGCAAATTGGGCGTAAATTAAATACAAGTTCACAACTATTGCGCCACATTGTTGAGACAAAAAAGGAAAAAGTGGTTACCCACTCGCGCTTCGATCCCTTCTGTAATGGTTGCCACAGCAAAGCGAACTGCAAAGAGAAAGCCTTTATCGGCACCCCGGTTATCTATCATGGGCAGTGTGTTGGAGTGATTAGCCTGGTGGCATTAACCCATGAGCAGCAAGTTCGCATCAACGATAATATTCAGGCCTTCTCAGATTATGTTCGCCATGTCTCGTCGATATTTGTCTCGCGCTTTCTTCAGGATCTCTCCAGCAACGATAATATTCAGAAAGTCTTTTTGACCATGATTGAATTTATGGATCAGGGCGTGCTGGTGGTCGGCCACGATCATAAAATTAAATTCGCTAACCCTTCGGCGCTGAAAATTATCGGTGCGTCAGCGGGAAATATGATTGGCAAGAGTATTCACTTTCGCCCGCTAACCTTTGAAGACCATTTCCGCCACGGCCATATGCTGCACGTCGTTTCATTCGATGATAAGAAAGAGCTTATTATCGGTCAGCTGCATGCGGTTCAGGATCAGTGGTTATTTTTAATGGCCTTTCACCAGTCCCACTCATCAGCAGAATTAAGCGCCGCCCACGAGGAGCCCTTAATTGAGAGCCTGATCGGGGAGTGCCGCCCGATGCGGCAGTTGAAAAAGCTGATTCACCGCGTCGCGCCCGTCCCCTCAAGCGTGATGATTGTTGGCGAGAGCGGTACTGGCAAAGAGGTGGTCGCCAGAGCGATCCATAAACTGAGCGACCGCAGCGTCAAACCTTTTGTCGCTATCAACTGCGCGGCGATCCCTGAGCATCTGCTGGAGAGCGAGCTGTTCGGCTACGTTAAAGGCGCGTTTACCGGCGCATCGGCCAATGGCAAAACGGGACTTATTCAGGCGGCAAATCATGGCACCCTGTTTCTCGATGAGATTGGCGATATGCCATTAACTCTGCAGGTGAAGCTGTTGCGCGCTATTGAGTCGCGGGAAGTGCAGCCAGTGGGCGCCTGTCATCCGGTGCCGGTGGATATTCGTATTATCTCCGCCACCAATCAAAACCTTGCACAGGTTATCGCCGAGGGTAAATTCCGCGAAGATCTCTACTATCGCCTGAATGTGATCCCGCTGCGCTTACCGCCGCTGCGCGAGCGCCAGCAGGATATTGAGCTGCTGATCCACTACTTCCTTCATCTGCATACGCACCGGCTGGATCTGGTCTATCCCGGCGTTGCGCCGGAGGTAGTGGCCTTTCTGCAACGCTACCGCTGGCCGGGCAATATTCGTGAGCTGAGCAATCTGATGGAGTATCTGGTCAACGTCGTCCCCTCCGGGGAGGTTATCGATATCTCGCTTTTGCCGCCCAATCTGTTGAGCAGCGACAACGTCAGCGCAACCGGCGCGCACGTTACAGCAGCTGCCGAAGGGCGCGCAGAGAGCGTTACGGCGCTGGAGGAGATGGAGCGGCAGATGATCTGTGACGCGCTTTCACGCTACGGCAATAAAAAGCAGGCGGCGGATGTGCTGGGGATTGGTATTGCCACGCTCTATCGCAAAATTAAAAAGTATGCGCTGGAGGGGGTGTGAATAAAGGGGAATGGTCGGGGGCAGAATATCAGTATGTCCCCTGCAGGAATCGAACCTGCAACTAGCCCTTAGGAGGGGCTCGTTATATCCATTTAACTAAGGGGACGCAGAGCGGGGCCGTGAATTGGCGTGCGTATGCTACCGTAACTGTTTGCTGCGCTTCAAGGTTTTTGTTCTTTTGTTTTAGCGTGGGGCGATATGGCGTAGGGGCAGGATGCCATCCTGAGATGGCATCCTTCTGTTCAGGCTTTTTTTAATAAGTACTTTCTGAACAGCGAGCTGAGCTTTTTCTCTAACAAATAGTGAGAGATGACGGCAAAGATAAATGAGAGGATCACCGCGAGCACAAAGAGCATTAAACCGCCCCAGGCAGATTGATTATGGTGCAGCGCTTTGCTGAGCAGTGATTTCGCACGGTAATGCACAAGGTAAAGAGAGAAAGAAATTTTCCCGGTATAGAGCACCGGCTTCGGTGCCCAAAAAGCGTACTGCGCTTCGTGATTGGTCAGGGAAAATACCAGTGTAAAGGCGGCGAGAATATAACCGAGGCCGCCAATCTTGCTGTAATGGGTTAACAGAATAAAGAGGAACAGCGCGAAGCTAAGCACGATTAAGGCAATGCTGACGCCTTTGCCGTAGGTGATCTTTTTATTCACTACCAGCCAGCCGATAAAGGTGCCGACAAGAAATTCGAGCATCAAACTATTAGTGAGGGTGGCGAGATAGCCCGGGTAGTTATAGTGGTTTGAGGGTGAAATCGCCACGTTATGCAGCCAGGCAGGGATGGCGACCGCCAGAGCCACAATCACAAACAGCACACTGTTTTTACGCGTTTTGAACAACATGCAGAGGGTAAACAAAGTGTAGAAAATAAATTCGTAGTTGAGCGTCCAGCCAACAAACAGTTTAGCCACGCCAAACCAGGGTGCGATTTGCGTCGTGTCTAACGGAATAAACAGCAGTGAAGTGGCGGTTTGCATCCACGACTCAACGCTACTGCCAGCCACCAACAGCGTAATAGCGAAATAGGGCGGGAAGACACGGCAAAAACGCTTAATAAAAAAGAGCTTCGCAGAAGCTAAACCGCCGTTATCGTCGCGGGTAATGTAGTAAATAATAAACCCGCTGATGACGAAAAAGAGATCGACACCGATATCACCGTTGAGAAAAAGTCGATCGCCCCAGCCTTGAAATGACTGATTAATAAAGCTTTTAAAATGAAAGCACATCACTATTACCGCAGCGAAGGCCCTCAATGCCTGTATTGAATAGAAATTTCTATCAGTCATTACATCATCCATATTTTATGAGTTTTACTGCCACGTGTTTTTTATTGTGATGTCGCTAACACGCATTTTAAGAGTAATTAATTCAATCTAAAACGGGGCTAAATGCCCAAAGAGAAGCAAACCTCCCCACAGTTACCACGTGGGGAGGCTAAAAATCACAATGAAACTTTTTCTACATGACCTTCAGGAATATGGCTGTAATACCAGTGCTCGCCATTGATTTCCGTTGATTTCAGTTTTTCTGCCGCGAGCGTACGGTGCGTGTGACCCACTTCAACGGTGACCGGCTGAATAATTGGCTGCGGGCTGATGATAATTAAATCACCCTGCGCGTTGCTATAGGCGGTGATGTTGTCCGCAACCCGGATAACCTCGCCATTAGCAATAGCGGAGTAATCAAAGTCCACCGTTTCGGGGTAAATATTATCAACACCAAAATATTGGCCATAGATTTCAGGATCGTGGAACAGACCAAATTGACCGCCGCTGTTCTGCATTTTAATAAAGTGGTAATCAGGAATGGTGATCTCTCTTTTTCCCTGCGCGGACTCTTTTTCGATAATGCTCATCCGCACCTGCTCTTGCAGCGCAATACGCGTGTAGCTTTTATGCATCAGCGTCCATGACCAGGCGAAAGTGCCCGCGCACAGCAGGGTGATAATCGCTGTGCAGATAACAGCTTTTCTGACACCGCTCATTAAAATGCCGTAGGCGATAAAAGCGATGGTCAACAGGAAAAACATAAAGGTGCCGTTGACGACCCGGTCCGGATAGGAGGGCGAGGCGAACATAATCAGCACCGTGCCGACGCCAAAAATCGTCGTCAGGATAGCGGGCAGCACCGTGCGGCGGGTAATTTTCGCTTTCACCTCTTTATTAAAGAGAATAACCAGCACCAACAGCAGCAGCACAACGTAGCTAATCCAGATTAATGCCAGATGGTTGTGTACCCGTTCGGTTAAGTGAATGGCAATACGCTCCAGCAGCGGTTTGCCGTACCAGTAGGTTTTACTGGCCGCACGTACAAAATTACCCGGAGAGAAGATCAGCGTACAGGAGCCCGCCAGCGCTGATAAAGCATAGATGATTTTGTTTTTGGCTACCGATTTCGCCGTGACCATTTCATAAATAATGGCGGCCAGCGCGAGAAGCACGACAAAAGGTGACACGCTCTCATTCGAGCAGCCCGCCATAAAAGCGAGCACCATCAGTAATGGATTAATGGTTTTAATATTATCGACGGTGATGCGGTAGAGATAAAAAATCCACGCGGCGACAAACAGGTTTGTCCAGAGATAGTTGGCCGCGCCGACCAGCCAGAAGGTGGTTTGCCCTAAATTGGGGTTGGCGATCCAGTAAGTGCAGAAGACCAGCGGCAGCAAAATATTATCGCTTTTTTGCCAGCGCAGGGTTTTACCCGGCGTTTTGGCAATGAAATAACAGAAGGCTAAAGCCGCAAACGCGGTTGAAAAAGCGTAGACAAATTGCGACTGGGTGATGAGTATCAGTGAGCTGGCGTAATCTGCCACGATCCTGCCGCTCCAGGTCATATACCACTGGTAATGGCTGGCAGGGGAGATACCCAACAGATAGTAGCGGTAATCATCTGAGTGAATCGGCGTCAGCCACTCAATGGCGAACAAGCTCGCAAAAACGAGCGCAATAAGCAGAACTTTATAAGATTTCTCTAACATAGTAATTAACGTTCCAGGGTTCTTTTTCTGTTCTTAATAAGATAACGCGGTCTCTCTTTTACTTCGGTATAAACGCGTCCCATATATTCGCCAAGAATACCGATGCCGATAAGCTGAATACCGCCTAAAAAGAGGATCGCCGTCATCAAAGAGGGATAACCGGGTACCGGATTTCCCCATAACAACTTATCGATAACCATCCAGATGGCGTAGAAAAAGGAGAGCAACGAGACGCTGAGACCGATATAGGTCCAGATACGCAGCGGGAAGGTGGAGAAACTGGTGATGCCATCAAGCGCAAGATTCCACAGCTTCCAGCCATTGAATTTTGACTTACCGGCAACGCGGTCAGCGCGAATATATTCAACAATATCGGTGTTACCGCCAACCCACGAAAGGATGCCTTTCATAAACAGATTACGTTCAGAAAGCAGTTTGATATTTTCAACGACCTCCCGCGACATCAGGCGAAAATCACCTACGTTCTCTTCTATCTGCGGATAGCTGATTTTATTGTGCAGCTTATAAAACCACTCTGCTGATTTGCGCTTCATGCGGCCATCGGTTGAGCGATCGCTACGCTTCGCCAGCACCATATCGGCACCCGCTTGCCACTTCGCAATCAGATGAGGGATGACCTCAACCGGATCCTGCAAATCGACATCCATCGGAATAATGGCCTCTCCCGTCGCGTGCTCTAGCCCGGCAAATAACGCCGGTTCTTTGCCGAAATTACGCGTAAAAGATAACGGCACGACCAGCGGATCGGAGAGCGCGAGAGTATTAATAATGGTTTCAGTGGCATCTTTACTGCCATCATTAATAAAAACCAGTTCAACGGTATAGGGCTTTAACGCGTCAAAGCCGCGCACCGTTTTATAAAAGATGGGTATCGCCTCTTCTTCATTAAAGACGGGCACCACCAAAGAGATTTTCATTTCGCATCCCTGAAAACAATTAACTTTGACCAGGCGAAGCCGCACACCAGGCTGATAGCGGAAAAGAGAATCAGCGTTACGATGGGCGCCATGCCGGAACGATCGGCAAGCCAGCCAACGGCGACACTCAGCATGCCCATAAATCCGACATACATCAGATAACGCCCGGTAGTGGTTGATGATTTGAAGGTGAATTTCGCATTAGCGAAAAAGCTGAAACTGACCGCCACAATAAAGCCAGCAAGGTTAGCCAGCGCCTGGCGCGTCGAGAAACCATAAACGCACAGACAAAAAATAAGCCAGTGCAGCGCGGTATTTAATAAACCAATAGAGGCGTAGGTAGAAAATCGTTTAAACATAATTCTGAGCAATGAGTCGCTGATGCCGCGAGTGTAGCAGACAACCCCTGGAAGGTCATTAAAGGGTGCCAGTCCGCGATAATCAGCGCTCACTGCTCAATGTGATATATCACCGCAATTTATCAGTTGCTGGCAAATTACGCTTCGCCTCGCGCCTGTTTCTCCTCTTTCGCTTTGGCTTTCGCCTCCGCTTTGCGGGCGTTGCTCATATCATTGCGGATCTGCGCATGGCTGAGCAGGGCAAAAATAAAGGTGCCGCCGCAAATATTCCCGGCGAGCGTCGGCAGGGCGAAGGGCCAGAGGAATTCGCTCCAGTGTAGCGAGCCATTAAACACCAGGTAGAAGATCTCTACGGCACCGACCACAATATGGGTGGTGTCACCGAGCGCGATAAGCCACGTCATCAGAATAATCACCACCAGTTTTGACGCACCCGCCGCCGGGAACATCCACACCATGGTGGCGATGATCCAGCCGGAGATAATCGCATTGGAGAACATCTCCAGCGGCGTATTTTTCATCACGTCCATGCCGATTTTGACAAAGGCATCGCGGGTTGGCTCATCGAAGATCGGCATATACTCAAAGGCAAAGGCTGCCACGGCGGTGCCGACCAGGTTACCCAGCAGCACCACTCCCCATAGCCGCCCGAGCAGACCCATATTTTTCCAGCTTGGGTTTTGCATCACCGGCAGAACGGCGGTAACGGTGTTCTCGGTAAAGAGCTGCTGGCGCGCCATGATGACAATGATAAAGCCGAAGGTGTAACCAAGGTTCTCCAGCAAAAATCCGCCGGGAATCCCCTCCAGCTGGACATGAAAAATGCCTTTTGCCAGTAACGATGCGCCCATCGATAAGCCTGCGGCAATCGCCGACCAGAAGAGCGCCATCGCGTCACGCTCCATCTCTTTTTCGCCATCCTGGCGAATATGTTCATGGATCGCCATCGCCCGCGAGGGCAGACGCTCCTCATCAACCTCTATCTCCTCGCCGCGCTGCTTCTCTTCGCTTTCGACTTTCATATCATCGCTGTGCTGGTCGATCTTCTCTTCTTCTATTTTGTCCACGAAGGCCTCACTTTATTGATTTTTGTGCGTTAAGCGTAGCGGCTTTCTCCCCGTATTCAGGGCGGTATCCTCCGAAATTATAGTGAAGAGCAAAAAAGGCGATAGATTGCCTGGAAACAATGTATAAGATTATTAACACGCCGCACCGGCAACTGCGGCTATGCTGAAGTGAATCACACAGTCCACGACATAGACATCATAAGACGCGCTGTTACAATGCGTTGCATTTTGATGAATGGCCTCGAAGAAGGCCGTATTCTGCAGGGAGAGAATGATGAAATACCGCCTGTCGGCGCTTGCGCTGGCCACCACTGTGCTGGTCGGCTGCGCCAGCTCGAACGAGACGCAAGGGCGCTCGGACCCGTTAGAAGGGTTTAACCGCACCATGTATAACTTCAACTTCAATGTGCTGGATCCCTATGTTGTCAGACCTGTTGCCGTTGCCTGGCGTGATTATGTGCCGCAGCCGGCGCGTAACGGGCTGAGCAACTTCACCAGTAACCTTGAAGAGCCGGCAGTGATGGCGAACTACTTCCTGCAGGGTAATCCTTATCAGGGGATGGTTCACTTCACCCGCTTCTTCCTTAATACCGTATTGGGGATGGGTGGCTTAATGGATGTGGCCGGAATGTCCAACCCGAAACTGCAGCGCGAAGAGCCGCACCGTTTTGGTAGCACGCTGGGCCACTACGGCATGGGTTACGGCCCGTATATGCAACTGCCGTTCTATGGCAGCTTCACCCTGCGTGAAGATGGCGGCGATATGGCGGATACGCTCTATCCGGTGCTCTCCTGGCTCACCTGGCCGCTCTCCGTCGGTAAATGGACGGTTGAAGGCATCGAGTCGCGCGCCCAGTTGCTCGACTCCGACGGCCTGCTGCGCCAGTCCTCCGATCCCTATATCCTTGTGCGTGAAGCCTACTTCCAGCGCCATGACTTTATCGCCAACGGCGGTAAGCTGAAGCCGCAGGAGAACCCGAACGCGCAGGCGATTGAGGGTGATTTAAAAGATATCGACTCGGAATAAGAGCCAATAAAAAAGGTGAGCCAGAAGCTCACCTTTTTTTATACCTACGCGCTTATCAGAAGGCGTAGTTAAAGTTGGCACCGTACAGCCAGGCGCGACCTTCAGATTTGAAGGTGTACGGCCCTTCGGTGAACTTCACTTTCTGACCATGCATATAGGAGACGCCGACGTCTACTGATGCATCTTTATTAAATGCATAGGTTGCACCGGTGCTCAGCCAGAAGCGATCCTGGTCCGGAATGGAGATAGAGCGTTTGTCAGCCGGAACCGGGCTGTCATCAAAGGCGATACCGCCGCGGAAGGTCCAGTTATCATCCATGTAATAGGTGGTGCCGAGCGCAATACGGTAGGCGTCTTTAAAGCCCTCTTCTTTATAGAAGAGCTGCTGACCCTGGCTACCCGTCGCTTTCAGCTGCTGGAACTGGCTCCAGCTGGTGTAGGCCAGGCTGTAGTGGATTGCCCACTGCGGATCGACACGGTTATAACCCGATACTTCCCACATTTCCGGCAGGTTAAGCGTCAGTGAACCCGGGATCGTTGCGCCGCCTGTAGCAAAAGGCAGTCCGTTCAGACCGAGCGCGGGTGCCAGCGTATTTACTGCTGTCGGCAGGCTGCTCTTATAGTCGCCATCGAAATCAACTTTCACTTCCGAGCGGTAGGTCAGACCCCAGCGGTTATTTTTATCCAGTTCATACAGGATACCGGCGTTCCAGCCGAAGCCCCACTCGTCGCCTTTCAGGTGGGCAATCTGCGTATCAGGCGGAATCAGCCCGCTAAGGCCAAATGCACCGCCGGTCGCGGCGTCAACCTGCTGCGGCAGATCGCCCGCGTAGCGTTCAATTTTCGCACGCGCATAGACAGCGTCAAAACCGAGGCCGAAGCTCCAGTTGTTATTAAGACGGTACGCGCCGCTGAGGTTCAGGTTCAGCGTTTCGAGGTCGGTTTTACCGCCCACGGAGCCAGCCGAATAGTTGTTGTTGAACTCTGTCGCCAGACCGTAGTTGGAGGTGACGGATGCGCCCCAGCCAAACTGATCGTTAATCGGCGCAACAAAGTGCAGGTTTGGCACCCATGCCGTCGGTGCGATGTTATCCTGGCTGGCATTATTTAAACGGGAGCTGCCGGTAACATCCACACCCGGGTCTACAAACACCGCGCCGCCAGAGAAAGTCGGGCGATCAAACATGGTGATCAGGGCCGGGTTACGGCTGGCATTGCCTGCATCATCAGCAATTGCGCCTTCACCAGAGTAAGCGCGACCGAGGCCGGAGGCGGAGAATTCGTTGAGTTGAAAGCCTGCGGACCAGGCCTGGGTAGAAACGAGTGCCACTGCGACTGCCAGAGCAGACTTGGTAAAACGGGTTTTCTGGCTCATGACCATAACCTCATTCGAAGCGAGTTATTTTTATACAAACTTTCTTACGCCTTGTTAAAGAAGCGCGAAGTGTAGGGTCTGAGCTACCACAGAGAAATCAGACCAGTGGCGAGAGTATAGGTCTGACCAGAACTAATGTTGCAAGTATGTAATCAAGATTTTTCAATTGTGATCTCCGAAACGGGATCTGCGTGGCAAATTTGGCCGTAGCACGGATCCCCGTTTTCGGTAGTTTTTGTTTTAGATCATTTTTAATTGTGATTTCGGTCACTTAAGGCCGTTCCGGCGATTAACGACTGGAGCGACCCTGCGCGGCGGCGTAAAATATGTTCAATCTTGACCTGGCACCCAGGGTGCGAATTTAGAGGAAATCTTCTATGAGTAAATGCAGTGCTGATGAAACCCCGGTTTGCTGCTGTATGGATGTCGGAACCATTATGGATAACTCCGACTGCACCGCCTCTTACAGCCGCGTATTCGCTAACCGCGCCGACGCCGAAGAGACGCTGGCGGCGCTGACCGCTAAAGCACGCAGTGTCGAGTCTGAACCGTGTGAAATCACGCCGACTTTCACCGAGGTGGCAGACGGCGTTCAACTTGATATCGATTTTGTTTTCGCCTGCGAAGCGGAAACCCTCATTTTCCAGCTCGGTTTGCGCTAAACCGCCTCTCAACGCTCCCCCCTGTGGGAGCGTTTTTTTATCCGTTTATCTGTGCCTTAGCTCCCATTTTTTCCTCCCTGCCATTGGCTAAATGTAAAAGATTGGTTAAGACTGTTATCAGGTCAGACCACTTTATTGATTCCGTTGTTAACAGGGGAGTGTTATGAGTCAGGCGTTACCGCTTGTCACCCGTCAGGGCGACCGCATTGCCATTGTCTGCGGGTTACGAACCCCATTTGTCCGTCAGGCGACCGCGTTTCACGGCGTGCCGGCGATCGATCTCGGCAAAATGGTGGTGGGGGAGATGCTGGCGCGCAACGAAATTCCCCCCGAAGTGATTGAACAACTGGTCTTCGGCCAGGTGGTGCAGATGCCGGAAGCGCCGAATATCGCGCGTGAAATTGTGCTCGGCACCGGCATGAGTGTGCATACCGACGCCTACAGCGTTAGCCGCGCCTGCGCGACCAGCTTTCAGGCGGTGGCGAACGTAACGGAAAGCCTGCTGGCGGGCACCATCCGCGCGGGTATCGCCGGTGGCGCGGACTCCTCTTCTGTACTGCCTATTGGCGTCAGTAAAAAACTGGCGCGCGTGCTGGTGGATGCCAACAAAGCGCGCACCGTCGGGCAGAAACTCAAACTCTTCTCGCGCCTGCGTCTGCGCGATCTGCTGCCTGTCCCACCTGCGGTCGCCGAGTACTCGACCGGCCTGCGCATGGGCGACACCGCCGAGCAGATGGCGAAAACCTACGCCATCAGCCGTCAGGAGCAGGATGCGCTGGCGCACCGCTCTCACCAGTTCGCCGCTCAGGCCTGGGCCGAGGGCAAGCTGGCTGAGGAGGTGATGACCGCCTACGCACCACCGTTCCGCGATCCCATCGGGCAGGACAATAACGTGCGCGGCAACTCCAGCCTCGCCGATTATGCCAAACTGCGCCCGGCCTTTGACCGTAAACATGGCACCGTCACCGCAGCCAACAGCACGCCGCTCACCGACGGCGCAGCGGCGGTGATTTTAATGACCGAATCACGCGCCAGAGAGCTGGGCCTCGTGCCGCTGGGCTATCTGCGCAGCTACGCCTTTACGGCAATTGGCGTGCAGAAAGATATGCTGCTCGGCCCGGCCTGGGCAACGCCGCTGGCACTGGATCGTGCCGGGTTAACCATGGCCGATCTGACCCTGTTTGATATGCATGAAGCCTTTGCCGCCCAGACCTTAACCAACCTGAAACTGATGGCCAGCGATCGTTTCGCGCGCGAGGTGCTGGGGCGCTCGCAGGCCACCGGTGAGGTGGATGAGAGCAAATTTAACGTGCTTGGCGGCTCAATTGCCTATGGTCACCCCTTTGCCGCCACCGGCGCGCGGATGATCACGCAAACCCTGCATGAGCTGCGGCGTCGCGGCGGCGGTTTCGGTCTGGTCACCGCCTGCGCGGCGGGAGGATTAGGTGCGGCAATGGTTCTGGAGGCGGAATAATGACGGTTTCTGCATTTACCCTTACTGTGCGCCCCGACAATGTCGCGGTCGTTACCATCGATGTACCCAATGAAAAGATGAACACCCTGAAAGCGGAGTTTGGCGCACAGGTGCGCGCCATCTTAAAAGCGATCCGTGATAACCGCGCTCTGCGCGGCGTGGTGTTTATTTCGGCGAAGACGGACAACTTTATTGCCGGTGCCGATATCAATATGATTGGCCGCTGCCAGAGCGCGAAAGAGGCGGAAGAGCTAGCCCTGCAGGGGCAGAAGATCATGGCGGAGATCTACGCCCTGTCGATCCCGGTTGTTGCCGCCATCCACGGTGCCTGTCTTGGCGGCGGGCTGGAGCTGGCGCTGGCCTGTCATCGCCGCGTCTGCTCGGACGATGGCAAAACTATTCTCGGTCTGCCGGAAGTGCAGCTCGGCTTGCTGCCCGGCTCCGGCGGCACCCAGCGTTTGCCCAGGTTGGTGGGTGTCAGCACTGCGCTGGATATGATCCTGACCGGCAAACAGCTTCGTGCGCGTCAGGCGCTGAAGGTGGGGCTGGTGGATGATGTGGTGCCGCACGATATTCTGCTGGAAACTGCGGTAGAACTGGCGCAGCAGGAGCGTCCGCTCAGCCGCCGTTTGCCGGTGCGCGAACGCATTCTCGCCGGGCCGCTCGGCCGCACGCTGCTGTTTAAGATGGCAGCGAAGCGCACCGAGCAGAAAACCCACGGTAACTATCCTGCCGCACCGCGAATTTTATCGGTGATTGAGACCGGCCTGGCGCAGGGGCGCAGCAGCGGCTATGAAGCGGAAGCGCGCGCCTTCGGTCAACTGGCGATGACGCCGCAGTCGCAGGCACTGCGTAATATCTTCTTTGCTTCAACCGATATCAAAAAAGATCCCGGCAGCACGGTTGCTGCCGCGCCGCTGCACTCCGTCGGTATTCTCGGCGGCGGATTAATGGGCGGCGGCATTGCGTATGTCACTGCCAGCAAGGGCGGGTTGCCGGTTCGCATTAAAGATATTAATGCGAAAGGGATTAACCACGCGCTGAAGTACAGCTGGCAGGAGTTGGATAAAAAGGTGCGTCGCCGCTTTATTAAACCGGGCGAGCGCGACAGCCAGATGGCGAAGATCTCCGGCTCGCTTGATTACCGCGGCTTTGCGCATCGCGATGTGGTAATCGAAGCGGTGTTTGAAGATCTCTCCCTCAAACAGAAGATGGTCAGCGAAGTGGAGGCGCACTGCGCGCCGCACACCATTTTTGCCTCTAATACCTCGTCGCTGCCGATTGCGGATATTGCCGAAAACGCCGCGCGTCCGGGAAAGGTGATCGGATTACATTTTTTCAGCCCGGTGGAGAAGATGCCGCTGGTGGAAGTAATCCCGCACGTCGGTACCGATGAGCAGACTATCGCTACTACCGTGAAGCTGGCGAAGAAGCAGGGCAAAACGCCGATTGTCGTGGCAGATAAAGCGGGCTTTTACGTCAACCGCATTCTCGCACCCTATATCAGTGAAGCGATGCGCATGCTGAGCGAGGGCGAGCCGATTGAGGCCATCGACCGGGCGCTGGTGAAGTTTGGTTTCCCTGTCGGCCCCATCCAGTTGCTTGATGAAGTGGGCATCGATACCGGCACGAAGATCATTCCGGTGCTTGAGGCCGCTTACGGCGAGCGTTTTAGCGCGCCTGCAACGCTTGTCTCCGCGATTTTGAATGACGATCGCAAAGGGAGAAAAAATGGTCGTGGTTTCTATCTTTACCCGACAAAAGGGCGTAAAAGCAAAAAACAGTCCGACGCCTCGATCTACCGCTTAATCGGCGTGTCGGCGAAAGGGCACTCCTCGGCGCAACAGATTGCCGAGCGCTGCGTCCTGCTGATGCTTAACGAAGCGGCGCGCTGTTTTGATGAGCAGGTGATTCGTAGCGCGCGCGATGGCGATATTGGTGCCGTTTTCGGCATTGGCTTCCCGCCATTTTTAGGGGGGCCTTTCCACTATATGGATACGCTGGGCGCGGCAAGCGTCGTGGCGTCGCTGCAGCAGATGGAGGCGCGTTATGGGGCACGATTTGCACCGTGTGAAGCCCTGGTACGCATGGCTCAGGAGGGGAAACGCTTCTGGCCGACAGCGGAAAGTGAGCCTGTAAGTTAAGGGCGAAAAAAGTAAATGTGTTATACCTCATGGCCTTTGCGGTTATTTCATAAACAGTGATTGACTATACTTGCGCCATTGAGGTAAAAAACAGCGTTTCATTCAACGAATGAATCAGGCAAAATGCCCGGCCATCCCGTTTTTTTGCCAGCGTGATCTCCTTTCACCGGCAAAAGCGCGATGCTTCTGGTTAACAAAAGCGGTGCAATATGCAAGTTTTTATCATGCGTCACGGCGATGCTGCCCTCGATGCAGCCAGTGACTCCGTTCGTCCGCTTACCCCTTGCGGCTGCGACGAATCGCGTCAAATGGCAACGTGGTTGAAAGGCCAAAAAGTGGATATCGATCGTGTTCTGGTTAGCCCGTTTTTACGCGCTGAGCAGACGCTGGAGAAGGTAGGGGAGTGCATGAACCTGCCTGACAACGTGGATGTCCTGCCGGAGTTGACGCCCTGCGGCGATGTCGGCCTGGTAAGCGCTTATCTGCAGGCGCTGGCCAATGAAGGCACCGAAACGGCGCTGGTGATCTCGCACCTGCCGCTGGTAGGCTACCTGGTTGCCGAGCTCTGTCCCGGCGAAACGCCACCCATGTTCACCACCTCGGCTATCGCCAGCGTCACGCTGGATAAAGAGGGCAAAGGGGTGTTCAACTGGCAAATGAGTCCCTGCAACCTGAAGATGCCGAAAGCCATCTGATTCATCGGACCGATGCAAAAAAAGAGCCGCACAGTGCGGCTCTTCTCATTTCTGCCTCAGGGCAACTCCGGCGGCTGCCACTCTTCGACTTCAATCAGCACCAGCACTGCCGCATCGCCGCCATACTCTTTCGGGGCCTGGTGAAACGCCATTACATGCGGATGTTGTGCCAGCCAGAGCGGCGTTTGCTGCTTAAGAATGTGTTTGCCGTGGCCGTGCATCACGCAGGCGCAAAAGACATGCTCGCGCCGACAGGCGGCAATCAGCGCGCCGAGCTCCTGTTTGGCCTGCATCTGCGTTAAACCGTGCAGATCGAGAAACAGCTCCGGGGAGTAATCGCCGCGGCGCAGTTTTTTCAACTCAAAGTGGCTGACATCGCTGCGGACATATTTCACCGGGCCATCGGTGTTGAGCAGCGGCTGAAACTCGTCGGAAAAGTAGTGGCTGTTATCCGCCTGCTCCTGCAACAGGCGCTTGACCGGCACTTCGGCGATCTTCTTGCGCGCCGGGCGGTGAACAACGGTGTCCTGCTTCATCTGGCGCGTCCCGGTCATCAGCTGCCGGAACAGGGCCTGCTCCTCCTCGCTAAGCGATGGTTTCTTTTTCATTTGCGCATCCTGTTTTTTCTTTGCGCCAGTGTACCCGACTGCAGGCGGCTGCGGTGCAGCAAAATGCATTTTTACGCCGCGCAGATGCGCGTGGATGCTGATTTATCCCCATCTTCATGGCAAACTAGCCGCCGAATTTATTGCGAGCATGCCCTGGGGGATAGTATGGATAAAATTTTCGTCGACGAAGCAGTGAATGAGCTGCACACCATTCAGGACATGTTGCGCTGGTCGGTCAGCCGATTTAGCGCCGCCAACATCTGGTACGGCCACGGCACCGACAACCCCTGGGACGAAGCGGTGCAACTGGTGCTGCCAACTCTCTATTTACCGCTGGATATTCCCGAAGAGATGCGTAACGCGCGCCTCACCTCCAGCGAGCGCCACCGCATCGTTGAGCGCGTGATCCGCCGCGTTAACGAGCGCATTCCGGTGGCTTATCTCACCAATAAAGCCTGGTTCTGCGGCCACGAATTTTATGTCGATGAGCGCGTGCTGGTGCCGCGTTCGCCGATTGGCGAGCTGATTAACAACCACTTCGCCGGGCTTATCGATCAGCAACCGCAGCACATTCTTGATATGTGCACCGGCAGCGGCTGTATCGCTATCGCCTGCGCGTACGCCTTCCCGGAAGCGGAAGTGGACGCGGTGGATATCTCCGCCGATGCGCTGGCGGTAACGGAACACAATATTGAAGAGCATGGCCTTATTCACCACGTCACGCCGATCCGCTCCGATCTCTTCCGCGATCTGCCGAAAGTGCAGTACGACCTGATTGTCACCAACCCGCCGTACGTTGATGAAGAGGATATGTCCGACCTGCCGTCGGAATACCGTCATGAACCGGAACTGGGTCTTGCCTCCGGCAGCGATGGTCTGAAATTGACGCGCCGCATTCTCGCCTGTGCTCCGCAGTACCTCTCTGATAACGGCATCCTGATTTGTGAAGTCGGCAACAGCATGGTACATCTGATGGACCAGTACCCCGATGTGCCGTTCACCTGGCTGGAGTTCGACAACGGCGGGGACGGTGTCTTTATGCTGACCAAAGCGCAACTGATTGCCGCACAAGAACATTTCAGCATCTACAAAGACTGATCAACGCGCAAACACACAACGAATAACGGAGCCGTGATGGCAGGAAACACGATTGGACAACTCTTTCGCGTCACCACTTTCGGTGAATCGCACGGGCTGGCGCTGGGCTGTATTGTTGATGGCGTGCCGCCGGGCATTCCGCTGACGGAAGCGGATTTACAACACGATCTCGACCGCCGCCGTCCTGGCACCTCGCGCTACACCACCCAGCGCCGCGAGCCGGACCAGGTCAAAATCCTCTCCGGCGTGTTTGAGGGCGTGACTACCGGCACCAGCATCGGCCTGCTGATTGAAAACACCGATCAGCGCTCGCAGGACTACGGTGCGATCAAAGATCTCTTCCGCCCCGGTCATGCGGATTACACCTACGAACAGAAATATGGCGTGCGCGACTATCGCGGCGGCGGTCGCTCTTCCGCCCGTGAAACGGCGATGCGCGTCGCGGCTGGCGCAATTGCGAAAAAATACCTCGCACAGAAATTCGGCATCGTCATTCGCGGCTGTTTAAGCCAGATGGGCGACATTCCGCTGGAGATCAAAGCGTGGGATCAGGTTGAGCTTAACCCCTTCTTCTCCCCGGATCCGGACAAGATCGAGGCGCTGGACGAGCTGATGCGCGGCCTGAAGAAAGAGGGCGACTCTATCGGCGCGAAAGTGACGGTGGTGGCTGACAACGTTCCGCCAGGCCTTGGTGAGCCGGTATTTGACCGTCTGGATGCCGATATTGCCCACGCCATGATGAGCATCAATGCGGTGAAAGGCGTTGAGATTGGCGACGGCTTTGAAGTGGTGAAACTGCGCGGCAGCCAGAACCGCGATGAACTGACCCGCGACGGCTTCCAGAGCAACCATGCTGGTGGCATTCTCGGCGGTATCAGCAGCGGTCAGCAGATCGTTGCCAATATCGCGCTGAAGCCTACCTCCAGCATCACTGTGCCGGGTAAAACCGTGACGCGTTCTGGCGATGAGGTGGAGATGATCACCAAAGGGCGTCACGATCCCTGCGTTGGTATTCGCGCGGTGCCGATCGCCGAGGCGATGATGGCAATCGTATTAATGGATCACTTCCTGCGTCAGCGCGGTCAAAACGCTGATGTCACTCCTACACTTCCACGCTGGTAACTGATGAAAAAAACGGCAATCGCGCTGTGTGCGCTGCTGCTGAGCGCCGCCGCTACGGCGGCGACACCGTGGCAAAAACTGACCCATCCGGTGCCCGGCAGCCCGCAGTCGATTGGCGCATTCTCGAATGGCTGCATCGTCGGCGCGCAGGAGCTGCCGCTGCAATCTGACACTTATCAGGTGATGCGCACCGATCAGCGCCGCTATTTCGGCCACCCGGATCTGGTGCTGTTTATTCAGCGCCTCAGCACCCAGGTGCATAACCTGGGTCTTGGCACCGTGCTGGTGGGCGATATGGGCATGCCGGCGGGCGGGCGCTTTAACGGCGGTCATGCCAGCCATCAGTCGGGGCTGGATGTGGATATCTTCCTGCAACTGCCGACCACGCGCTGGAGCGCGGCGCAGCTGCTAAAACCGCAGGCGCTGGATCTGGTTTCACAGGATGGAAAAAGCGTGGTGCCTTCGCTGTGGAAGCCGGAAATCAGCAGCCTGATTAAGCTTGCCGCGCAGGATGATGAGGTTACGCGTATTTTCGTCAACCCGGCGATCAAGCAGCAACTCTGCCTCGATGCCGGCACGGATCGCGACTGGCTGCGCAAGGTGCGTCCATGGTTCCAGCATCGCGCACATATGCACGTGCGCCTGCGCTGCCCGGCCGACAGCCTTGAGTGTGTCGATCAGCCAGCGCCGCCACCGGGCGACGGCTGCGGCGCGGAGTTGCAAAGCTGGTTTGAACCGGCGAAACCGGGCAGCAGCACGCCTGAGAAAAAGACGCCGCCACCATTGCCGCCTTCCTGTCAGGCTCTACTGGATGAACACGCCCTCTGATGGAACTCTTTGATTCGCTGTTTATGATGACACCGCTGATGCTGGCGGTGCTCTTTTTTGTCGCGATACTGGCAGGCTTTATCGATGCGCTGGCAGGTGGTGGCGGGCTGTTAACCGTTCCGGCGCTATTAGCCATGGGGATGAGCCCGGCGCAGGCGCTGGCAACCAATAAGCTGCAGGCCTGCGGTGGATCGCTTTCCGCCTCGCTCTACTTTATTCGCCGCAAAGTGGTCAATATCGCCGATCAGAAGCTCAATATTTTGATGACTTTTATCGGCTCTACCAGCGGTGCACTGCTGGTGCAGTATGTGAAATCAGACGTGCTGCGCCAGATCCTGCCAATATTAGTTATTTGTATCGGTCTCTACTTTTTATTGATGCCGAAGCTTGGCGAAGAGGATCGGCAGCGTCGTCTGTATGGCCTGCCATTTGCGCTGGTCGCCGGTGGCTGCGTCGGTTTCTATGACGGCTTTTTCGGCCCCGGTGCCGGGTCGTTTTACGCGCTGGCGTTTGTCACCCTCTGCGGGTTCAACCTCGCGAAATCGACCGCGCACGCCAAAGTGCTTAACGCCACCTCCAACGTCGGCGGGCTGCTGCTGTTTATCATCGGCGGCAAAGTCGTATGGGGCACCGGTTTTGTGATGCTTATCGGCCAGTTTCTTGGCGCGCGCATGGGATCGCGGCTGGTGCTGAGTAAAGGGCAGAAGCTTATCCGTCCGATGATTGTGATTGTCTCGGCGGTAATGAGCGCAAAACTTCTCTATGACAGTCACGGCCAGGAGATCCTCCAGTTTCTGGGGGTGAATGTATGACGCACCACTATCAGCAATTAATTGATATTTTTGATGGCTGCTTTGCCAGCGATTTTAATACCCGTCTGATTAAAGGCGATGACGAACCGATCTATCTTCCCGCTGATGCCGACGCGCCTTACAACCGTGTGGTGTTTGCCCATGGCTTTTACGCCAGCGCCCTGCATGAGATATCGCACTGGTGCATCGCCGGGGCAGAGCGGCGCAAACTGGTTGATTTCGGCTACTGGTACTGCCCGGACGGGCGTGATGCTGCAACCCAGGGGCAGTTTGAGGATGTCGAAGTGAAGCCGCAGGCGCTGGAGTGGCTCTTCTGCGCGGCAGCGGGCTTCCCGTTTAATGTCAGCTGCGACAACCTTGAGGGCGATGTCGAGCCGGATCGCGTGGCGTTTCAGCGCCGCGTACACGCCCAGGTGATGGTGTGGCTGGAGCAGGGGATCCCGGCGCGTCCGGCGCGCTTTATCAAGGCATTACAGGATTATTATCAGACGCCGCCGTTAGCGGTAGCACAGTTTCCGTGGCCGGAAGATCTGTAGGGCCACGTTTTTACGAGAGGAAGAGAGATGATCGCGGAGTTTGAATCACGCATTCTGGCGTTAATTGACAATATGGTGGATCACGCCAGTGATGATGAACTGTTTGCTGGCGGTTATCTGCGCGGGCACCTGACGCTGGCGGTGGCCGATCTGGAGAGCGGCGACGACCACTCGCCGGAAGCGGTATCCGCACGCGTGACCACCAGTGTGGAGCACGCCATTCAGGCCGGTGAGCTGTCGCCGCGTGACCAGGCGCTGGTGCTCAGCATGTGGGAAAATCTTTACCAGCAGGCGAAGGCGCACTAAGCCTGCTTTTACCTGTGGCGGAGTTGCCGGATGGCGGCTCCGCCTTATCCGGCCTACGGCTCGGGGATGCGGAAACGGCGTGGTTGGGTATGCACGGATTGCCGGATGGCGGCTCCGCCTTATCCGGCCTGGGGCTCGGGGCTGCAAAAACGTGTATGGAGCGGCTGAAACGGCGTAGGCCGGATAAGCGTTTACGCGCCATCCGGCAATCGGTTTACGGCGATATACCTGCCGCCACCCCTTATTTGACCGCTTTTCCCTTCAACAACTTACGTACCCATAACCGATTCGGGTTCATCGCCGCCAGCGTTTCGCCATCCAGCGGAATGGGCTCGTTGCTCATCTGCGCGGCGAGAATTTCTGCCGCCAGCGGTGCGCTGCACAAGCCGCGCGAACCGAGCGCACCGATCATAAATAACCCCTCATGCACCGGCGCACTGACCGCCGTCTGCGGATCTTCTGCAAGCTTTGCATAGGCTGACAACGTGGCATCGTAATCCGCCACATTACCAACCATCGGCAGATGATCGCGCGTTGCGCAGCGCACGCCGCAACGCGCCTCTCCGGCACTGACATCTACCGTCTGCGCCCACTCAGCCTGCGGGAAGCAGTCAATCAGGCGCTGGCGGTTCTGCTGCTGATCCGCTTCGCTGTAGGTCGCTTCCTGTTGGCCGCGATGGTAGCTCGCGCCAATGCAGTGCTGCTGGTTATGCGGGTTGTGCGGCGTTAGATAGCCGTCATAACAGAGCACCTGGCGCAGGTGGGCCAGCGGCGCGGTGGTAGGAATATGGCTTACCTGACCGGCGACCGGGTAAACCGGTAACTTCTCCGTTTGGGAAAAGTGCTGAATGCGGTGACCGTTGGCCAGCACCACGCTCTCATGCTCGCGCTCGCTGCCATCGGCGAAACGCAGCTGCCAGCCATCGCTGTTGCGAACAAGCGCTGCAACCTCATGGCGATAGTGCACCTGCAAACCCTGTTCGATTCCCAGTGCAATAGCGCCCGCGGTCAATTGCGCCGGGCACAACCAACCGCCGGCAGGGTAGGTGATGCCGCCGCAGCCGGTCTCCACGCCGCTCTGTGCCAGCACCTCATCCGCATTGATATGTTGCGCCAGCTCGTGGGGCAGCTCCAGCGTCAGCATCTGCTCGATCTTATGCTGGCTCTTCTCATCCCAGCCAAGTTGCGTGACGCCGCACCACTGGTGATCAAACGCCACCGGCAGCCCATCATAAAGCCTGCGGGCAAAGATAAACGCGGCGCTGAAAAAGCGCGCCAGCGCCGGATCGTGCGCGCTAAGTAGCGGGTAGAGTGCGCCCTGGCGGTTGCCGGATGCGCCCTCTGCCGGGGCGTCATCCGCGCAGTAGAGCGTGACCTGCCAGCCACGGCGCAGCAGCGCAAGGGCAAGCAACGCGCTCGCCACGCCGCCGCCGACCAGCGCGACCTCCCGCGTCTCTGTTCCGCTGCGGGCAAACCACGGCGCGCGCGGCGCGCAGATAACACCCTTTTCCATCACACCGCTTAGCATCTCCCGCTTACGGCCAAAACCTTTGCGCTTGTGCATGGTAAAGCCCGCTTCCTGTAAACCGCGGCGCACAAACCCGGCGGAGGTAAAGGTCGCCAGCGTCCCGCCAGCACGGGTGAGGCGCGCCATCGCCTGAAAAAGCGCGGGCGTCCACATATCGGGGTTTTTCGACGGTGCAAAGCCATCAAGGAACCAGGCATCAACTTGCTGGTTCAGGCTCTCATCAAGGGTGTCGGTCAGCTGGTTAATATCGCCGAACCAGAGATCGAGCGTCACACGCCCCTCATCCAGTAACAGCCGGTGACACCCGGCAAACGCCTGCGGCCACTGCGCCTGCAACTGCCCGGCGAAGGGCGCCAGTTCCGGCCAGTGGGCGTGGGCTTTTTGCAGGTCATCACGGGTAAGCGGAAATTTTTCGAAACTGATGAAATGTAATCTTTCCAGGGTAGCGTCAGGATGTTCGGCGCGAAAAGCGGCGAAAGCCTGCCACAGCGTCAGGAAGTTGAGGCCGGTACCAAAGCCGCTTTCCGCAACAATGAATAGCTTCCTTGAATGTTCTGGAAAACGCGTCTGGAGGCTGTTACCGCCGAGAAAAACATAGCGGGTCTCTTCAAGCCCGTTATCATTAGAGAAGTAGACATCGTCAAAATCTCGGGAAACAGGTGTACCCTCAGCGTTGAATTCGAGGTTGGCAGTCTGTATAGCGGTGTGTTTCACGTAAGTTACTCGTCCGGCAAGCAGTGCGTCGATCTTAACGAGGGTCAAAGAAAGGCGCAAATTTCTCTGTGAAATGTCTGATCGGACTTGTTCGGCGTACAAGTGTACGCTATCTTGCGACACGAAACTTAATTAGTGCGACTTAGGGGTATTGAATGAAGCGTGCAGTAATTACTGGCCTGGGCATCGTTTCCAGCATTGGTAGTAACCAGCAGGAAGTCCTGGCATCTCTGCGTGAAGGACGCTCAGGGATCACATTTTCTCAGGAGTTCAAAGATTCCGGCATGCGCAGCCACGTCTGGGGTAACGTTAAACTGGACACTACGGGTTTGATCGACCGTAAAGTGGTTCGTTTCATGAACGATGCCTCTATCTATTCCTACCTCTCCATGCAGCAGGCTATTGAAGATGCCGGCCTGAAAGAAGAGGTTTATCAGAACAACCCGCGCGTGGGCCTGATTGCCGGTTCCGGTGGTTCGTCTAAAGCGCAGGTTTTCGGCGCGGACGCTATGCGCACCCCGCGCGGCCTGAAAGCCGTTGGTCCTTATGTGGTGACCAAAGCGATGGCCTCTGCGGTTTCCGCCTGTCTCGCCACGCCGTTCAAAATTCACGGCGTTAACTACTCAATCAGCTCCGCGTGTGCCACTTCTGCACACTGTATCGGTAACGCGGTAGAACAGATTCAACTGGGCAAACAGGACATCGTTTTTGCTGGCGGCGGCGAAGAGCTGTGCTGGGAAATGGCCTGTGAGTTCGACGCGATGGGCGCGCTCTCCACCAAATACAACGAAACGCCGGACAAAGCGTCCCGTACCTACGATAAAGAGCGTGATGGCTTTGTTATCGCTGGCGGCGGCGGCATGGTCGTGGTTGAAGAGCTTGAGCACGCGCTGGCGCGCGGTGCGCACATCTACGCAGAGATCGTCGGCTATGGCGCGACCTCCGATGGCGCTGACATGGTTGCACCATCAGGCGAAGGCGCAGTGCGCTGCATGAAGATGGCAATGCACGGCGTTGATACGCCGATCGATTATCTCAATTCCCACGGCACCTCCACGCCGGTTGGCGATGTGAAAGAGCTGGGTGCGATTCGTGAAGTGTTTGGTGATAACACGCCTGCCATTTCCGCCACCAAAGCAATGACCGGCCACTCACTGGGTGCGGCTGGCGTGCAGGAAGCGATCTACTCTCTGCTTATGCTGGAACACGGCTTTATCGCGCCGAGCATTAACATTGACGATCTGGACGATCAGGCGGCGGGCATGAATATCGTGACCAAACCGACCGAGCAGACGCTGAACACGGTAATGTCCAACAGCTTCGGCTTCGGCGGCACCAACGCCACGCTGGTGATGCGCAAGCTGAAATAAGTGAGCGATTTCATTCATTGATGCCACGGCGTGACATGAATGATTTAGCAGCTGAATTAAAAAAGGGAGCCCTCGGCTCCCTTTTTTTGGTATTGACAAGCCGTTGTTACGGCAGGCAAACTCCAGCCCAACATTATCGTTTTGATAATGCGTAAGCGTTTAACGTCAACCAACGCACCCTAATCCTGACTGTCAGCTGGAGGGGGCGTGGTCAAAATCTCTTCCCGCCTTGCTCTGCCCTATGGAGTAATGCATGTCCGTTCAAGCAGACGCTGTTCATTCCCCTGCAGCCACATTCTCGCTGTTTCGCATCGCCTTCGCGGTGTTCCTGACCTACATGACGGTTGGCCTGTCGCTACCGGTCATTCCACTGTTTGTTCATCATCAGCTGGGCTTTGGCAACACCATGGTCGGTATTGCCGTTGGTGCGCAGTTTCTCGCCACGGTTTTAACGCGCAGCTACGCTGGTCGGCTGGCCGATCAATACGGCGCAAAACGCTCGGCGATACAGGGCCTGTTTGCCTGCTCGCTGGCGGGTGTTGCCTTGTTGCTGGCAGCACTCTTGCCTGTTGATGTATGGGCCAGGTTCGCGCTGTTGATCGTCGGGCGATTGATCCTCGGCTTTGGTGAAAGCCAGTTGTTGACAGGCACGCTCACCTGGGGTGTTGGCCTGGTTGGCCCGTCGCGTTCTGGCAAAGTGATGTCATGGGTCGGTATGGCAATTTATGGCGCGCTGGCCGCCGGCGCACCGCTCGGGCTGCTGATCAATAGCCATTTTGGCTTCACAGCGCTGGGGGCGATCTCCCTTCTCTTACCGCTGTTCGCCTGCCTGTTTAACGGTGGCGTGCGTAAAGTTCCGGCCCATGCCGGAGAACGCCCGTCGCTCTGGAGCGTGGTTGGCCTTATCTGGCAGCCGGGTTTAGGGCTGGCGCTACAGGGCGTTGGCTTTGCAGTGATTGGCACCTTTATTTCCCTCTATTTCGCCAGCGAAGGCTGGTCAATGGCAGGCTTTACGCTCACCGCGTTTGGCGGCGCATTCGTTCTGATGCGCATCCTGTTTGGCTGGACGCCGGACCGTTTTGGCGGTGTGCGGGTGGCGCTCGTTTCTCTGCTGGTGGAGATCGCCGGGCTGGTATTGCTGTGGCAGGCCAGCGGGGCGTGGATGGCGCTGTTCGGCGCGGCGTTAACCGGCTGTGGCTGCTCGCTGATCTTCCCGGCGTTAGGCGTAGAAGTGGTCAAACGCGTGCCGCCGCAGGTTCGTGGGACGGCACTGGGCGGCTATGCGGCGTTTCAGGATATTGCCTATGCCGCCAGCGGCCCGCTGACCGGCTTTCTGGCCACCTCGCTCGGTTATGCCTCCGTCTTTCTTGCAGGGGCGATTTCAGCGGCGCTCGGGATTGTCGTAACGCTGATCGCGTTTCGACCGCGCAATAAATAGCAGCAAATACTCTCTTTGCAACCGGTTTCACAAAACGCGACCGCGGCGATGTCATCTCTGCGCGGTCGCGTTTATGCTTTTCGCACTGATGAGCGAAAGGAGAGTGATATGTCCGGTTTTAAAGCGGATTTTCTGTGGGGCGGGGCGGTTGCCGCGCATCAACTGGAAGGCGGCTGGCAGGAGGGCGGTAAAGGCGTCAGCGTGGCGGATGTGATGACCGCAGGCGCACACGGCGTACCGCGTGAGATCACCGATGGCGTGCTGCCGGGGAAAAACTACCCCAACCACGATGCCATCGACTTCTATCACCGCTACAAAGAGGACATCAAACTCTTTGCCGAGATGGGCTTCAAATGTTTTCGCACCTCGATCGCCTGGACACGTATCTTCCCCAATGGGGATGAGCTGGAGCCAAACGAAGCCGGTTTGCAGTTCTACGACGATCTGTTCGACGAGTGCCTGAAGTACAACATTGAGCCGGTAATCACGCTCTCCCATTTCGAAATGCCTTATCACCTCGTCAAAAAGTATGGCGGCTGGCGCAACCGTGAAGTGATTACCTTCTTTGTGCGTTTTGCCAACGCCGTCTTCACCCGCTATCGCAGCAAGGTCAAATACTGGATGACCTTCAACGAAATCAACAACCAGGCCAACTACAACGAAGACTTCGCGCCGTTTACCAACTCCGGCGTGAAGTACCAGCCGGGCGAAGATCGTGAAGTGATCATGTACCAGGCCGCGCACTATGAGCTGGTAGCCAGCGCGCTGGCGGTGGAAGCGGGCCATAAAATTAACCCCGATTTCAAGATTGGTTGCATGATCGCCATGTGCCCGATCTACCCGCTCACCTGCGATCCAAACGACATGATGATGTCGGTGGTGGCGATGCATCGCCGGTACTGGTTCACCGATGTTCACGTGCGTGGTTACTACCCGCAGCACCTGCTCAACTACTTTGCCCGCCGGGATTTCAAGCTTGATATTACCGACGAAGACTTGCAGATCCTGACCCGCGGTTGCGTCGACTACATCGGCTTTAGCTACTACATGTCTTTTGCCACCAAAGCGACGGAAGATAACCCGCAGCTTGATTACGACGAAACCAAAAGCCTGGTGAAAAACCCGTACGTCAAGGCATCGGACTGGGGCTGGCAGATTGACCCGGTTGGCCTGCGCTACTCGCTGAACTACTTCTATGACCACTACCAGCTGCCGCTGTTTATTGTTGAAAACGGCTTCGGCGCTATCGATCAGTTGGGTAGCGACGGCGTGGTCGACGACCAGTACCGCATTGAGTATCTGCACAACCACATCCGCGAAATGAAAAAAGCGGTGGTGGAAGATGGGGTCGATTTGATGGGGTATACGCCGTGGGGCTGTATCGATCTGGTTTCTGCCGGCACCGGCGAGATGAAAAAACGCTACGGCTTTATCTACGTCGATAAGGACAACGAAGGCAACGGCACGCTGGCGCGCAGCCGTAAGAAATCCTTCTGGTGGTACCAGGATGTGATCAAACAGAACGGCGATAACATCAAGTAAGAGGGTGATCCGTAGGTCACTAAAGCGCCATCAGGTTATTGCCTGATGGCGCTTCGCTTATCAGGCCTGCGGTTTTTTACAGGCTTACAGAAAAGCTAGATCACCAGCCACAGTACAAACATCACCACCAGCAGGGCAATGAAAAAGAGGCCCGGACGCATCGACATCGCTTTTACCGTATCGACTATCGGCGCGACGAAGGGGCTGTAGATCGGCTGCACATCACGCACTTCGATCATTCCCGACGCGCGCTCGGTGCGTCGTAAAAAGACCTGGTTGAGAATATCCTGCACCTGGGCATTGGTCAGCACCGTCTGCGGCGTCACCTGGAATGTCTGCTGCGCATAGTCGCTGATGCCGCGCCACTCGGCGCTGTCCAGCGGCTGTTTCAGCGTGGCCTGCACCGTTTGCAGTGTCGGTGCCGTATGCGTCGCCAGCGTCTGGCGCGCCTGCAGCCAGGTCATCAGCGGCGTAAAATGTTTCGCCGGGATCAGCTCGCCGCTTTTTACGCCGGAGAGCTCCAGCATTGATTGCCAGATAAGCTTGCTCGACTCGCCGGTTGCCGCCGCTAGTTTCGTCACCGCCTGGTTGAGCGAGTTGTGCTCCGCCGCCACCAGTGGACGCTCGGTTGCCGGGCGCTGTTGTGGCTGCGGGATCGCAATCTGGTTGTTCTGCAACATCGTCAACACCGTCTTTAACTGCTGCGGCGTAAGCTGGCTGAGCGCCGTCTGGCCAAACTCCTGACGAATAAAATCGCTCACCGCCTGGCGATTGTTCCCCTTGCCGAGCAGCTCGGTCAACTGGGTCACCATCTGGCGCGTGGTGTGGTTCTGCGTGGCCGTCTCCATACGCTGAGTCAGATTCTGCTCAGCCGCAGGGAAGTGGCGCGAGAGCAGGGGCGCATCGTTTTTCAGCCCCAGGTCATGCTTTACGCCTGCCCAGACCTCAGCGCTCTGCTGTTGGGTCAGGGCGATCAAACGCGTCACCAGCCGCTCCAGCACCGTACGCTGCTGGGTGGATAATGGCTGCTCGCCGACTGGGTTAGCGGCTTGCGGTGGCTCTTGCCCGGGAGGACGCGCGGGTGCGCCCGGAATGGGTTGAATCATGGGTTTCCTCTTACTCTCGCATGGCGGTGGCCGGCATTGCGGGTATGCCTGGCGGCGAGATTATGGCACACTTGCGCGCTCAACTCCCGCTCTCAAACAGGTACTGTAGTGTGAAAATCCTTGTTGATGAAAATATGCCTTACGCCCGCGATCTTTTTAGCCGACTGGGCGAGGTTAAGGCCGTGCCCGGACGCCCAATTCCGCTGGCGGAACTGGCTGATGCAGAAGCATTAATGGTGCGATCTGTCACCAGGGTGAATAACGATTTACTGCAAGGGACCGGGATCAAATTTGTCGGTACCGCCACGGCGGGGACCGATCATGTTGATGAGGCTTTTCTGAAACAGGCGGGCATCGCATTCTCCGCAGCACCGGGGTGTAACGCTATCGCCGTGGTGGAGTATGTCTTCTCCTCTTTATTAATGCTGGCGGAGCGCAACGGTTTTGCGCTCACGGACCGCACTGTGGGGATTGTCGGTGTCGGTAACGTCGGCGGCCGCTTACAGGCGCGGCTGGAAGCGCTGGGCATCCGCACGCTGTTATGCGATCCGCCGCGCGCCGATCGCGGTGATGCGGGCGACTTCCGCTCGCTGGATGAGCTGGTAAGTGAAGCAGATATCCTCACCTTCCATACCCCGCTGTTTAAAGAGGGGCCTTATAAAACCCTGCATCTGGTCGATGACGCGCTGCTCAGCCGCCTCAATCCTGGCACTATTCTGATTAACGCCTGTCGCGGGCCGGTGGTGGATAACGCCGCGCTGTTGCAGCACCTGCAGGCCGGGCAGGATCTTAGCGTCGTGCTGGATGTCTGGGAGCCGGAGCCGGATCTCAACGTTGAGCTGCTGGCGAAGGTCGATATTGGCACGGCGCATATTGCGGGCTACACGCTGGAGGGGAAAGCGCGCGGCACTACGCAGGTGTTTGAAGCCTATAGTGAATTCCTCGGCCAGCCGCAGCAGGTGGCGCTGAATACGCTGCTTCCTGCGCCAGAGTGCAGCCGCATCTCCCTTCATGGTCCGGTTGGACAGGCAATGTTAAAAAGGTTGGTGCATTTGGTGTATGATGTGCGCCGCGACGATGCCCTGCTGCGAAAAGCGGCGGGCACACCGGGTGAGTTCGATAAGTTGCGTAAGCACTATCTTGAGCGCCGCGAATGGTCGTCACTCACCGTTGAGTGCGATGACGCGGACGCCTCGGCGCTGCTGCAAAAACTGGGCTTCGACGCCGTTTATCACCCGGTACGTTAATTCATCTTTATGCTCCCCGTCGCCGACGGGGACGCTTTTTTCTGGAGTGAATCACCATGTCTGAAGGCTGGAATATTGCCGTTCTCGGCGCCACTGGCGCGGTCGGAGAAGCCTTGCTCGAAACGCTGGCGGAGCGCCAGTTCCCGGTTGGCGAACTCTATGCGCTGGCAAGGAGCGAAAGCGCCGGAGAAAACCTGCGTTATGCCGGTAAAACCGTACGCGTGGAAGATGCTGCCGAATTCGACTGGACGCAGGCGCAACTGGCGTTCTTTGTCGCTGGTGCGCAAGCCACTGCCACCTATATTGAAGAAGCAACCAACGCCGGTTGTCTGGTGATCGATACCAGCGGTCTGTTTGCCCTTGAGCCGGACGTGCCGCTGGTGATGCCGGACGTCAACCCGTTCGTGCTGGCGGACTACCGCAACCGCAACGTTATCGCTATTCCGGACAGCCTCACCAGCCAGCTGCTGGCAGGCCTCAAGCCGCTGATTGACGAAGGCGGCCTGTCGCGTATTGCCGTAACCAGCCTGCTCTCTGTTTCCCGCAGCGGTAAACAGGCGGTGGATGCGCTGGCAGGGCAGAGCGCCAAACTGCTGAACGGTATTCCCATTGATGATGATGACTTCTTCGGTCGCCAGCTGGCATTCAATATGCTGCCGCTGCTGCCAGACAGTGAAGGCAGCGTGCGCGAAGAGCGCATCATTATCGATCAGATGCGTAAAATCCTGCAGGACGAGGGGCTGATGATCTCCGCTAACTGCGTGCAGTCGCCGGTCTTCTACGGTCACGCGCAGATGGTGAATTTTGAAGCGTTACGCCCACTGGCAGCGGAAGAGGCGCGCGATGCGTTTGCCCGCTTTGAGGATATTGCGCTCTCTGAAGCGAACTCATTCCCGACCCAGGTGGCGGATGCTTCCGGTCAGGCGCATCTCTCCGTCGGCTGCATTCGCAACGACTACGGCATGCCGGAGCAGATCCAGTTCTGGTCAGTGGCCGATAACGTCCGCTTTGGCGGCGCGCTGATGGCAGTGAAAACCGCGGAGAAACTGGTGCAGGAGTATCTGTACTGATGCAGGAAGAAACCACCGCGCCGCGCTACAAAATCGCGCTGGGAATTGAGTATGACGGCAGCCACTACTATGGCTGGCAGCGTCAGCAGGAAGTGCGCAGCGTGCAGGAGAAGCTGGAAAAGGCGCTCTCGCAGGTCGCCAATGAGCCGATCTCGGTCTTTTGCGCCGGGCGCACCGATGCCGGTGTGCATGCAACAGGACAGGTGGTCCATTTTGAGACGACTGCGCTGCGCAAAGACGCCGCGTGGACGCTGGGCGTAAATGCGAATTTGCCTAAAGACATCGCGGTGCGTTGGGTCAAAGATGTGCCCGATGATTTTCATGCGCGTTTTAGCGCGACGGCTCGCCGTTACCGCTACGTCATCTACAATCATCGCTTGCGTCCGGCGGTGCTCGGTCATGGTGTCACGCACTATCATCAGCCGCTGGATGCCGAACGCATGCACCGCGCGGCGCAGTGCCTGATTGGCGAAAACGACTTTACCTCGTTTCGCGCCGTGCAGTGCCAGTCGCGTACGCCCTGGCGCAATCTGATGCATATCAACGTCAGCCGCTACGGCGCCTATATTGTGGTCGATATCAAAGCCAATGCCTTTGTACATCATATGGTCAGGAATATTGTCGGCAGCCTGATGGAAGTAGGCGCCCACAACCAGCCGGAGAGCTGGATAGCAGAGCTGCTGGCGGCAAAGGACAGAACGCTTGCAGCAGCAACGGCGAAAGCGGAAGGGCTCTATCTGGTGTCGGTGGATTATCCATCCCACTTTGCGCTGCCCGCTGCGCCAATGGGCCCGCTGTTCCTGGCGGACTAGTCGCACATTAATAAGGCATAAGTAGATGGACTTAATACGCTTCCTGATTGACTTCATTCTTCATATTGACGTTCACCTCGCTGAGCTGGTGGCGCAGTATGGCGTCTGGGTCTATGCGATCCTGTTTATTATTCTCTTTTGCGAAACGGGTCTGGTGGTCACGCCGTTCCTGCCGGGCGACTCGCTGCTGTTTGTCGCGGGCGCGCTGGCGTCGCTTGAGACCAACGATCTCAATGTGCATATGATGGTGCTGCTGATGCTGGTGGCCGCTATTGCGGGCGATGCTGTGAATTACACCATCGGGCGGCTGTTCGGTGAGCGGTTATTCAGTAACCCCAACTCAAAGATTTTCCGTCGCAGCCATCTTGATAAAACGCATCAGTTTTATGAGAAACATGGCGGGAAAACGATTATCCTTGCGCGTTTTGTGCCGATAGTGCGTACTTTTGCACCTTTCGTCGCCGGTATGGGCCATATGTCCTATCGCCACTTTGCTCTCTATAATGTCGTGGGCGCGCTGCTGTGGGTGTTACTTTTCACCTACGCCGGATACTTCTTTGGCACCATCCCGATGATTCAGGACAATCTCAAGCTGATGATTGTCGGAATTATCGTAGTGTCTATACTTCCCGGGGTCTTTGAGATTATCCGCCATCGCCGCGCCGCGTCCCGGCAGACAAAATAATCACCTGTTGGCGGTTCGACCACTTTTTTATCCCAAGTTGCGAACCGTTATGTTTTAATGTGCCCCAGTCAAGGGCTACCAGGTTCATGTAGAAAGGTTATCAATGAGCTGGATTGAAAGAATTAAAAGCAACATCACCCCCACCCGTAAGGCGAGCATCCCTGAGGGCGTGTGGACAAAATGCGATAGCTGTGGTCAGGTGCTTTACCGCGCCGAACTGGAGCGTAACCTTGAAGTCTGCCCAAAATGTGATCACCACATGCGGATGTCAGCGCGTAATCGCCTGCATAGCCTGCTGGATGAAGGATCGCTGGTTGAACTGGGCAGCGAACTTGAGCCGAAAGATGTGCTGAAGTTCCGCGACTCGAAGAAGTATAAAGACCGTCTGGCGACAGCTCAGAAAGAGACCGGCGAGAAAGACGCGCTGGTCGTGATGAAGGGCACGCTGCATGGCATGCCGGTTGTCGCAGCGGCCTTTGAGTTCGCGTTCATGGGCGGTTCAATGGGTTCCGTAGTTGGCGCGCGCTTTGTGCGTGCGGTTGAGCAGGCGCTGGAAGATAACTGCCCAATGATCTGCTTCTCCGCTTCCGGCGGTGCGCGTATGCAGGAAGCGCTGATGTCGCTGATGCAGATGGCGAAAACCTCTGCGGCGCTGGCGAAAATGCAGGAGCGCGGTCTGCCGTACATCTCCGTGCTGACCGACCCGACCATGGGCGGCGTCTCTGCCAGCTTCGCGTTGCTGGGCGATCTCAACATCGCTGAGCCGAAAGCGCTGATCGGTTTTGCCGGCCCGCGCGTTATCGAACAGACCGTGCGCGAGAAACTGCCTGCCGGTTTCCAGCGCAGTGAGTTCCTGATCGAAAAAGGCGCTATCGATATGATTATTCGCCGCCCGGAGCTGCGCTTTAAGCTGGCGCGTATTCTGGCGAAGATGATGAATCTGCCGGCGCCGGATGCGGACGATACGCATATTGGCACGGTGGTGACGCCAGAGCCGGATCAGGAAGGCGAAGCCTGATAATACACGTCACGCTTTCTGCTGCGGGTGCGTTGATGCGCCTTGCTTAGCTCGCTCTTTCTCCACACAGGAAAGCGGGATGGCTATGTGACCACGCGCCAGCAGCGAAAACGAGCATGTGTATACTCATGAGGGCAGGGCCAAAAGGCACTGCCCTTTTGCTTTTCAAACCGCACACTATCAACGGGCATCATGGACACTCTCTCTACTCCGCAAGCCACGTCGCCCCTGGCCGCATGGCTCTCTTATCTGGAACAGCTGCACAGTAAACCTATCGATTTAGGGCTCGATCGCGTAAGCCAGGTGGCGGCGCGGCTTGATGTGCTGCGTCCCGCACCTTTTGTCTTCACCGTCGCCGGAACCAACGGCAAAGGCACCACCTGCCGCACGCTGGAGTCGATCCTGCTGGCGGCCGGTTATCGCGTCGGCGTTTATAGCTCGCCGCATCTGGTGCGCTACACCGAACGCGTACGCGTGCAGGGCGGGGAGCTGGCAGAAAGCGCGCATACCGCTTCCTTCGCGGAGATCGAAGCCGTGCGCGGTGATATCTCTTTAAGCTATTTTGAATTTGGCACCCTGTCAGCGCTGTGGCTGTTTAAGCAGGCGCAGCTGGACGTGGTGATCCTCGAAGTGGGCCTCGGTGGTCGTCTCGACGCCACCAATATGGTCGATGCCGATGTCGCGGTGGTCACCAGCATTGCGCTCGATCATACCGACTGGCTCGGGCCGGATCGCGAAAGCATCGGTCGTGAAAAAGCGGGCATCTTCCGCGCAGGTAAGCCTGCCGTAGTCGGCGAGCCGGATATGCCGCACACCATCGCGGAGGTGGCGCAGGAGAAGGGCGCGCAGCTGTTACAGCGCGATGTGGCGTGGCACTACGAGGTTGGCGCACAGAGCTGGCGTTTTCGCGATGCGCAGGGCGAGCTGAGCGATCTGCCGCTGCCGCAGGTGCCGCAGCCGAACGCGGCTACCGCGCTGGCCGCGCTGCGCGCCAGTAAACTGGCAGTCAGCGAGCAGGCGATCCGCGACGGCATAGAACGGGCGATTTTACCCGGTCGTTTTCAGATTGTGAGCGAATCACCACGTCTGATCCTCGATGTCGCGCATAATCCTCATGCCGCAGGCTATCTTGCCGGGCGGCTGGCGGCGCTGCCGAAAAGCGGCCGCGTGCTGGCGGTGGTTGGCATGCTGCATGATAAAGACATTAGCGGAACGCTTGCCTGTCTGGAGCCGGTGGTCGATAGCTGGTATTGTGCCCCTCTGGAGGGGCCGCGCGGCGCGACGGCGGAGCAGCTGCTGGCGCACCTGACGTCGGGGCAAGCATTCCCGGACGTGACCCAGGCCTGGCAGGCGGCAATGGCGGAAGCTGACGCCTGCGATACCGTGCTGGTGTGTGGCTCGTTCCACACCGTGGCGCATGTCATGGAAGCGATGGAAGCGGGGAGAACCGGTGGCAAGTAAGTTTCAGAACCGTTTAATGGGCACCGTTATACTGGTCGCGCTTGGGGTGATTATTCTGCCCGGGCTGCTCGACGGGCAGAAAAAGCATTATCAGGATGAGTTCGCGGCGATCCCGCTGGTGCCGAAGCCGGGCGATCGTGACGAGCCGGATATGATGCCGGCTGCAACCCAGGCGCTGCCCGCGCAGCCGCCGGAAGGCGCAGCGGAAGAGGTGCGTGCTGGTGATGCCGCCGCACCGTCCCTTGATGCCTCAAGGTTTGCGGCAAACAGCAATCCCGATCCGGAAGTGACCACCACGCCGGTGACGCCAAAGCCAAAACCCGTTGAAAAGCCGCAGCCTAAACCGCAGCCGCAGCAGCAGTCACAACCGCAGCCTGCGCGCGAGCAGCAGACGGCGGCGAACGCGGCACCGGCTAAAGCGCAGGAGGAGAAACCTGCTCCGACCGGCAAAGCCTATGTGGTCCAGTTGGGCGCGCTGAAAAACGCCGATAAAGTAAATGAAGTGGTGAGTAAACTGCGCGCGGCGGGCTATCGCGCTTACACATCGCCGACGACGCCGGTTCAGGGTAAAATCACCCGCATTCTGGTCGGCCCTGATGCTTCGCGCGATAAACTCAAAGCGTCGCTTGGTGAGCTGAACCAGCTGTCAGGACTCAATGGCGTGGTGATGAACTACAGCGCCAATTAACCGCGCAACCCTGCGCTATTTTGCTGGCAACGGCCCGTAAAACGGGGCAGGGAAGCCAGATAAATGTGCGGTCATTAGGGCCAATGTTCTGCTGGCGTTGAATATTTTTTCAGCGCCATTTTTATTTCCGCGCGGGAAGGAAATCCCTACGCAAACGTTTTCTTTTTCTGTTAGAATGCGCCCCGAACTGGATGACAGGGCGTAAAATCGTGGGACACATATGGTCTGGATTGATTACGCCATCATCGCGGTGATTGGTTTTTCCTGTCTGGTAAGCCTGATCCGCGGCTTTGTTCGTGAAGCGTTATCGCTGGTGACATGGGGTTGTGCTTTCTTTGTCGCCAGCCATTACTACACTTACCTGTCAGTCTGGTTCACGGGCTTTGAAGAGGAACTGGTACGTAATGGAATTGCCATCGCGGTGCTGTTTATCGCGACGTTGATTGTGGGCGCTATCGTTAACTACGTTATCGGTACGCTGGTGGAGAAAACCGGCCTGTCGGGTACAGACAGGGTGTTGGGGATCTGCTTTGGTGCGCTTCGTGGCGTACTGATCGTCGCCGCCATTCTGTTCTTTCTGGATACCTTTACAGGCCTGTCGAAAAGCGAAGACTGGCAAAAGTCGCAGCTTATCCCGCAATTCAGCTTCATCATCAGGTGGTTCTTTGACTATCTGCAAAGCTCGTCGAGTTTCTTGCCCAGGGCTTAAGCCCTGAGATGTGGCTTAGAGTTTGGTTTAACAGGCGGTTTTCGCGCGCTGTCGCTGTTCAAGCGGTCTTTGACGATTACGCCTGGTAAACCAAGCTCTTAACGAGGAAAAGACGTATGTGCGGTATTGTCGGTATCGCCGGTTTCATGCCGGTAAACCAGTCGATTTATGACGCGTTGTCGGTGCTGCAGCACCGTGGGCAGGATGCAGCGGGCATCATCACCATTGATGCCAATAACTGTTTCCGTCTGCGTAAAGCGAATGGCATGGTGAATGATGTATTCGAAGCCCGCCATATGCAGCGCCTGCAGGGCAATATGGGGATTGGCCACGTGCGTTACCCTACCGCGGGCAGCTCCAGCGCTTCAGAAGCGCAACCCTTCTACGTTAACTCCCCGTACGGCATTACGCTTGCGCACAACGGCAACCTGACCAACGCGCACGAACTGCGTAAAAAGCTGTTCGAAGAGAAGCGTCGCCACATTAACACCACCTCAGATTCTGAAATCCTGCTCAATATTTTCGCCAGCGAGCTGGATAACTTCCGTCATTACCCGCTTGAAGCGGATAACGTTTTCGCCGCGATTGCCGCGACCAACCGCCAGATCCGCGGTGCCTACGCCTGCGTGGCGATGATTATTGGTCACGGCATGGTTGCCTTCCGCGACCCGAACGGCATTCGCCCGCTGGTGCTGGGCAAGCGCGAACTGGGCGATGGCCGCACCGAATATATGGTGGCCTCGGAGAGCGTAGCGCTCGATACGCTGGGCTTTGAGTTCCTGCGTGATGTCGCACCGGGTGAAGCGGTTTATATCACCGAGAAAGGGCAGCTTTACAGCCGTCAGTGTGCGGAAAACCCGGTCAGCAACCCGTGCCTGTTCGAGTACGTCTACTTTGCGCGCCCGGACTCCTTTATCGACAAAATCTCCGTCTACAGCGCCCGCGTCAATATGGGCATGAAGCTCGGCGAGAAGATCGCCCGCGAGTGGGAAGATCTCGATATTGACGTGGTGATCCCGATTCCGGAAACCTCCTGCGATATCGCGCTGGAGATCGCCCGCATTCTGGACAAGCCTTACCGTCAGGGTTTTGTAAAAAACCGCTACGTTGGCCGCACCTTTATCATGCCGGGCCAGCAGCTGCGCCGTAAATCGGTTCGCCGCAAGCTGAACGCCAACCGCGCCGAGTTCCGCGACAAGAACGTGCTGCTGGTGGATGACTCCATCGTACGCGGCACCACCTCGGAGCAGATTATCGAGATGGCGCGCGAAGCCGGGGCGAAGAAGGTTTACCTCGCTTCCGCAGCACCGGAAATTCGCTTCCCGAACGTCTACGGCATTGATATGCCTACCGCCAATGAGCTGATTGCCCACGGTCGTGAAGTGGATGAAATCCGCCAGATCATCGGCGCCGACGGGCTGATTTTCCAGGATCTTAACGATCTGATTGATGCCGTACGCGCAGAGAACCCGGACATTCAGCAGTTCGAGTGCTCGGTGTTTAACGGTATTTACGTCACCAAGGATGTCGATCAGCAGTACCTTGATTACCTCGACTCCCTGCGTAATGACGATGCCAAAGCGGTACAGTTGCAGAACGAAGTAGAAAGCTTAGAGATGCACAACGAAGGCTGATCCCGCCGCGCCCCTCGCGTGAGGGGCGCAACTTGTTGCAACACCCTCTGTAATCAGGCAAAGTTTGCGCTTATGTTAGCGGGTGGATAAGCAGATGAAACGACTGATTGTGGGCATTTCCGGCGCCAGCGGCGCAATTTATGGCGTTCGCCTGTTACAGGTGCTGCGCGATGTCGCTGAAGTAGAGACCCATCTGGTGATGAGCCAGGCCGCCCGGCAAACTCTCTCCCTTGAAACCGACTACTCCCTGCGCGATGTCCAGGCGCTGGCAAACGTGGTGCATGACGCCCGCGATATCGCTGCCAACATCTCCTCTGGCTCGTTCAAGACCGCAGGCATGGTGATCCTTCCCTGTTCTATCAAAACCCTCTCCGGCATTGTCCACAGCTACACCGACGGGCTGCTGACCCGTGCGGCGGACGTGGTGCTGAAAGAGCGTCGCCCGCTGGTGCTCTGCGTGCGTGAAACGCCGCTGCATCTTGGCCACTTACGCCTGATGACCCAGGCGGCAGAACTTGGTGCGGTGATCATGCCCCCGGTGCCGGCGTTTTATCACCGTCCGCAGAGCGTGATGGATATTGTCGATCAGACCGTCAACCGCGTCGTGGATCAGTTTGATATCGAACTGCCGGAAGATCTTTTTGCCCGCTGGCAGGGTGGTGATGCTGCAAAATAGTGCAACGTATCGCCGGATGCGCTTTTTTAGGGCAATTTTGTAAGCGCGATCATATCCTCAACATTTAATCCTCTTTTCCCCCGCTTACTGCTGCGGTTCGTTCCGCAGACCTGCTATCTTTCATCACAACGGTCAATCTGCAACGTTTTATTAACATTTCCCGCACCACATTATTTGGCCCTCGGGAAAGTGGCATAAGACGTGCAAGGCTACTGGCTGCAACACAACACACGACACAATAAAAAAACAGCACACTTGAGGGTAATGTATGAAGAAGACGGTCCTCGCTCTGTCTTTACTGCTGGGGCTCTCCGCCACCGCCAGCGTTTATGCAGCGCTTCCCCAGACAGTCCGTATCGGCACCGATGCCACCTATGCACCTTTCTCCTCGAAAGATGCGAAAGGGGAGTTTGTGGGCTTTGATATCGATCTTGGTAATGAGATGTGCAAACGCATGCAGGTGAAATGCACCTGGGTCGGCAGCGATTTCGATGCCCTGATCCCCTCGCTGAAAGCGAAGAAGATTGACGCCATTATCTCGTCGCTCTCCATCACCGAAAAACGCCAGCAGGAGATCGCCTTCTCCGAGAAGCTCTACGCGGCGGATTCACGCCTGATTGCAGCTAAAGGCTCACCCATCAAACCGACACTGGAGTCGCTGAAAGGTAAACATGTCGGCGTGCTGCAAGGCTCAACGCAGGAAGGCTACGCCAATGATAACTGGCGCAGTAAAGGTATCGACGTGGTCGCCTATCAGAACCAGGATCAGATCTACTCTGACCTGGCTGCCGGTCGCCTCGATGCGGCATTCCAGGATGAAGTGGCCGCCAGCGAAGGCTTCCTGAAACAGCCTGCGGGCAAAGAGTTTGCTTTTGCCGGCCCGTCGGTGAAAGACAAAAAGTACTTTGGCGACGGCACCGGGATTGGCCTGCGTAAAGATGATACCGAGCTGAAAGCGGCGTTCGACAAAGCCTTTACCGAGCTGCGTAAAGATGGAACCTACGACAAGCTTGCCAAAAAATATTTCGACTTTAACGTCTACGGCGAGTAAGGCTGTACGGCCTGCGCCAGCGGGCCGTGAGGGAAAACGCTGCGCCATGCGCCTTTCGCGGCATGGTGCAGCAAACGGTGTCTGTTCCAGCGTGGTGCAGTGGCTGCATCACAATAGTGCAGGGCTGCATAGTTACGCACTCAGATTGCAAAAAAAGTTATCCTGCCGCGTTTATCTTTTGCCTTGCCGGGGGAGATGATGGCACGATAACGCACCGTTAAGTTGTGAGAATTCCCTTAGGAAAGACAGTCTGTTGAGGATAATGATGAAAAAATTGGTGCTCTCCCTTTCTCTGGTGCTCGCTGTTTCCAGCGTCTCTACTGTATTTGCTGCAATCCCGCAAAAATTACGTATCGGTACCGATCCCACTTATGCCCCGTTTGAATCAAAAAATGCGCAGGGTGAGTTGGTCGGTTTTGACATCGATCTGGCAAAAGAGCTCTGTAAGCGCATTAATACGCAGTGTGTGTTCGTTGAAAACCCGCTGGACGCGCTGATCCCTTCATTAAAAGCGAAGAAAATCGACGCGATTATGTCCTCGCTGTCGATCACCGAAAAGCGCCAGCAGGAGATTGACTTCACCGACAAACTCTACGCGGCGGATTCCCGTCTGGTGGTGGCAAAAGATTCTGACATTCAGTCGGAGCTGGATAAGCTGAAAGGCAAGCGCATCGGCGTATTGCAGGGCACCACTCAGGAGACCTACGGTAACGTGCACTGGGCACCGAAAGGCGTTGAGATCGTCTCCTATCAGGGCCAGGACAATATCTACGCCGACCTGACCGCAGGCCGAATTGACGCCGCGTTCCAGGATGAAGTAGCCGCCAGCGAAGGTTTCCTGAAAACCCCGATGGGCAAAGCCTACAAATTCGGCGGGCCGTCGATTAAAGATGAGAAGCTGTTTGGCGTCGGCACCGGCATGGGCGTGCGTAAAGGCGATAGCGAACTGCGTGACGCGCTGAACAAAGCCTTCGCCGAGATGCGCGCTGACGGCACCTACGACAAGCTGGCGAAGAAGTATTTCGATTTTAATGTTTACGGTGGTTAATCCCACCCCCCATTAACGTGCGCCCCCTCCCGCAAGGGAGGGGAAGAGACACGGCAAACACCACACACGACAGGACAGGCTGCATGCTGCACGGGTTTTCTCAAGTGATATTCCAGGGCGCGCTGGTGACCCTCGAGCTGGCGCTCAGCTCCGTGGTGCTGGCGGTGCTGATTGGCCTGGCGGGCGCAGGCGCGAAGCTCTCCAAAAGCCGCGCACTGGCGCTGATCTTTGAAGGTTACACCACGCTTATTCGCGGCGTGCCCGATCTGGTGCTGATGCTGCTTATCTTCTACGGCCTGCAAATTGCCCTTAACGCCATTACCGACGCGCTCGGCATGGCGCAGCTGGATATCGATCCGATGGTGGCTGGCATCATTACCCTCGGCTTTATTTACGGCGCTTACTTTACCGAAACCTTTCGCGGCGCTTTTATGGCGGTGCCGAAAGGGCAGATTGAAGCGGCGACGGCGTTTGGCTTTACCGGCCGCCAGGTGTTCCGCCGTATTCTGTTTCCGGCGATGATGCGTTTTGCGCTGCCGGGCATCGGCAACAACTGGCAGGTGATCCTGAAAGCGACGGCGCTGGTCTCCTTACTGGGGCTGGAAGATGTGGTGAAAGCGACGCAGCTCGCAGGTAAAAGCACCTGGGAGCCGTTCTACTTCGCCATTGTCTGCGGCGCGATCTATCTCATTTTTACCACGGCCTCCAACGGTGTCCTGCTGCTGCTTGAACGCCGCTACTCGGTGGGTGTGAAGAGGGCCGACCTGTGATTGAGATTATTCAGGAGTACTGGCAATCCCTGCTCTGGAGCGACGGCTACCGCATTACCGGCGTGGCGATCACCCTCTGGCTGCTGATCGCCTCGGTGGTGATGGGCGGCATACTGGCGCTGTTTCTCGCTATCGGGCGCGTCTCCAGCAACAAATTTATCCGCTTCCCGATCTGGTTATTCACCTATATCTTTCGCGGCACGCCGCTCTATGTGCAGCTATTGGTCTTCTACTCCGGCATGTACACGCTGGAGATTGTGAAAGGTACCGAGCTGCTAAACGCCTTTTTCCGCAGCGGCCTCAACTGTACGGTGCTGGCGCTGACGCTCAATACCTGCGCTTACACCACCGAGATTTTTGCCGGGGCGATCCGCTCGGTGCCGCACGGTGAAATTGAAGCGGCGCGGGCGTATGGCTTCTCATCTTTTAAAATGTACCGCTGCATTATTTTGCCTTCGGCGCTGCGTATCGCGCTGCCGGCCTACAGCAACGAGGTGATCCTGATGCTGCACTCCACGGCGCTGGCCTTTACCGCGACGGTGCCGGATCTGCTGAAAATCGCCCGTGATATTAACTCCGCCACCTACCAGCCCTTTACGGCGTTTGGTATCGCGGCGGTGCTCTATCTCATTATTTCGTATGTCCTGATTAGCCTCTTCCGCCGGGCGGAAAAGCGCTTTTTACAGCATATGAAGCCCTCTTCGACGCACTGAGAGCACGATGTCTGAGAATAAATTAAACGTTACCGATCTGCATAAGCGCTATGGCGAGCATGAAGTTTTGAAAGGCGTGTCGTTGCGGGCTAACGCCGGGGATGTGATCAGCATCATCGGCTCCTCCGGCTCCGGCAAAAGCACCTTCCTGCGCTGCATCAACTTCCTTGAGAAACCGAGCGAAGGCACCATTGTGGTGAGCGGGCAGAATATTAATCTGGTGCGTGACAAAGATGGCCAGCTGAAAGTCGCTGACAAGAATCAGCTGCGCCTGTTGCGCACGCGTCTGACGATGGTGTTCCAGCACTTCAATTTGTGGAGCCACATGACGGTGCTGGAGAACGTGATGGAAGCGCCGATTCAGGTGCTGGGGTTAAGCAAGCAGGAAGCGCGCGAGCGGGCGGTGAAATACCTGGCGAAAGTGGGTATCGATGCGATGCAGCAGATCAAGTATCCGGTGCATCTCTCCGGCGGCCAGCAGCAGCGCGTGTCGATTGCCCGTGCGCTGGCGATGGAGCCGGAAGTGCTGCTGTTCGATGAGCCGACCTCAGCCCTCGATCCGGAACTGGTGGGTGAAGTGTTGCGCATCATGCAGAAGCTGGCAGAAGAGGGGAAAACCATGGTGGTGGTTACCCACGAAATGGGCTTCGCCCGCGATGTCTCCAGCCACGTCATCTTCCTGCATCAGGGCAAAATTGAAGAAGAGGGGACGCCGGATGAGCTGTTCGGCAACCCGAAAAGCCTGCGCTTGCAGCAATTCCTCAAGGGATCGCTGAAGTAAGCCATGATTGCCTGATGGCGCTGCGCTTATCAGGCCTGGGGGGAGTGCAGTTGTAGGCCGGATAAGGCGAACGCCGCCATCCGGCACTGCGCCGTCGCAACATCACTTATCCGGGCGATTAACCGGCCACCAACCTTGCGGAATACCTGAGGCGGAAATAAAACGGTAATGGGTGAATATCGCCCCACGTGCGGAGACGCGCTTCTCAAGCTGAACCGTTCGCGCGCCGGGCGGCACAAGCGCGTCGCGGGTGCAGAGTTCAATCGGGCGGTTTAACCACGTATCGTAAAAGCGCAGCCCCGCCGGGCAACGGTTGGTGCGGGTGATGGGCGGGCCCGGGTGACCAATAGTAAAGGTCACCTCGCTCTCTACTATCTCGCTGGCGGTAAACTTTACCCACGCTTCCGGCACGTTCCACAGGGTTGCGAGGCTAAGCAAACACAGGGCAACAAAACAAAGCAGCTTATTGCGCAGCGTCGTAAAGGGGCCGCGCCAGGCCGCCAACAATCCCACCAGCACGGCAACGATCAGGATAATCCAGGGATCCGGCTCACCGTTTTTCAGATAGACCTTGTGGCTAAACCCGCTGGAGAAAAGCAGCCATATCACCCACAAAAAGAAGATCACAATCCCGAGAGTGGCTTTCGCTTTGGCTGATTTGAACATCCTCTTAGTGCTTTTCACGGCGATAGATCCAGTCATCATAATATTTCCCGCGCAGCAAATAGGCCTGCTCCAGCACCTGTACGCGGGTGAAACCGCTCTTCTCCAGCACCCGCACCGAGCCGAGGTTGTCCGACAGCACCCAGGCGTTAAGGGCGTGAATATCGCGCTGGGTAAAGGCGGAATCGCACAGGGCGGCAACCACTTCTGACGCCACGCCCTGGCCTTGTGCTTCAGGCAGGATCGAGTAGCCGAGATCCGCTTCCTGCACAAGATGCGGACTCGGGCGCAGGCCGACATCACCAATTGCATGACCCTGCCCATCGCGGATCACAAAGGCATTCGGATCGTTAAGCCGGTCTTCAAACAGGGTGCGGATCTGGCTTTCAGAGGCGATCTCCGCCATATAGCGCATCACGCGTTTATCTTGCCGTATCTGCAAAAAGAAGGGCCAGTCAGACGCCTGAAATGGCGTCAGGGTAAAACGGGGAGTCTGCAACGTCATTACGCGTCCTTGTGAGAATCAAACGAAGAAGCTTAGCACTGCAAAGGCGCGCGCGAGCGCCACAAATATTAGGGGGTAGCGGGTTGCCAGGCATAGGCTTTGCCGTTATCGGTCATAAAGCGGTAGCGGGTAAACCAGGCGCCGCGTGCAGCGAGGCGTTTTTCGACCTGCACCGAGCTGGCGTCGCGCGGCACGCTCTCTGTGTGGGTGCACAGCGTGACTACTCGCCCGAGCCACGCATCATCAATGCGCAGGCCCGCTTCGCAGTGGCTTTTGCGCCCCAGCGAAGGGCCAGGATAGGTGAGGCGAAAGGTGACGTCGCTCTGTACCGTTTCGCCTGCCGTCAGACGCACCCAGCCTTCCGGGACATTAAGCAGCGTAACGCCAACAAAGGCTGCGACGCTGAGGAAAAGCTGCCACGGGGCTAACGCCTTAAATGCGCTCGCCTCACCGCGTACTGCCCTGCGCCAGCCACACCAGAGTCCAGTCAGCAGGGCAACCGCCAGCAGAACTGGCGTATCGGGCGCATCGTCACGCATAAAGACCATTACGCCCAGCCGATCGCTCTCCCACATCCAGAGTGCCCATACCAGCACCAGCAGGCAAAGTGCGCAGAGGCGGATTTTTTGCGACCTGGTCAATGGCAGCCCTTTTGCTTCAAAAGGCGTAGCTTACCACCATCACTCCTGGCTCAACGCAACAAAATTTATGCGTTCACCACATCCGTCAGCGCCTCTTCAAGATCGTGCCAGCGAAAGGCAAACCCGGCCTCTTCCAGGCGTTTAGGCAGCGCGCGCTGGCCGCCGAGCACCAGCACCGAGGATTCGCCCATCATCAGGCGTACGGCCGTTGCGGGCGCGCGCATAAACGCCGGGCGGTGCAGGGCATGACCGAGCGCGTGAGCGAACTGCTCGTTGCGCACCGGGTAGGGCGCGACCATATTAAACGGCCCGCGCAGATCGTTATCCAGCAACCAGAGGATGGCGTTGACCATATCGTCGATATGGATCCACGCCATATATTGCCGGCCGGTGCCAATCGGCCCGCCGAGACCGAGGCGGAACAGCGGCAGCAGTTTGCCGAGAATGCCGCCTTTAGGCGTCAACACCACGCCGGTGCGCAGCAGGCAGACGCGGGTGCGGTCGCTCTGTGCTTCACAGGCGATCTGCTCCCAGCGCGCGCAGAGCTTATGGGTAAACTCGTTATGCGGCGGCTCCTCTTCTGTCACCACCACTTCGCCGAGATCGCCGTAGTAGCCGCAGGCGGAACCGGAGATCAGCACTTGCGGCGGGTTGTCGCTGGCTTTGATCAAGTCCGCCAGTTGCTGCGTGATTTGCCAGCGGCTGTTACATAAGCGCTGCTTCTGCTCCTCGGTCCAGCGCTTATCTGCAATCGGCTCGCCCGCAAGATTGATCACCGCATCGAAGTTGTTGAGATCCGTAAGATCGTTAAGCCCCTTCAGCAGGCTGACGCGGGCATCAAGCTTTTGCTGCGCTTTGGCCGGATTTCGCGTGACCACCGTTACGCTGTGGTGTAACTCCAGCAGACGGGGGATCAGATGGTGGCCAATCAGGCCGGTACCGCCAGTAACGAGTATCTTCATGCTTCCCTCCGAAGCGTGATTATCCTTAAAACGCGCAGCTTATGGCAGCTGCGCTTTCTGCAATGCACTCTCAGTGGCCGGGCGCGTGCGAATGCGCTCAAACCAGTTAAAGACCGCCGGGTAATCCTCAAGCGAAATACGCTGGCGCGCATGGGCGTTGATCCATGGCCAGGCGGCGATATCCGCAATGCTGTAGTGCTGGCCCGCCAGCCAGGGCACCTGCTCAAGACGTTTATTCATCACCTGGTAGAGCCGCTGTGTCTCCACCTGGTAGCGCTCAATGGCATAAGGCACCGGCTGCGGCGCGAAGTGGTTGAAGTGGTGATTCTGCCCGAGCATCGGCCCAAGCCCCGCCACCTGCCAGAATAGCCACTGCAAAGTGACATGACGCTCGCGCAGTTCACCGCTCAGGAGCTGGCCGGACTTCTCCGCCAGATAGAGCAGGATCTCGCCCGACTCGAACAGGCTAAGCGGCGCGCCGCCGTCGGCGGGCTCATGATCGACAATCGCCGGGATCTTATTATTTGGTGAGATATCTAAAAATTCCGGGCGAAACTGCTCGCCTTTACTAATATCTACGCGGATCAGACGATACGGCAGCCCGGCCTCTTCGAGAAACAGCGTGATCTTATGGCCGTTCGGTGTCGGGGCGAAATAGAGGTCTATCATCGAAACTCCTGTGAGCGGAATGGGCGTCGCCTGTTAAGTATAGGTGTTCCCCGTAATGACAGCGTTTTCCGCGAGTGACAGAAGGCAGAAGAGGCTATATTTTGGTCGAAACCTACACGCTAAACGAGGATGTTATGAGCGAACCGGCAATCACGTTGTGGTCTGACAAAGAGTACTTCTCCCCGTATGTGCTGTCGGCGTACGTTGCCCTGCATGAAAAGGCGCTGCCTTTCACGCTGAAAACCGTCGATCTGGCGAGCGGCGCGCAGCATGGCGCGGGCTGGCCCGGCTTTCGTCTGACGCAGCGCGTTCCCTCCTTAGAGATTGATGGCTTTGTGCTGAGCGAGTCCTCGGCGATTGCCGAATACCTCGACGAGCGTTTTGCGCCGCCGGAGTGGGAGCGTCTCTATCCTCACGACCGTGAGAACCGCGCCCGCGCGCGGCAGGTGCAGGCCTGGCTGCGCAGCGACTTGCTGCCGATCCGCGAAGCGCGCTCAACGGACGTGGTGTTTGCCGGGGCGAAAAAAGCGCCGCTCAGCGAAGCAGGCCAGGCGAGCGCCGATAAGCTGTTTACCATCGCAGGTGAATTGCTGGCGCACGGTAAGCCGAACCTGTTTGGCGAGTGGTGCATTGCCGATGTCGATCTCGCCCTGATGCTTAACCGGCTGGTGATGCATGGTGACCCGGTGCCGGAGCGCTTAGCGGAGTACGCCACCTTCCAGTGGCAGCGCTCCTCGGTTCAGCGCTATGTTGCACTTTCCGCTAAGCGAGCGGGCTGATAAGCGGTTCGCGTTCCGGTATCATATGGGCGTTTTTTTCAAAGAGGTGCAGTGATGAAACTGATGTTTGCATCGGATATTCACGGGTCGTTGCCCGCGACGGAACGCATACTGGAACGGTTCGCGCAAAGCGGCGCCCGCTGGCTGGTTCTGCTTGGCGATGTACTCAATCACGGGCCGCGTAACGCGCTGCCGGAGGGGTATAATCCGGCGCAGGTGGCAGAACGGCTCAATACGCAGGCGAGCAGGATTATCGCCGTACGCGGTAATTGCGACAGCGAAGTGGATCAGATGCTGCTGCGCTTTCCCATTACCGCGCCCTGGCAGCAGGTTTTATTACCCGCGTGCCGCCTGTTTTTGACCCACGGTCATCTCTTCGGCGCGGAGAATATTCCGCCGCTGGAGGCAGGCGATGTGCTGGTGTATGGGCATACCCATATTCCGGTTGCCGAGCAGCGTGATGGGATTGTGCACTTCAACCCCGGCTCGGTCTCTATCCCGAAAGGTGGGTTTGCCGCCAGCTACGGCATGCTGGAAGAGAATATGTTACGTGTTATCGCACTTAATGATCAGCGGGTTATTGCGCAGGTTGCGATTAATCCGTAATTTACCCGTCAACCGAAACGCGCCGTAAGAGCGCCATAAAGAGAAGATGTCCCGATGGTGGAACAGAGTCATTTTGCAGGCATGGAATGGGTAGATATTGTCAACGAAGACAATGAGGTGATTGCACAGGCCAGCCGGGAGCAAATGCGCGCGCAGTGCCTGCGTCATCGCGCAACCTATATTGTGGTGCATGATGGGATGGGCAATATTCTGGTGCAGCGTCGTACCGAGCTAAAAGACTTTATGCCCGGTAAGCTGGACGCCACCGCGGGCGGCGTGGTACAGGCGGGTGAAAACCTGCTGGAGTCCGCGCGCCGCGAAGCGGAAGAGGAGCTGGGCATTGCCGGCGTACCGTTTGCCGAGCACGGTCAGTTCTACTTTGAAGATGAGCATTGTCGGGTGTGGGGCGGGCTGTTTAGCTGCGTCTCCCACGGGCCGTTTGCCCTGCAGGAAGAGGAGGTGAGTGAAGTCTTCTGGATGACGCCGGAAGAGATCACCGCCCGCTGCGATGAGTTTACCGACGATTCGCTGAAAGCGCTGGCGCTGTGGATGAGCCGTAACGCCAGCAATGATGTGGAAAAGCGCGAGCAGGAGACGGAGTAACCTCTCTTGCTTTGCAGAAAAAAGCGACCTTGAGGGTCGCTTTTTTATTGCCGGTTTGCGGTTGCGGAGGGTGTTTTTTTGCCGGATGGCGCTGCGCTTATCCGGCCTACATTTCTCAGTATAAAAAAGGCGACCCGAAGGTCGCCTTTTCTGTGCACTGACGCAGCCGCCAGAAGGCATATTACTGCTGCTGGGACGCCTGAATCGCAGTCAGAGCGATGGTGTAGACGATGTCGTCTACCAGCGCGCCACGAGAGAGGTCGTTCACCGGCTTGCGCATACCCTGCAGCATCGGCCCGATGGAGATCAGGTCGGCAGAGCGCTGTACCGCTTTGTAGGTGGTGTTACCGGTGTTCAGATCCGGGAAGATGAACACGGTAGCGCGACCGGCAACCGGTGAGTTCGGCGCTTTGGATTTTGCTACATCTGCCATAACCGCGGCGTCATACTGCAGCGGACCGTCGATAACCAGGTCAGGACGTTTTTCCTGCGCCAGGCGAGTCGCTTCACGCACTTTCTCAACGTCGCTACCCGCGCCGGAGTTGCCGGTGGAGTAGGAGAGCATCGCCACGCGCGGCTCGATGCCGAACGCGGTTGCGGAGTCAGCGGACTGAATCGCGATCTCGGCCAGCTGTTCAGCGGTCGGATCTGGGTTGATTGCACAGTCACCGTAAACATAAACCTGTTCCGGCAGCAGCATAAAGAATACGGAGGAGACCAGCGAGCTGCCCGGCGCAGTTTTGATCAGCTGCAGCGGCGGACGAATGGTGTTCGCAGTGGTGTGAACCGCACCGGAAACCAGGCCGTCAACTTCATCCTGCTCCAGCATCAGCGTGCCGAGCACCACGTTGTCTTCCAGCTGTTCGCGCGCCACGGCTTCGGTCATGCCTTTGCTCTTACGCAGCTCAACCAGGCGAGCAACGTAGCTTTCACGTACCACGTCCGGATCGACGATTTCGATCCCGGCGCCCAGCTCAACACCCTGTGCTGCCGCAACGCGATTGATCTCATCCGGGTTGCCCAGCAGGATACAGGTCGCGATACCGCGCTCAGCACAGATAGCGGCCGCTTTCACGGTACGCGGCTCGTCGCCTTCCGGCAGTACGACGCGTTTGCCCGCTTTGCGCGCCAGCTCGGTCAGCTGGTAACGGAAGGCTGGCGGCGAGAGGCGACGGCTGCGCTCAGAGGTGGCGGTCAGGGAGTCGATCCACTGCGCGTTGATGTAACGGGCAACGTACTCCTGCACGTTTTCAATACGCTCGTTATCGTCAACCGGCACTTCCAGGTTGAAGCTCTGCAGGCTCAGGGAGGTCTGCCAGGTGTTGGTGTTCACCATAAATACCGGCAGGCCGGTGGCAAACGCGCGCTCGCACAGCTTGCGCACGCTCTCTTCCATCTCGTAGCCGCCGGTCAGCAGCACGGCACCAATCTCAACGCCGTTCATCGCTGCCAGGCAGGCCGCAACCAGCACGTCAGGACGATCGGCAGAGGTCACCAGCAGTGAGCCCGGACGGAAGTGTTCCAGCATGTGCGGAATGCTGCGCGCACAGAAGGTGACGGACTTCACGCGGCGGGTTTTGATGTCGCCTTCATTGATGATGGTTGCATTCAGGTGGCGCGCCATATCGATCGCACGGGTGGCGATCAGATCGAAGCTCCACGGCACTGCGCCCAGCACGGGCAGAGAGCTGGTCTCTTGCAGCTGCGCCGGATCGATATGCACCACTTTTGCTTTTGAGGAGTCATCAAAGATCTCAGAGAGATCCGGGCGCGTACGGCCCTGCTCATCAACCGGGGCGTTCAGTTTGTTGACGATAACGCCGGTGATGTTGCTGTTTTTCACGCCGCCGAAGCTGTTGCGCGTCAGCTCGATGCGCTCTTTCAGCTGCTCCTGCGTGTCAGTGCCCTGGGACATGACGAAGACGATTTCCGCGTTCAGCGTTTTCGCGATTTCGAAGTTCAGGGACTGGGCGAACTGGTGTTTACGGGTCGGGACCAGGCCTTCAACCAGCACCACTTCAGCGTCTTTGCTGCTTTCGTGGTAGCGGGCGATGATCTCTTCCATCAGCACATCTTTCTGATTGCTGGAGAGCAGCGACTCGACGTGGCTCATTTTCAGCGGTTCAGCCGCCGGCAGCCCGGAGTTAGCGCGCACGATAGTGGTGGTCTGGTCAGGCGCATCGCCGCCCGCACGTGGCTGGGAGATCGGTTTAAAGACGCTCAGACGAACGCCTTTGCGTTCCATAGCACGGATCACGCCAAGGCTGACGCTGGTCAGGCCGACGCTGGTTCCGGTAGGGATCAGCATAATAATACGGGACACGGTTAATCCTCTTTCGTTACCGTCGAAGCGGACGGGTTACAAAACAGCACCGCCAGCGTTGGCTGGCGGTGTGGGTAAGCTATCAGGCAGTCAGGCGGCTTGCGTCTTGCGCAATCACCAGCTCTTCGTTAGTCGGGATAACGATCGCCGGGCGGGTGCCTTCTTTGTTGATAAAACCAGACTTGCCGAAACGGGCAGCCAGGTTGCGTTCGTGGTCAACTTCGAAGCCGAGCACGCCCAGTTTGCCCAGGGAGAGCTCGCGTACCATCGCTGCGTTTTCACCGATACCGCCGGTGAAGATCACCGCGTCCAGACGACCATCCATCAGCGCAGTGTAAGAGCCGATGTATTTCGCCAGGCGATGGCAGTAAACGTCCATCGCGCGCTTCGCGTCTTCTTTGGTTTCGTAGTTATCTTCTACATAACGGCAGTCGCTGGTGACTTCGGTCAGGCCCAGCAGGCCAGACTCTTTGGTCAGCATTTTGTTGATCGCTTCAACGCTCATGCCCAGGGTGTCATGCAGATGGAAAATGATCGCCGGGTCGATATCACCAGAACGGGTACCCATTACCAGGCCTTCCAGCGGGGTCAGACCCATGGAGGTATCGACACACACGCCGTTACGGATAGCGGAAACAGAACCGCCGTTGCCGAGGTGGCAGGTGATGATGTTCAGTTCAGAAACCGGTTTGTTCAGCACTTTTGCCGCTTCCTGAGTTACATAGAAGTGGCTGGTGCCGTGCGCGCCGTAGCGACGAACGCCGTGCTCTTTGTACAGTTTGTACGGCAGGGCGTAGAGGTAGGACTCTTCCGGCATGGTGGTGTGGAACGCGGTGTCGAACACGGCAACGTTCTTCTCTTTCAGGCTCGGGAAGGATTTCAGCGCTTCGGCGATACCGATCAGGTGAGCCGGGTTGTGCAGCGGGGCGAAGGAGGCCGCGTCTTTAATACCCTGAATCACAGACTCATCGATCACCACGGAACGGGTGTATTTTTCACCACCGTGGACGATACGGTGACCGATTGCGGTCAGCTGAGCAGACAGTTCTGGTTTTTGTGCCAGAATAGTGTTAACGATAAAGTTAAGCGCTTCGCTGTGAGCGGCACCTGCACCTAAAGCCGCTTCTTGTTTACCGCTATCCATTTTCCACTTGATGCGTGCTTCAGGAAGGTGGAAACATTCGGCTAAACCAGAGAGGTACTCTTCACCGTTAACAGCATCGATAATTGCGAATTTCAGTGAGGAGCTACCGCAGTTCAGAACCAGTACTAACTTACTCGACATGGAAGTACCTATTTATGATACGTGGCTAAAAAAGGTCAGTGAGTCGCACAGCGTAGCGCAGGTTGACGCTGACATTTATGATTAACATCATGTCGAGAGAACTTTCTGACACGATGAAAGAATAGTTAAAATTTTAAGCTATTTTGCGCAATTTTCAGACAGTGGCATAATGAGCTTATTATTTGACGACTCAAACCTATTCGTCTAAGGCCTGGTAAAGGCCGCCACAGAATACCCGATAGCAGGTGGGATTGACAAAAAATTTTAACGTTGTCATTCACAGTTGTTGTTTTGCATAAAATTTTTAATTTTTATACGTGAAGTTGAGGTAAAGCCATGTCAAATCCTGAGATTCGACCCGTCAGTTTCTTCAGTTTATTTCGCCGGGGTCAGCACTATGCGAAGACCTGGCCTATGGAAAAACGCCTCGCTCCAATGTTTGTAGACAACCGTACCATTCGCGCGACACGCTACGCGATTCGCTTTATGCCGCCGCTGGCAATCTTCACGCTCTGCTGGCAAATCGCCCTCGGCGGGCAGCTCGGCCCGGCTGTTGCCACCGCGCTGTTTGCCCTGAGCCTGCCGATGCAGGGGCTATGGTGGCTCGGCAAGCGCTCGGTCACGCCGCTGCCGCCCTCGATTCTGAACTGGTTCTATGAAGTGCGCGGTAAGTTGCAGGAGGCGGGCCAGGCGCTGGCACCGGTTGAAGGCAAGCCGGACTACCAGGCGCTGGCCGATACCCTTAAGCGCGCCTTTAAGCAGCTGGATAAAACCTTTCTCGATGAGCTTTAAAGTTGTGCGTGATTGATAAGAAGAGAGCATCCCCCCGATGCTTTCTTTTTTGGTAGATACGCGTAACACCCCCGGCAAATCAAGAAAGCACCTTTTACTCACAGGTAGACTGAGGCCAACTTATTTTACTGCGCCGAAGTGCCACAGGAGTCGAAGATGGAAATGACCAATGCCCAACGTCTGATCTTATCCAATCAATACATGATGATGACCATGATGGACCCGGCCAATGCGGAGCGTTATCGTCGTTTGCAAACCATTGTCGAACGGGGATATGGTTTGCAGATGCGCGAGCTGGATCGCGAATTCGGCGAGCTGAAAGAGGAAACGTGCCGCAACATTATCGATATCATGGAGATGTATCACGCACTCCACGTTTCCTGGACCAACATGAAAGATAACGCCACCATTGACGAGCGTCGTGTCACTTTCCTCGGCTTTGACGCTGCGACCGAAGCGCGCTACCTCGGATATGTGCGCTTTATGGTTAATATTGAAGGGCGCTATACCCATTTTGATGCCGGTACCCACGGCTTTAATGCCCAAACGCCGATGTGGGATAAATACCAGCGTATGCTGAGCGTGTGGCACGCCTGCCCGCGCCAGTACCACTTAAGCAGTAACGAAATTAATCGAATTCTCAACGCCTGAGGAGGTGAACGTGCAGTGCAAAGGCTTTCTGTTTGATCTGGATGGAACCCTGGTAAATTCACTCCCCGCCGTTGAGCGAGCCTGGTGCAGCTGGGCCGATCGCTTTGGCATCAGCCATGACGAGGTGCTGAATTTTATTCACGGCAAACAGGCCATCACCTCACTGCGTCACTTTATGGCGGGTGCCTCAGAAGCGGAGATTGCGGCTGAATTTACCCGCCTTGAGGAGATTGAAGCGTCAGACACGGACGGCATTACGCCGCTGCCGGGCGCGATTGAACTGCTTGAGCATCTGGATGCCTCCGCGATTCCGTGGGCCATTGTTACCTCCGGCTCAGTGCCGGTTGCCCATGCGCGCCATCGCGCGACCGGTTTGCCGATGCCGAAAGTCTTTGTCACCGCCGAACAGGTGAAGCATGGCAAGCCTGAACCGGATGCCTACCTGCTCGGTGCCGAGCTGTTAGGGCTGGCACCGGAAACCTGTGTGGTGGTGGAAGACGCGGCTGCGGGCGTGCTCTCCGGCCTCGCCGCCGGATGTCACGTGATTGCCGTCAATGTGCCGCCGGGTTCACCGGGGCTTGAGAAGGTCGACTTCTCGCTGACCAGCCTGGAGGCGATAAGCGTCACAAAACAGCATGACGGTATCGTCAGCGTCGATCTAAAAGCCTGATTCAATGATGTAACCCCACCCCGGTGGGGTTTTTTTATGGCACTCTTTTACCACCCTCAACAAACAAGGACAGGTTGTGAACGGTGAATTGATTTGGGTTCTCTCTCTGCTGGGCATTGCCGTGCTGCTCTTTGCGACGAGCAAAGTGCGCATGGACGCAGTGGCGCTGTTTGTCATTGTCGCTTTTGTGCTGAGCGGTACGCTGACGCTTCCCGAAGCGCTCTCCGGTTTTAGCGATCCAAACGTTATTTTGATTGCCGCGCTGTTTATTATCGGCGACGGGCTGGTGCGCACCGGCGTGGCAACCAATATGGGCGCCTGGCTGGTGACGATGGCGGGCAGCAGCGAAACCAAAATGCTGGTCCTGCTGATGATCACCGTCGCCGGGCTGGGTGCCTTTATGAGTTCGACCGGCGTGGTGGCGATTTTCATCCCGGTGGTGTTGAGCGTCTCGCTGCGCATGCAGGTCTCGCCGTCGCGGTTAATGATGCCGCTCAGCTTCGCCGGGTTGATTAGCGGCATGATGACGCTGGTGGCGACGCCGCCAAACCTGGTGGTGAACAGCGAACTGCTGCGCGAAGGGCTGGAGGGATTTGGCTTTTTCAGCGTCACGCCGCTTGGCCTGGTTATCCTGCTGCTCGGCATCGTCTATATGCTGTTGATGCGCTTTACGCTTAACGCGGAGGGGAGCGACGCCCAGCGCGAGAGCTGGAAGCGGCGCTCGTTTCGCGATCTGATCCGCGAGTATCACCTGGCGGGCCGCGCGCGGCGGTTAGCGATTCGCCCCGGCTCGCCGATGATTGGTCAGCGTCTTGACGATCTGCAACTGCGTGAGCGCTATGGTGCCAATGTTATCGGCGTCGAGCGCTGGCGGCGTTTTCGCCGGGTAATTGTTAATGTTAATGGCGTCTCGGAGTTTCGCGCCCGTGACGTGCTGCTGATTGATATGTCCTCTGCGGATGTCGATCTGCGCCAGTTCTGCGTCGAGCAGCAGCTGGAGCCGATGATCCTGCGCGGGGAGTACTTCTCCGACCAGGCGCTGGATGTCGGCATGGCGGAAGTCTCGCTGATCCCCGATTCCGAACTGCTGGGCAAAACGGTGCGCGAAATCGGTTTTCGTACCCGCTACGGTCTGAACGTGGTAGGCCTGAAGCGCAACGGCGTGGCGCTGGAAGGGGCGGTGACTGACGAGCCGCTGCAACTCGGCGACATTTTCCTTGTGGTCGGCAACTGGAAGTTAATCAGCCAGCTTGCCGGACACGCCCGCGACTTTGTGGTGCTGAACCTGCCCGTTGAAGAGAGCGCGGCTTCGCCAGCGCACAGCCAGGCGCCGCATGCGATTTTCTGCCTGGTATTGATGGTTGCGCTGATGCTGACCGACGATATTCCCAATCCCATCGCCGCCATTATCGCCTGCATGCTAATGGGGAAATTCCGCTGCATCGACGCCGAGAGCGCCTATAAAGCGATCCACTGGCCAAGCATCATTCTGATCGTTGGCATGATGCCTTTTGCGCTGGCGCTGCAAAAAACCGGCGGCGTCGATCTGGTGGTCAAAGGGTTGATGGAGCTGGGCGGGGGCTATGGCCCGCACTTGATGCTGATCTGTCTGTTTGTGATGTGCGCGGCGATTGGGTTGTTTATCTCCAATACCGCCACGGCTGTGCTAATGGCACCCATTGCGCTGGCGGCAGCGAAATCGATGGGCGTCTCGCCTTATCCCTTCGCCATGATGGTGGCGATGGCTGCCTCGGCCGCCTTTATGACGCCGGTCTCATCGCCAGTGAACACGCTGGTATTAGGGCCGGGCAACTACCGGTTCAGCGACTTTATCAAACTCGGTGTGCCCTTTACCCTGCTGGTAATGATGGTGTGCGTGGTGATGATCCCGATGCTGTTTCCCTTTTAACCGGGCGGGTTCGCCCTTGTTATAAGGGCGAATCCTGGCTGATCTCATCCAGCGACAGCTGGAAGCTCGGCACAAACACCTGCATAAAGTAATCCATCTCCGGGCTGCGCCTGGCGTCGAGGGTTTTCTCCAGCCGCGATTTGGCCAGCAGAAACTCATTGTTGCCGGCGGAAAGCTCTTCGAGGCACTTCAGGTAGGCGCAGAGCGCATCGGCCTGTTTAACAATTAATCGCTCCTCTTCGCTGTAGTGATGCTCATCAATCAGCGGGGCGAAAATATCCTGCAGCTCTTCCGGCACCATCTCGACCAGCTTCTGCTGGGCGATCTTCTCAATCGCTTTGTACTCCTGGGCAATCTGCGAGTTGAAGTACTTCACAGGGGTCGGGAGATCGCCGGTGATCACTTCAGAGGCATCGTGATAAATCGCCAGCAGCGCAATGCGCTCTGCGTTAAGCGAGCCGCCGAATTTGCGGTTTTTGATCGCCGCCAGCGCGTGCGCGACCATTGCCACTTGCAGGCTATGCTCGGAGACATTCTCGGTGCGCACATTGCGCATCAGCGGCCAGCGGTTGATCAGTTTCAGGCGGGAGAGGTGGGCGAAGAAGTGACTCTGACTCATAGTTAACCTTGTCTTGAATGCGACTGGAGCCATTGTGCGCAGAGAGTGGGGGAAGATGCAAACCCTCCCCCTGAGTCAATTATTGATGATAACCGGAGAGGAAACGCCCAAAGCGGGTGATGGCCATTTCCAGATCGTCCTCGCGCGGCAGGGTAACGATGCGGACGTGATCCGGCCATGGCCAGTTGAAGGCGGAACCCTGTACCAGCAGCACCTTCTCCTGTAGCAGGAAGTCGAGCACCATCTTCTGGTCATCCAGAATATTGAAACGTTTCGCGTCGATTTTCGGGAACATATAGAGCGCGCCGCTCGGTTTTACGCAGGAGACGCCGGGAATGTCGTTAATCAGCTCCCACGCGCGGTTGCGCTGCTCATAGAGACGCCCGCCGGGCACGATAAATTCGCTGATGCTCTGATAGCCGCCGAGAGCGGTCTGGATCGCATGCTGTGCCGGCACGTTGGCGCACAGGCGCATTGAGGCAAGCATCTCCAGCCCTTCGATATAACCTTTGGCGTGCTTTTTCGGCCCGCTCAGCACCATCCAGCCCTGGCGGAAACCAGCCACGCGGTAGGTTTTCGACAAACCGTTAAAGGTAATGGTGAAGAGATCCGGTGCCAGCGCGGCGATAGAGTGGTGCTGCGCTTCGTCGTAGAGGATCTTGTCGTAGATCTCATCGGCGAAAATAATCAGGTTGTGCTGGCGCGCCAGCTCGACAATTTCCAGCAGCAGCTCTTTTGAGTAGACCGCGCCGGTCGGGTTGTTCGGGTTGATGATCACAATGCCGCGCGTGCGCGGGGTGATTTTGGCGCGAATGTCGTCCAGATCCGGGAACCAGCCGGCGGATTCATCACAAAGGTAGTGCACCGCTTTGCCGCCGGAGAGCGACACCGCCGCGGTCCACAGCGGATAGTCCGGCGCCGGGACCAGCATCTCATCGCCGCTGTTCAACAGCGCCTGCATCGACTGCACGATCAGCTCAGAGACGCCGTTGCCGATATAGATATCTTCGACGGTGACTTCACGCATGCCGCGCGCCTGATAGTGCTGCATGATCGCTTTACGGGCAGAGTAGAGCCCCTTTGAATCGCAGTAGCCCTGGGCGCCAGGGAGGTTGCGGATCACATCGACCAGAATCTCATCCGGGGCTTCGAAGCCGAACGGGGCAGGGTTACCGATGTTGAGTTTGAGAACTTTGTTGCCTTCTTCTTCCAGACGCTTTGCTTCTTTAAGAACCGGGCCACGGATGTCATAACAGACGTTATCTAACTTGCTGGATTTTTCGATGGAGGACATGAACCTTTGCCTTTTTACTGGAATCGCCACTCCCTGCCGTGGAAGTGAATACGGAACAATGTACTCCCACGCCCGTCTGTTTTGAAGGGTTAACAGGAGAAGATTTTGCCAGGCCGGGCAGTTGCCTTTAACGATCTTTTAACTATTAAGCGCGCTATTTTTCTCTTTTATGTGCTGTCAATTTGCATATAGTCAGTAATTAATGCCAGTTAATGATTGATTGCCACTACTTTTCACCATTCAATGGCCTCCCGGCAGTGGGGGATTAAATCTTTTGTCGCGGCTATTCGCGTGAGGAAGATGAAAAAAGAGGGTTATAACGAAGATATAAAGTAACGGTTAGCGTCCCGCTTTGTTGCTGTGAAGATAATGTTAATTTCTATTAAAGAGATCCATTTTCAGAACCGTTCGCTATTTAATATTGAGAATAGTAACTATGACCATCACTAATATTTATATGTCTCATTTTTTCGTACTGACATTTTAAGAATTTAAGATAATTCGTATTAACGCTTATAAATAAAAAGGTTTTGGGGTAAACTCAGACAGCCTGAAAGGGCGCTCCGGGGCAAAGCCCTGAGTTCAGTAAGGTTGAATTCTTAATTTTACTTAATTGCTATTACTCTTTTTTTACTTCAGAGCCTCTGTTGGGTTCACCTTTATCTGCGACGCGCGATGTTGAATCGGTATTCGCCGCGAAAGACGCGTTTTAAATGCATCAACACCATTTGGCTGGTTTATATATCCCCGAGCGGGATGTTTGCCAAATAAAAGACGTTGAGTTCTGCTTGCATCAGGTGGCGAACAAAAACATCACACACATTGCCAGGTTTCATCGGCAATGGCAGTGCAGGATGCGCTTTTTAAATGGATTTACTTAATCTTATGAACACAGCATAAACCCGGGGCACGCAACGCGAGCAACCCGTAAGTGAAAAATGATGATAAATGCAAATCGTCCGATACTGAATCTCGACCTCGATCTGCTGAGAACCTTTGTTGCAGTCGCGGATTTAAACACCTTTGCAGCCGCCGCTGCGGCGGTTTGCCGTACGCAATCCGCTGTAAGCCAGCAAATGCAGCGCCTTGAACAGCTAGTGGGTAAAGAGCTGTTCGCCCGTCATGGCCGCAATAAATTGCTGACTGAGCATGGTATTCAGCTATTAGGCTATGCGAGAAAGATCCTGCGCTTTAATGACGAAGCCTGCACCTCGTTAATGTTCAGCAATTTGCAGGGCGTATTAACTATTGGTGCGTCAGACGAATCCGCCGATACGATCCTGCCGTTCCTGCTTAATCGTATTAGCTCGGTCTATCCAAAGCTGGCGCTGGATGTGCGCGTAAAACGCAATCCGATGAGCAGCGATCAGCTTCAGGAGGATGAAGTTGATCTGGTGGTGACCACGCATCGTGTCCAGCCGTTTGACTATTTAACGCTGCGCACCTCACCGACGCTCTGGTATTGCGCGGCGGAGTATGTGCTGCAAAAAGGGGAGGCGGTGCCGCTGGTCCTGCTGGATGAGCCGAGCCCGTTCCGCGATATGGTGCTTAACGCGCTTAATGAAGCCGAGATTCCATGGCGCATGGCCTATGTGGCCTCAACGCTCTCGGCGGTGAAAGCAGCCGTTAAAGCAGGCCTTGGCGTGACGGCGCGACCGGTCGAAATGATGAGTCCTGACCTGCGGGTATTAAGTCACGCTGAAGGCTTCCCGGCCTTGCCGGAAACGGAATATCTGCTCTCGCGCAACCCGAACAGCGGGAACGAGCTGGCGCAGGTAATTTTCGATGCCATGGAGCACTATCGCGACCCCTGGCACTACAAAGGATCTACTCCGGAAGGGGGAGATGAACAGCTGCTGGTTGATGGCGATTTCTAGCTACCATTTCGCCGCAAACTGGTAACAATTTGTAAGTGTAAAAATGGCCCACTGATGAGAGAAACGATCACAGTGGGCCATTTTTTGCACAAATAATAAGCATCTGAATTATTCCTGCTCTAAATCATTATTTCTTTCAATCTGTTAATCCACCTCACAGCACAATCCCCCTTTATCATCTATAGTCTTTCATGCCCTCTGCTCATGTTAAAAATCAAGCAAGATTGTTGCCGAATCATTGTATGAATTAACAAAAGCGTGTCTCAGATCAAAAAAATACCTCCGCAGAGGGGGAGGAATCCTGGGTAAATCCTGTCAAAATAGGAGGGTAATTTTTGTAATCCTCCACAACGGACTCGATTCAACACCGGATTTTGCCGCAGGAAAAGTTGTTGCTGGTCAATAAAACGGCACTAAATGTTAATGGATTGCTGCCGATGTAAACTAATGTGAGGAAACTTTTGTTAAAGTTGACAAAAGGTTATAGAAAGGAGTAAAAACCCACATCATTTAGCTGTTTTTCAGCTTTTTGCACAGTAAGTATGTGGTTTTTTATTCCTCCCCGTGAATCGATGTGGCGTCATCTGCCAGCAAGAGCAGAGGTTTTAACGCTACCTTTTGAGTTAAGCAATGCGTATGTCAACATCCACTGAAATCATCGCTCATCACTGGGCATTCGCTGTCTTTCTTATTGTCGCCATCGGCCTCTGTTGCCTGATGCTGGTCGGCGGTCGGTTTTTGGGCGGACGCGCGCGCGCAAGGCACAAAAACGTACCTTTCGAATCTGGTATCGACTCCGTCGGTTCCGCTCGCTTACGTCTCTCCGCCAAGTTCTATCTGGTTGCCATGTTCTTCGTCATCTTCGATGTCGAAGCGCTCTATCTCTACGCATGGTCTACGTCCATTCGTGAGAGTGGCTGGGTGGGATTTGCCGAAGCCGCAATTTTTATCTTAGTGCTGCTGGCTGGTCTGGTTTATCTGGTGCGTATTGGCGCGCTCGATTGGACGCCGGTGCGTTCGCGCCGTGCGCAGGTTAACCCTGAGACCAACAGCTACACTGACAGTCAACGCTAACCGCGAGGCAATAAGATGGATTATACGCTCACCCGCATAGATCCTAACGGTGAGAACGACCGTTACCCCCTGCAAAAACAGGAGATCGTAACTGACCCCCTGGAACAAGAGATCAACCGTAGCGTCTACATGGGCAAGCTCGAAAATGTCCTGCACGATATGGTGAACTGGGGTCGTAAGAACTCAATTTGGCCGTATAACTTCGGCCTTTCCTGCTGCTACGTTGAGATGGTGACCTCGTTTACCGCCGTGCACGACGTGGCGCGTTTTGGCGCGGAAGTACTGCGTGCCTCGCCGCGTCAGGCTGACCTGATGGTCGTTGCCGGTACGCCCTTCACCAAGATGGCACCGGTTATCCAACGCCTCTATGACCAGATGCTGGAGCCGAAATGGGTTATCTCCATGGGTGCCTGCGCAAACTCTGGCGGTATGTACGACATCTACTCCGTCGTGCAGGGCGTCGACAAATTTATCCCGGTGGATGTTTACATCCCTGGCTGCCCGCCGCGTCCTGAAGCCTATATGCAGGCGCTGATGCTGCTGCAGGAGTCGATTGGCAAGGAGCGTCGTCCGCTCTCCTGGGTGGTTGGCGATCAGGGCGTTTACCGCGCCAACATGCAGTCAGAGCGTGAACGTAAACGCGGTGAACGTATTGCCGTCACCAACCTGCGTTCGCCGGACGAGATTTAATTTGCGCCTGTGGGCAAGGGTAAAAAGCGTCGCATTTCAATAATCCAATAACGCGACGCACTGCCCCACAGTCACCACGGACCCTTTGCAATGGTGAAAAATATGACCGATTTAACTGCGCAAGAAGCCCCATGGCAGACCCGCGATCATCTGGATGATCCGGTCATTGGCGAATTGCGCAACCGTTTTGGGCCGGATGCCTTTTCCGTTCAGGCGACCCGCACCGGGGTACCCGTCGTTTGGGTGAAGCGTGAGCAGTTACTGGAAGTGGTCGATTTCTTAAAGAAATTACCGAAGCCTTACGTCATGCTGTTCGATCTTCACGGCATGGACGAGCGTCTACGCACACACCGCGCCGGTCTGCCCGCCGCGGATTTTTCCGTTTTCTACCACTTCCTGTCGATCGATCGTAACAGCGACATCATGCTGAAAGTGGCCCTCGCAGAAAACGATTTGCATGTGCCGACTATCACTAAACTCTTCCCGAACGCTAACTGGTATGAGCGTGAAACCTGGGAGATGTTTGGTATCACTTTTGATGGCCACCCGCATCTGACGCGCATCATGATGCCGCAGACCTGGACCGGCCACCCGCTGCGTAAAGACTACCCGGCGCGCGCCACCGAATTCGATCCGTTTGAGCTGACCAAAGCCAAGCAGGATCTGGAGATGGAGGCGCTGACCTTCAAGCCGGAAGATTGGGGCATGAAGCGCGGCACCGACAACGAGGACTTCATGTTCCTCAACCTCGGTCCGAACCACCCCTCTGCGCACGGTGCGTTCCGCATCATTCTGCAGCTTGATGGCGAAGAGATCGTCGACTGCGTGCCGGATATCGGTTATCACCACCGCGGTGCGGAGAAGATGGGCGAACGCCAGTCATGGCACAGCTACATTCCTTATACTGACCGCGTTGAGTACCTCGGCGGCTGCGTCAACGAGATGCCATACGTACTGGCGGTCGAGAAACTGGCAGGCATTACCGTGCCGGAACGCGTGGAAGTGATCCGCGTGATGCTCTCTGAGCTGTTCCGCATCAACAGCCACCTGCTCTATATCTCTACCTTTATTCAGGACGTCGGCGCGATGACGCCGGTCTTCTTCGCCTTTACCGATCGTCAAAAAATCTACGATCTGGTGGAAGCGATCACCGGTTTCCGTATGCACCCGGCCTGGTTCCGCATCGGCGGCGTCGCGCACGATCTGCCGCGCGGCTGGGATCGCCTGCTGCGCGAGTTCCTCGACTGGATGCCGAAACGTCTGGCTTCCTATGAGAAAGCCGCACTGCGCAACTCCATTCTGAAAGGCCGTGCTCAGGGCGTTGCCGCTTACGGCGCGAAAGAGGCGCTGGAGTGGGGCACCACCGGCGCAGGCCTGCGTGCTACCGGCATCAACTTTGACGTGCGTAAAGCGCGCCCGTACTCCGGCTATCAGAACTTCGACTTCGAAATCCCGGTCGGCGGTGGCGTCAGCGACTGCTACACCCGCGTGATGCTGAAAGTGGAAGAGCTGCGCCAGAGCCTGCGCATTCTTGAGCAGTGCCTCAACAATATGCCGGAAGGGCCGTTCAAAGCGGATCACCCGCTGACCACGCCGCCGCCGAAAGAGCGCACGCTGCAACATATCGAAACCCTGATTACTCACTTCCTGCAGGTATCGTGGGGCCCGGTGATGCCGGCTAACGAATCCTTCCAGATGATTGAAGCAACCAAGGGTATCAACAGTTACTACCTGACCAGTGACGGCAGCACCATGAGCTACCGTACCCGTATCCGCACGCCGAGTTTCCCGCATCTGCAGCAAATTCCGGCGGCAATCCGCGGCAGCCTGGTCTCAGACTTGATTGTCTACCTGGGTAGTATCGATTTTGTTATGTCAGATGTGGACCGCTAATTATGCACGAGAATCAACAACCAGAAACCGGGGCTTTTGAGCTGAGTGCGGCAGAGCGTGAGGCAATTGAGCACGAGATGCACCACTACGAAGACCCGCGTGCGGCGTCCATTGAAGCGCTGAAGATCGTTCAGAAACAGCGTGGCTGGGTGCCGGACGGCGCAATTTACGCTATTGCCGACGTGCTGGGCATTCCGGCGAGCGATGTCGAAGGCGTGGCAACGTTCTACAGCCAGATCTTCCGCCAGCCGGTCGGCCGCCATGTGATCCGCTACTGCGACAGCGTGGTGTGTCACATCACGGGCTATCAGGGGATCCAGTCGGCGATTGAGAGCCACCTGAAGATCAAGCCGGGCCAGACCACCTTTGATGGCCGCTTTACGCTGCTGCCAACCTGCTGTCTCGGCAACTGCGACAAAGGGCCGACCATGATGATCGATGAGGACACCCACAGTTCTCTGACGCCGGAAACGATCCCTGACTTGCTGGAGCGGTATAAATAATGAAGACCATTATCCGTACTCCCGAAACCCATCCGCTGACCTGGCGTCTGCGCGATGACAAACAGCCGGTCTGGCTTGAAGAGTATCAAAGCAAGAACGGCTATGCCGGTGCGCGCAAAGCCCTGACCGGGCTGGCACCGGACGAAATTGTCAACCAGGTAAAAGACGCCGGCCTGAAAGGGCGCGGCGGCGCGGGCTTCTCCACCGGTCTTAAGTGGAGCCTGATGCCGAAAGACGAATCGATGAACATTCGTTACCTGCTGTGTAACGCCGATGAGATGGAGCCGGGCACCTATAAAGACCGCCTGCTGATGGAGCAGTTGCCGCACCTGCTGGTGGAAGGCATGCTCATCTCCGCCTTTGCACTGAAAGCCTATCGTGGCTACATCTTCCTGCGCGGGGAGTACATCGAAGCGGCGGTGCATCTGCGCCGTGCCATTGCTGAAGCTACCGAAGCGGGCCTGCTCGGCAAAAATATTCTCGGCAGCGGGTTCGACTTCGAACTTATCGTCCATACCGGCGCGGGTCGTTATATCTGCGGCGAAGAGACGGCGCTGATCAACTCGCTGGAAGGGCGTCGCGCCAACCCGCGCTCAAAACCGCCTTTCCCGGCAAGCTCCGGCGTATGGGGCAAACCGACCTGCGTTAACAACGTCGAAACCCTGTGCAACGTCCCGGCGATCCTTGCCAACGGCGTGGAGTGGTATCAGAACCTGTCGACCAGTAAAGATGCCGGTACCAAACTGATGGGCTTCTCCGGGCGCGTGAAAAACCCGGGCGTCTGGGAGCTGCCGTTTGGCACTACCGCGCGTGAAATCCTCGAAGAGTACGCGGGCGGCATGCGCGACGGGCTGAAATTTAAAGCCTGGCAGCCGGGCGGCGCGGGAACCGACTTCCTTACCGAAGCGCACCTCGATCTGCCGATGGAGTTCGAAAGCATTGGTAAAGCGGGCAGCCGTTTAGGTACCGCGCTGGCGATGGCCGTTGACCATGAAATTGGCATGGTGCCGCTGGTGCGTAACCTGGAAGAGTTCTTCGCCCGCGAGTCCTGCGGCTGGTGTACGCCGTGCCGCGACGGGCTGCCGTGGAGCGTCAAAATCCTGCGTGCGCTGGAGCGTGGCGAAGGCCAGCCTGGCGATATCGAAACCCTGGAGCAACTCTGCCGCCAGCTGGGGCCGGGTAAAACCTTCTGCGCACACGCGCCGGGTGCGGTTGAACCGTTACAGAGCGCAATTAAGTATTTCCGCGAAGAGTTCGAAGCGGGGATCAAGCAGCAATTCAGCAATACCCATGCGATTGGCGGTATCCAGCCAAACCTGCTGAAAGCGCGCTGGTAATGGTTCCCCCTCATCGTGAGCAGGTGAGGGGACGCGGAACGAATTTTGATTAATTCTCAGCTCCGGCTGAGACAACTGGAAGCATGCTAATGGCTACTATTCACGTAGACGGCAAAGAATACGAGGTAAACGGCGCAGACAACCTGTTAGAGGCTTGTCTCTCGTTGGGCCTTGATATTCCTTATTTTTGCTGGCATCCGGCGCTGGGGAGCGTGGGTGCGTGCCGCCAGTGTGCGGTGAAGCAATATCAAAACGCGGAAGACACGCGTGGCCGCCTGGTTATGTCCTGTATGACACCGGCATCCGACGGCACATTTATCTCTATTGACGATCACGAAGCGAAAGAGTTCCGTGAGAGCGTGGTGGAGTGGTTAATGACCAACCACCCGCACGACTGTCCGGTTTGCGAAGAGGGCGGCAACTGCCACCTGCAGGATATGACCGTTATGACCGGTCACAGCTTCCGTCGCTACCGTTTCACCAAACGTACGCACCGTAACCAGGATCTCGGTCCGTTCATCTCTCATGAGATGAACCGCTGTATCGCCTGCTACCGCTGTGTGCGCTACTACAAAGATTATGCCGACGGTACCGATCTGGGCGTCTATGGCGCACATGACAACGTCTACTTCGGCCGCCCGGAAGAGGGTACGCTGGAGAGCGAGTTCTCCGGTAACCTGGTTGAAATCTGCCCGACCGGCGTTTTCACCGACAAAACTCACTCCGAGCGCTATAACCGTAAATGGGATATGCAGTTCGCGCCGAGCATCTGCCAGCAGTGCTCGATCGGCTGTAACACCAGCCCGGGCGAGCGTTACGGCGAACTGCGTCGTATCGAGAACCGCTACAACGGCACGGTTAACCACTACTTCCTCTGCGACCGCGGTCGTTTCGGCTATGGCTACGTCAACCTGAAAGATCGTCCGCGCCAGCCGGTACAGCGTCGCGGCGACGATCTCATCACCCTCAACGCCGAACAGGCGATGCAGGGCGCGGCGGATATTCTGCGCCAGTCGAAGAAAGTGATCGGTATTGGTTCTCCGCGCGCAAGCGTTGAGAGCAACTTCGCGCTGCGCGAACTGGTCGGTGCGGAGAACTTCTACACCGGTATCGCGAAAGGCGAGCAGGAGCGACTGACGCTGGCGCTGAAAGTGCTGCGCGAAGGTGGCATCCGTACTCCGGCGCTGCGTGAAATCGAATCTTACGACGCGGTGCTGATCCTCGGCGAAGACGTCACCCAGACCGGCGCGCGCGTCGCGCTGGCGGTCCGTCAGGCGGTGAAAGGTAAAGCCCGCGAAATGGCGGCGGCGCAGAAAGTTGCCGACTGGCAGATTGCGGCGATCATGAACATCGGTCAGCGCGCTAAACATCCGCTGTTTGTCACCAACGTCGACAGCACCCGTCTGGACGACATCGCTGCGTGGACCTACCGCGCACCGGTAGAAGATCAGGCGCGTTTAGGCTTTGCCATCGCCCATGCGCTGGATAACTCCGCACCGGCGGTTGACGGCCTGAGCAGCGATCTGCAGGGCAAAGTGGATGTGATTGTCCAGGCACTGGCCGGGGCGAAGAAGCCGCTGATTATCTCCGGCACTAACGCCGGTAGCAGCGACGTGATCCACGCGGCGGCGAACGTGGCGAAAGCGCTGAAAGGGCGCGGTGCCGATGTCGGCATCACCATGATTGCCCGCTCCGTTAACAGCATGGGCCTCGGCCTTATCGGCGGCGGCAGCCTCGATGATGCACTCTCCGAACTGGAGAGCGGCAGCGCCGACGCGGTCGTGGTGCTGGAAAACGATCTGCACCGTCACGCTTCTGCTGCGCGCGTAGATGCTGCGCTGGCGAAAGCGCCGCTGGTGCTGGTGGTCGATCACCAGCGCACGGCGATTATGGATAACGCCCATCTGGTGCTCTCTGCGGCAAGCTTCGCAGAAAGCGACGGCACGGTGATCAACAACGAAGGCCGCGCTCAGCGCTTCTTCCAGGTTTATGACCCGAGCTACTACGACAACGTAGCGCTGATGCTGGAAAGCTGGCGCTGGCTGCACTCGCTGCACAGCACCGTGCTGAACCGCGAAGTGGACTGGACGCAGCTCGATCATGTGATCGACGCCGCCGTCGCCGCGCTGCCGCAGCTGTCGGGCATCAAAAATGCCGCACCGGATGCCAGCTTCCGCATTCGCGGGCAGAAACTGGCGCGTGAGCCGCACCGCTACAGCGGTCGCACCGCGATGCGCGCCAATATCAGCGTCCACGAACCGCGTCAGCCGCAGGATAAAGACACCATGTTCGCCTTCTCGATGGAAGGGAACAACCAGCCTTCAGCGCCGCGCTCGCAAATTCCGTTTGCCTGGGCACCGGGCTGGAACTCCCCGCAGGCCTGGAACAAATTCCAGGACGAAGTGGGCGGCCATCTGCGTCACGGCGATCCGGGCGTGCGCCTGATTGAAGCGACGGAGAGCGGGCTGGATTACTTCACCGTCGTTCCGGGCGCTTTCAGCGCACAGGATGGCGAGTGGCGTATCGCGCCTTACTATCACCTGTTCGGCAGCGATGAGCTGTCGCAGCGTTCGCCGGTGTTCCAGAGCCGTATGCCGCAGCCTTACATCACGCTTAACCCGGCCGATGCCGCGAAGCTTGGCGTAAACGCAGGCGCGCACGTCTCCTTCACCTACGAAGGGCAGACCCTCAGCCTGCCGCTGCAGGTATCGGAAGGTCTGACGGCGGGGCAGGTCGGTTTGCCGATGGGCATGCCGGGTATTGCACCGGTGCTGGCCGGGGCACGTCTTGAAAATCTGCGGGAGGCGCAAGCATGAGCTGGTTAACACCGGATGTTATCGACATTCTGTTAAGCATTCTGAAAGCGGTGGTCATCCTGCTGGTGGTCGTCACCTGCGGCGCCTTCATGAGCTTTGGCGAACGTCGCCTGCTCGGCCTGTTCCAGAACCGTTATGGGCCGAACCGTGTGGGCTGGGGTGGTTCACTCCAGCTGGTCGCGGACATGATCAAGATGTTCTTTAAAGAGGACTGGATCCCGCGCTTCTCGGATCGCGTGATCTTCACCCTCGCGCCGGTGATCGCCTTCACCTCGCTGCTGTTAGCCTTCGCCATTGTGCCGGTCAGCCCCACCTGGGTGGTGGCCGACCTCAATATCGGGATCCTCTTCTTCCTGATGATGGCGGGTCTGGCAGTTTACGCGGTGCTGTTCGCTGGCTGGTCGAGTAACAACAAATACTCCCTGCTCGGCGCGATGCGTGCCTCTGCGCAAACCCTGAGCTACGAAGTGTTCCTCGGGCTGTCGCTGATGGGCGTGGTGGCGCAAGCCGGTTCATTCAATATGACCGACATCGTCAACAACCAGGCGGGTTTGTGGAACGTCATTCCGCAATTCTTTGGCTTCGTTACCTTTGCTATCGCTGGTGTTGCGGTGTGTCACCGCCACCCGTTTGACCAGCCGGAAGCGGAGCAGGAGCTGGCGGATGGTTACCATATTGAATACTCCGGCATGAAGTTCGGTCTCTTCTTCGTCGGCGAGTATATCGGTATCGTCACCATCTCTGCGCTGATGGTCACCCTCTTCTTTGGTGGCTGGCAGGGTCCGCTGTTACCGCCGTTTATCTGGTTCGCGCTGAAAACCGCGTTCTTTATGATGATGTTCATTTTGATTCGCGCCGCACTGCCGCGTCCTCGCTACGATCAGGTGATGTCTTTCGGCTGGAAAATCTGTCTGCCGCTGACACTGCTTAACCTGTTGGGCACGGCGGCAGTCATTCTTTGGCAGGCGCCGTAATAAGGGGTGATGAGACCATGACGTTAAAAGAGTTATTCGTGGGCTTTGGCACCCAGGTTCGCAGTATCTGGATGATTGGCCTGCATGCGTTCGCTAAACGCGAAACGCGTATGTACCCGGAAGAGCCGGTTTACCTGGCCCCGCGCTACCGTGGCCGTATCGTGCTGACGCGCGATCCGGACGGCGCAGAGCGCTGCGTAGCCTGTAACCTGTGTGCGGTTGCCTGTCCTGTCGGCTGTATCTCGCTGCAGAAAGCGGAAACCGTTGATGGCCGCTGGTATCCGGAGTTTTTCCGTATCAACTTCTCGCGCTGCATCTTCTGCGGCATGTGCGAAGAGGCGTGCCCGACAACAGCGATTCAGCTGACGCCGGACTTCGAACTCGGTGAGTTCAAGCGCCAGGATCTGGTGTATGAAAAAGAGGATCTGCTGATCTCCGGTCCGGGCAAATACCCGGAATATAACTTCTACCGGATGGCAGGTATGGCAATCGACGGCAAAGATAAGGGCGAAGCGGAAAACGAAGCCAAGCCTATCGACGTCAAAGGCCTGTTACCGTAAGGAGAGGGGCAATGGAGTTCGCTTTTTATATCTGTGGCCTGATCGCCATCCTGACGACGGTACGCGTTATTACGCATACCAATCCGGTGCATGCGCTGCTGTACTTGATCATCTCACTGCTGGCGATTGCCGGGGTCTTCTTCTCCCTCGGCGCGTACTTTGCCGGGGCGCTGGAGATCATCGTCTACGCCGGGGCCATCATGGTGCTGTTCGTCTTCGTGGTGATGATGCTCAACATGGGCAATTCGGTGGTCGAGCAGGAGCGTAACTGGCTCACGCCGCAAATCTGGATTGGTCCTGCGGTGCTCTCTGCGGTGCTGCTGGGCGTCATGATCTACGCCATTATGGGCGTTAACGATCAGGGCATCGAGGGCACGGCGATTGGCGCGAAAGCGGTCGGTATTACGCTGTTTGGTCCTTACGTTCTGGCGGTTGAGCTGGCCTCAATGCTGCTGCTGGCAGGTCTGGTTGTCGCGTTCCACCTTGGACGTGAAGAGAGACCTGGCGAATTGCTGAGCAATCGCACGGATGACCGCGCGAAAAGAAAAACGGAGGAGCACGCATGATCCCGTTACAACATGGATTGATCCTCGCGGCGATTTTGTTTGTGCTGGGTCTGACTGGTCTGGTTATTCGCCGCAATCTGCTGTTTATGCTGATTGGGCTTGAGATCATGATCAACGCCGCCGCGCTGGCCTTTGTGGTCGCCGGTAGCTACTGGGGCCAGACCGACGGTCAGGTAATGTATATTCTCGCCATTAGCCTTGCCGCTGCGGAAGCGAGCATTGGCCTGGCGCTGCTGCTGCAACTTCATCGTCGCCGCCAGAGTCTGAATATCGATTCAGTAAGTGAGATGCGTGGATGAACATGCTCGCCTTAACCATTATTTTTCCTCTTATTGGCTTTGTGTTACTGGCTTTCTCCCGTGGCCGCTGGTCGGAGAATCTCTCCGCCGCCGTTGGCATGGGCTCAATTGGTCTCTCGGCGCTGGTCACGGCGCTGGTTGGCGTTGAGTTCTTCAACAACGGCCAGCAGGCGTTTGTTCAGCCGCTGTGGACGTGGATGGCGGTCGGTGATTTCAATATCGGTTTCAACCTTGTGCTGGACGGCCTGTCGCTGACCATGCTCTCGGTAGTCACCGGCGTTGGTTTCCTGATCCATATGTTCGCCTCCTGGTATATGCGTGGGGAGGAGGGCTACTCCCGCTTCTTCGCCTACACCAACCTCTTTATCGCCAGCATGGTGATTCTGGTGCTGGGCGATAACCTGCTGCTGATGTACCTCGGCTGGGAAGGCGTGGGTCTCTGCTCCTATCTGCTGATCGGTTTCTACTACACCGATCCGAAGAATGGCGCAGCGGCGATGAAAGCGTTTGTCGTGACCCGCGTCGGTGACGTCTTCCTCGCGTTCGCACTGTTCATCCTCTACAACGAGCTGGGCACGCTGAACTTCCGCGAGATGGTCGAGCTGGCTCCGCAGCACTTCGCCAATGGCAACCATATGCTGATGTGGGCGACCCTGATGCTGCTGGGCGGCGCGGTCGGTAAATCGGCGCAGCTGCCGTTGCAGACCTGGCTTGCTGACGCAATGGCTGGCCCGACGCCGGTCTCTGCGCTGATCCACGCCGCAACGATGGTTACCGCAGGTGTCTATCTGATTGCCCGTACCCACGGTCTGTTCCTGATGACGCCGGAAGTGCTACATCTGGTCGGTATCGTTGGTGCGGTCACGCTGCTGATGGCCGGTTTCGCCGCGCTGGTGCAGACCGATATCAAACGCGTACTCGCCTACTCGACGATGAGCCAGATTGGTTACATGTTCCTGGCGCTTGGCGTACAGGCATGGGACGCGGCGATTTTCCACCTGATGACGCACGCCTTCTTTAAAGCGCTGCTGTTCCTCTCCTCCGGTTCGGTGATCCTTGCCTGCCACCACGAGCAGAACATCTTCAAGATGGGCGGCCTGCGTAAGTCGATTCCGCTGGTCTATGCCTGCTTCCTGGTCGGTGGCGCGGCGCTCTCTGCACTGCCGCTGATTACCGCGGGCTTCTTCAGTAAGGATGAGATCCTCGCAGGAGCGGTAGCGAACGGTCACGTTAACCTGATGATTGCGGGTCTGGTCGGGGCGTTTATGACCTCGCTCTACACCTTCCGTCTGATTTTCATTGTCTTCCACGGCAAAGAGCAGATTCACGCCCACGCAGGGAAGGGGATTACCCATCACCTGCCGCTGATTGTGCTGCTGATCCTCTCCACCTTCGTTGGCGCGATGATTGTGCCACCGCTGCGCGGTGTTCTGCCGGAAACGGCTGAGCTGGCGCACAGCAGCGTGGTGATGCTGGAAGTGGCTTCTGGCGCAGTGGCGGTGATCGGCATTCTGCTGGCCGCCTGGCTGTGGCTGGGTAAACGCACGCTGGTGACATCGATTGCCAACAGCGCGGCGGGCCGCTTCTTCGGCACCTGGTGGTTCAATGCCTGGGGCTTCGACTGGCTCTACGATCGCATCTTCGTTAAACCGTATCTGGGCGTTGCCTGGCTGCTGAAGAGCGATCCGCTGAATGCGCTGATGAACATTCCGGCGATCCTCTCCCGCTTTGCCGGGAAAGGGCTGCTGTTCAGCGAGAACGGTTATCTGCGCTGGTATGTGGCCTCCATGAGTATCGGTGCCGTTGTGGTGCTCGGTCTGCTGATGGTGTTGCGCTGAGTTCCTGGGCCGGGGAGCAGAGTTGTTCTCCGGCCTAAGAGCAGAATCTGAATTTTGTGAAAATTCGTTGAAAATCAGGTCCGAAAGGACAGGCAGTAACGGTGAAGTCAGATGACGAGCCAGAAAGCCTGAGCTGGACTTAAACAAGGAATATGAATCGCCATGTTATTACCCTGGCTAATATTGATTCCCTTTATCGGTGGTTTCCTGTGTTGGCAAACCGAGCGCTTCGGCGTGAAGGTGCCGCGCTGGATCGCCCTGATCACCATGGGACTGACGCTGGCGCTCTCTCTGCAACTCTGGTTGCAGGGTGGCTACTCTTTATCGCAGGCTGCCGATTTCCCGACGTGGCAGGAGAGCTTTAAACACGACTGGATCCCGCGCTTCGGCATCACTATCCATCTGGCGATGGACGGTCTGTCGCTGCTGATGGTCGTGCTGACCGGCTTTCTTGGCGTGCTGGCGGTTCTCTGCTCCTGGCGTGAAATCGAGAAATATCAGGGCTTCTTCCACCTGAACCTGATGTGGATCCTCGGCGGCGTTATCGGCGTGTTCCTTGCCATCGACATGTTCCTGTTCTTCTTCTTCTGGGAAATGATGCTGGTGCCGATGTACTTCCTGATTGCGCTGTGGGGCCATAAAGCCTCCGACGGGAAGACGCGTATCACCGCGGCGACGAAATTCTTCATCTATACCCAGGCAAGCGGTCTGGTGATGTTGATTGCCATCCTCGGCCTGGTGTTTGTGCACTACAACGCCACCGGCGTGTGGACCTTCAACTATGAAGAGCTGCTGAAAACGCCGATGTCCCACAACGTTGAATACCTGCTGATGCTCGGCTTCTTTATCGCCTTTGCGGTGAAAATGCCGGTGGTGCCGCTGCACGGCTGGCTGCCGGATGCGCACTCACAGGCACCGACCGCGGGTTCCGTTGACCTCGCCGGGATCCTGCTGAAAACCGCCGCTTACGGTCTGCTGCGCTTCTCGCTGCCACTCTTCCCGAACGCTTCGGCGGAGTTTGCACCGATTGCCATGTGGCTGGGCGTGATTGGTATCTTCTACGGCGCGTGGATGGCCTTCACCCAGACTGATATCAAACGTCTTATCGCCTACACCTCCGTTTCCCACATGGGCTTCGTACTGATTGCCATCTACACCGGCAGCCAGCTGGCCTACCAGGGCGCGGTGATTCAGATGATTGCTCACGGTCTCTCGGCGGCGGGTCTGTTTATTCTTTGCGGTCAGCTTTACGAACGCCTGCATACCCGCGATATGCGCATGATGGGCGGTCTGTGGAGCAAGATTAAGTGGCTGCCGGCGCTGTCGATGTTCTTCGCTGTGGCGACGCTGGGGATGCCGGGTACCGGTAACTTCGTCGGTGAGTTCATGATCCTGTTCGGTAGCTACCAGGTTGTGCCGATGATTACCGTGATCTCCACCTTCGGTCTGGTCTTCGCCTCCGTTTACTCGCTGGCGATGCTGCATCGCGCTTACTTCGGTAAAGCGAAGAGCGAAATCGCGAACCAGACGCTGCCGGGTCTGTCACTGCGCGAGCTGTTTATGATCCTTATCCTGGTCGTGCTTCTGGTACTGCTTGGCTTCTATCCGCAGCCGATTCTGGATACCTCGCACGCTGCGATGGGCAATATCCAGCAGTGGTTTGTTAACTCCATTACTACAAGGCCGTAATTCGCCATGACAATAACTCCACAACACCTGATTGCGCTGCTGCCGCTGCTAATCGTCGGATTGACGGTGGTGGTTGTGATGCTCTCCATTGCGTGGCGACGCAACCATTTCTTCAATGCCACGCTGTCGGTCGTTGGTCTGAACGTTGCACTGCTCTCGCTGTGGTTCGTTGGCCATGCCGGAGCAATGGATGTGACGCCGCTGATGCGCGTCGATGGCTACGCCATGCTCTACACCGGGCTGGTGCTGCTGGCGAGCCTCGCCACCTGCACCTTTGCCTATCCGTGGCTTGAAGGTTATAGCGACAACAAGGAAGAGTTCTACCTACTGGTGCTGATTGCCGCGCTGGGTGGCATTCTGCTGGCTAACGCCAATCACATGGCGTCGCTGTTCCTCGGTATTGAGCTGATCTCGCTGCCGCTGTTCGGGCTGGTGGGCTACGCCTTCCGCCAGAAACGCTCGCTGGAAGCCAGCATCAAATACACCATTCTGTCGGCGGCCGCCTCCTCATTCCTGCTGTTCGGGATTGCGCTGGTCTACGCCCAGAGTGGCGATCTGTCGTTTGTCGCCATTGGTAAAAACCTCGGTGAAGGCGTGCTGCACGAGCCGCTGCTGCTGGCGGGCCTCGGTCTGATGATTGTCGGCCTCGGCTTTAAACTGTCGCTGGTGCCGTTCCATCTCTGGACGCCGGATGTTTACCAGGGCGCGCCTGCGCCGGTCTCCACCTTCCTGGCGACCGCCAGCAAAATCGCCATCTTTGGCGTGCTGATGCGTCTGTTCCTCTATGCGCCGGTAGGTAACAGCGAAGCCGTACGCGTGGTGCTGGGCGTTATCGCCTTTGTCTCCATTATCTTCGGTAACCTGATGGCGCTGAGCCAGACCAATATCAAACGTCTGCTCGGTTACTCCTCCATCGCTCACCTTGGGTATCTGATGGTGGCGCTGATTGCCCTGCGCGGCGGCCAGATGTCGATGGAGAGCGTTGGCGTTTACCTGGCCGGCTATCTCTTCAGCAGCCTGGGTGCTTTTGGCGTAGTAAGCCTGATGTCCAGCCCGTATCGCGGTCCGGACGCCGAGTCGCTCTACTCCTATCGCGGCCTCTTCTGGCACCGTCCGATTCTCTCGGCGGTAATGACGGTGATGATGCTGTCGCTGGCGGGTATCCCGATGACGCTGGGCTTTATCGGTAAGTTCTACATTCTGGCTGTCGGTGTGCAGGCCAACCTGTGGTGGCTGACCGGTGCGGTGGTGGTTGGTTCTGCAATCGGTCTCTACTACTACCTGCGTGTTGCGGTGAGCCTCTATCTCAACGCGCCGCAGCAGCTGAACCGCGATGCGCCGTCGAACTGGGCCTACAGCGCGGGCGGTATTGTGGTACTCATCTCCGCTCTGCTGGTGCTGGTGCTCGGTATCTATCCGCAGCCGCTGATTAGCATCGTCCAGCTGGCGCTGCCGATGATGTAATCGCGCCTTGCGCAAATGAAAAAACCGCCGGGTTTGCAGCCTGGCGTTTTTTTTTGTGCATAAAAAACCCCAGCGGGGGAGCTGGGGTTTTAACGGTATAGCGCAAACTGGTGAGGGATGCGCCACGCCGTTGTTTACGTTTCCGGCCCGTCAGGGGGTAAGAGCGTATGCAATACTCAACGCGTTGAAGCTTCCGATATATGCTGTTTTATTTCAAGCGCAAACAGTTGGGTTAGCGGATGTTTAAGAAAAACGCCCGAAAACAGGTCGTTTTCCCTGATTTTTTTTAATTATATTTCAGTTGGTTATGTGAGGTGTAGAATCAAATTCGTTGGGGTTACTGCATCTAACTTTCGGGCCGGGCAAAGGATTTCCCCCGCTGTAACACGTGGTGGTGGCAGGGTTCAGGCCTGGAAGGGGCGTAAGTAATACTCAACATCTGCTCGCCCTGATTCGGGGGAGTTTGAGGACCAGTCCGGGCGGCTCCTTCCTCGGTTGAGGAAAACGGATGATGGATAACCGTGAATTCGCGAAACGCGTAATCACGATCATCATTGCTGTACTACAGCTGATCTTGTCGTTCTTGTAATGACCTGAAACGTACTTAAGGCGCTACCGTTTGACCGACGGTAGCGCCTTTAATCGTTGTGCCGGCGTTACTTCGCCAGCAGCGGGGTCGGGGCCATCTGGCGGTGGCTGATCAGCGGGCCGCGAACGTTGTTCGCTGCGCGATCGAGCACCTCCTGGATCACCGCTGAAAGTTCGTTAATTTCGAACTTCGCGACATAGCCATCGGCCTGCACTTTGCGGACGTGATCTTCGTTAGCGCTGCCGGAGAGGGAAGAGTGGATCACCACCGGGATATTTTTCAGGCGCGGATCGGTTTTGATCAGGCGTGTCAGGGTAAAGCCGTCCATCTCCGGCATCTCCAGATCGGTCAGCACCATTGAGATCTTATCGCTTACCGGCACACCCTCTTTTTCCGCCTGCTGGGCAATAAGCTGGATTTTCTCCCACGCATCTTTGCCCGTAATGTGCATCATGCTCGGGATCTCCATGGCATTCAGGCCTTTTTCCAGCATGGCGCGCGCCACTTTGGAGTCTTCAGCCACAATCGCGATGGAACCCGGTTTCAGGTTGAATTTCTTATCCGGCACATGATCGCCGTGAACGTCATGATCCGCCGGAACGATGTCATAGAGGATCTGTTCAACGTCCAGCACCATCGCCAGGTTGTTGGTGTCCTTATCATCATCGAGGCAGGCAATACTGGTGATATAGCGGCCATTGATCGCTTTCTCCGCCGTGTGCACCTGTTTCCAGTCCAGGCGCGTGATGTTCTCGACGGACTCGACGGCAAAAGCCTGCACGCTACGGGCATACTCAGTGATCAGCAGAATGTTTAAGCCGGTCTCCGGTTTACACCCGGCGACGGCGGAGAGGTCAATTACCGGGATCACCTGATCGCGGATATTGACCATCCCCATCAACGGCGGCTTCATTCCCGCAGGGCGAGTAAATGTGGGCATCGGTACGATTTCGCGCAACTTAAACACATTGATGCCAAACAGCTCAGATTTCGTCGCATCTAATGATGTGCCAAGGCGAAACAGCAACAGCTCAAACCGGTTCGACAGAGTAAGATTCGCCCTGTCATCGATGTCTTTCTGGAAATTATCCATCATGCCCTCAAAGAAGAAATGCCTGCGTATAACTTATTATCGGCATGACGGCGAAAAAATAGAGTGCCTAAATTAAAATCAAATGCGAACTACGTCAAAATCTGCTGCTAAGGTCGTCTCCGGGAAGATTTCACGACACTCTTTTAGCAGCGCCTGGCTCCCCTCAGCGTCATAACGCGAACTGATATGGGTAATCACCAGACGTGAAGCGCCAGCCTGCTGAGCCAACTGCGCCGCCTGCCGCGCTGAGCTGTGCCCGCGGCTGTTGGCCTTCTCTTCCATGGCACTCTCAAGCGTCGCTTCATGCACCACCACATCAACATCTTTCGCTAACTCAAGCGCGGCGGGGCAGGGTGAAGTATCGCCGAAGATTGCCAGCCGTTTACCCGGCTCGGAGGGTGCCAGGTAATCTTTACCATCGATAACGCGCCCGTCATCCAGCGTCACCCTACCGCCCGCCTTTAATGTCTGGAACAGCGGCCCGGCGGGAACGCCCGCGGCGACAAGTGCTGCGGCATTCAGCGTACCGGGTTTATCGTGCTCTTCGACGCGATAGCCGTAACACTCCACCGGATGCGCCAGCGGGAAGGCTGTCACTTTGTGTAGCCCATCATCCATCACCACCCCCGGCTTCACCTCTTCAATAGTCAGCGGATAGTCGGTCCACGAACCGCTCAGGCGCAGCGCGGTCTCAACAAACTCCTTGATGCCGTGCGGGCCGTAAATATGCAGTGGCTGCGTATTGCCCGCCATCGACCGGCTGCAAAGCAGGCCCGGCAGGCCAAAAATATGGTCGCCATGCAGATGGGTAATAAAAATTTTGTCCAGCTTGCCCGGATTAAACGCGGTGTGCAGCAGTTGATGCTGAGTACCTTCACCACAGTCGAAAAGCCACAGCCCGGCGCTCGTCGGGTGCTGAAGATTGACCAGAATGGCGGTGACGTTGCGCGCCCGCGTCGGGACGCCTGCTGAAGTACCTAAGAAGATCAGTTCCACATGCTTTGCCTGAAATGAAAAGAATCTAGTATAACCACATGAGTCTATTTGAGGAGATAACGATGATCCGCTGGCAAGACCTGCACCATTCCGAACTGACCGTGCCTGCGCTCTATGCGCTGTTGAAACTGCGCTGCGAAGTATTTGTGGTCGAACAGACCTGCCCTTATCTCGATATTGATGGCGACGACCTGGTGGGAGAGAGCCGCCATCTGCTCGGCTGGCAGGGTGATGAGCTGGTGGCGTATGCGAGGATTCTGAAAAGTAACGATGATTTCTCGCCCGTTGCCATCGGCAGAGTGATTGTCAGCGCCAGCGTACGCGGGGAAAAACTGGGTTATCAACTGATGTCGCGCGCGGTGGCCTCCTGCCTGCAATACTGGCCGCAGCACGCGTTATACCTGAGTGCACAGGCGCATCTGCAACCCTTTTATCAACAGTTCGGTTTCCAGCCGGTCACCGAAATCTATGATGAGGATGGCATTCCCCACATCGGCATGGCGCGCGAGGTCGGCCAGGCGTAAACGCCAGCTATTGTCTATAGTTAGCGTACAGGTGCATAACATGGAGAAAAGAGATGACTAATCAATTCGATTCACACATTGACGACGACCTGACCCTGCTGAGCGAAACGCTGGAAGAAGTTCTCCGCTCATCGGGCGATCCCGCTGACCAGAAGTACATTGAGCTGAAAGCACGTGCCGAACAGGCGCTGCATGATGTGAAAAACCGCGTCAGCAGCGCGTCTGATACCTACTACTATCGTGCGAAAAAAGCGGTTTACCGTGCCGATGACTATGTGCACGAAAAACCGTGGCAGGGCGTTGGTGCTGGTGCTGCTGTAGGTCTGGTGCTGGGTCTGCTGTTAGCCCGTCGCTAATCTTTATCTCCCCTCCCTGGAAGGGGGTACTGCTATTCATCGTAGTACCCCGTATACTGTGTGGTTTTTAAAACCGTGCCGTTTTTCCGGGAGGGGTTCGCATGTTTTCTTTGTCCTCTGCGCTTGACGATCTACATCAGCGCCTTGCCGACACGTTTCCTGATGCTGCTGGTTTTACCCTCTTTGATGTTCCCTTCCCGCTAAACAATGCATTCGACCCGCTGACATGGCTTACGGCTCAGCGTGTTTTTCCACAATTTTACTGGCAGCAGCGCAGCGGTGATGACGAAGCGGCCGCCCTTGGCGCGTTACGCACGTTTACTTCACTTGCTGAGGCGCAACAGCAATTGCAGGCGTATCCCGACGATGTACGCGTCTGGGGGCTTAACGCTTTTGAACCAAGCGAGGGCGCGCTCTTTTTGCCCCGCCTCGAATGGCGGCGCGAAGGGGGCAAAGCGATGCTGCGCCTCTATCTCTATAGCGCCACCTCGCTGCGTGATGATGCGCAGTGTGCTGCCGATTTTCTTAACGCGCTTTCACCTGCTACTCCACTGGCAATGAGCCCAGTGCGCTGTGTTGAACAGCACCACTTCCCGACGCGTGAGGGGTGGGAAACGCTGATAAGCCAGGCGCTTGAGACCATGCAGCGCGGCGAGCTGGATAAAGTCGTGTTCGCCCGCGCCACCGATTACCGCTTCGATGCGCCAATTAATGCTGGCGCGCTGATGGCCGCCAGCCGACGCCTCAACCTGCACTGCTTCCACTTTCTCTATCGTTTCAACGACCAGACCGCCTTTCTCGGATCGACCCCCGAACGGTTATGGCGGCGACGCGGCGTGGCGCTGCGCACCGAAGCGCTGGCCGGGACGGTGGCTAATCATGATGACGACGCACAGGCACAGCAGCATGCAGCATGGTTGATGAGTGACGATAAAAACCAGCGTGAAAATATGCTGGTGGTGGAGGATATCTGCCAGCGGTTGCAGCAGCAGACTGGCGCGCTGGATGTGCTGCCGCCGCAGGTGGTGCGGCTGCGCAAAGTGCAGCACTTGCGGCGCTGTATCTGGAGCGACCTGCGGGTGGCAGACGATGCCCTCTGTTTAGATCTGCTCCAGCCGACAGCGGCGGTGGCGGGGTTACCGCGCCCTGAAGCCCGTCGTTTTATCGCCCGCCACGAGCCGTTTGCCCGCGAGTGGTACGCCGGGTCGGCAGGTTATCTTTCGCGTAAGCAGAGTGAGTTCTGCGTGACGCTGCGCTCGGCGAAGGTGAGCGGCGAGACGGTGCGGCTCTATGCCGGGGCGGGCATTGTGCCCGGTTCAGATCCTGAGCAGGAGTGGCAGGAGATCGATAATAAAGCCGCCGGTCTGCGATCGTTGTTGCTACAGACGCACCCATAGACGACCTATATCAAAAACTCATCATTTCAGAAAATTTATACTTAGTCCCAATATTGATACCGGACAAATTCATGTCGATAAGCTCATTCAACCGACGCTGGGCCGCGGTGATTCTGGAAGCCTTAACGCGCCACGGCGTCAGGCATATCTGCATTGCGCCAGGCTCCCGTTCGACGCCGCTGACGCTCGCCGCCGCCGAAAACCGCGCATTTATTCATCACACCCATTTTGATGAACGCGGGCTGGGCCATCTTGCGCTCGGGCTGGCGAAAGCGAGCCGTGAACCGGTGGCGGTGATCGTCACCTCCGGTACCGCCGTGGCGAACCTCTACCCGGCGCTGATTGAAGCCGGGCTGACCGGCGAAAAACTGGTGCTGCTGACGGCAGATCGCCCACCGGAGCTGATTGATTGCGGCGCCAACCAGGCGATTCGCCAGCCCGGCATCTTTGCTTCCCATCCGACAGAGGCCATCGCCTTACCGCGCCCGTCACAGGATATTCCGGCGCGCTGGCTGGTCTCGACGATTGATAATGTAGTGGGCACATTGCAGGGCGGGGCGGTGCACATTAACTGCCCGTTCGCCGAGCCGCTGTATGGCGAGATGGATGAGACCGGTCTTGGCTGGCAGCAGGCGTTAGGCGACTGGTGGCAGGATGATAAGCCCTGGTTACAGGCCAGCGCATCCTGTGGCGTTGATACCCAGCGGGACTGGTTCTCCTGGCGGCAGAAACGTGGCGTGGTGATTGCCGGGCGTATGAGCGCTGCCGAAGGACGCAAGCTGGCGGAGTGGGCGAAAACCCTCGGCTGGCCGCTGATTGGCGATGTGTTATCGCAAACCGGGCAGCCGCTGCCCTGCGCCGATCTCTGGCTTGCTAATAGCCAGGCCGTTGAGGCGCTCAGCGAGGCGCAGATTGTGCTGCAATTTGGCAGCAGCCTGACCGGAAAACGTCTTTTACAGTGGCAAGCAACCTGCGCGCCGCAAGAGTACTGGCTGATTGATAACCTTCCCGGCAGGCTCGATCCGGCGCACCATCGCGGCCGTCGTTTAGTCGCGGATGTGGCTGGCTGGCTGGCGCTGCATCCCGCTGAACCCCGCGCGCCGTGGTGCGAAACGCTGGCCTCGCTTGCAGCAGTTGCCTGGGAGCGCGTGCGTCTACAGCGTGATGAGTTCGGCGAAGCGCAGCTCGCACATCGTATTAGTGACTACTTACCAAACCAGGGGCAGCTTTTTCTCGGTAACAGCCTGGTGGTGCGGCTGGTGGATGCGCTGGCGCAGCTGCCGGCAGGTTATCCGGTCTACAGTAACCGCGGCGCGAGCGGCATTGATGGCCTGCTCTCCACGGCGGCCGGGGTGCAGCGGGCCACCGCGCGCCCGACGCTGGCTATCGTCGGCGATCTCTCTGCGCTCTACGATCTTAACGCCCTCGCACTGCTGCGCCAGGCCTCCGCGCCTTTTGTGCTGCTGGTGGTCAATAACAACGGCGGCCAGATCTTCTCCCTGTTACCGACGCCGCCCGCCGAGCGCGAGCGCTTCTATCTGATGCCGCAGAATGTCCATTTCGATCATGCCGCCGCGATGTTCGATCTTCCTTACCATCGCCCGGAGAGTTGGACGCAGCTGGAGCAGGCGCTGAGCGAGGCCTGGCAGAAGCCGGGCGCGACGGTGATTGAGGTGGTGGTAAACGAGACGGATGGCGCGCAGACCCTGCAAAACCTTGTCGCGCAGGTCAGCCAGCTATGAGTTTGCACGCAGAGATCCATGCCGGTCGACAACCGCTGCCGTGGCTGGTTTTTCTGCACGGTTTTTCTGGTGATGGCCGCGAATGGCAGCCCGTCGGCGCAGCGCTTGCGGATTTCCCGCGCCTCTATCTCGACCTGCCAGGCCACGGCGCATCCGCCACAACCTGTGTCGACTCCTTTAGCGGGATGGATGCGCTGCTGCAATCGACGCTTAGTCGTTACAACATACTAAGCTACTGGCTGGTGGGGTACTCCCTCGGCGGCCGCATTGCGATGTTTCACGCTTGCCAGCAACCAGCGGGGCTGCAGGGCATCATTATCGAAGGCGGTCATCCGGGTCTTGCCGATGAGCAGGCGCGTGTTGCGCGGCTGGAAGCGGATGAGCAGTGGTGTCAGCGCCTGCGTCACCAGCCGCTCAGTGAGGTGTTTGACGCCTGGTATCGCCAGCCGGTATTTGCCGCACTGACAGAGACAGAACGTGCGGCGCTGGTTGCGCTTCGTAGCCTCAACAATGGCAACGCGCTGGCGCATATGCTGGCGGCGACGTCCTTGGGCCGCCAGCCCGATCTGCGCGCTGCGCTGCGGGACGCCGCTTTTCCCGTTCACTATTTCTTTGGCGAACATGACCGTAAGTTTCGGGCGCTGGCGAGCGAAGTCGCGCGCCACTGTTACGCCATTCCTGCCGCCGGGCACAACGCGCACCGGGAGAATCCCGCGGCCGTTGCTGCCCTGCTGGCGCGAATTCTGCCTCTTGAGATTAAGGACCGACCATGATCTACCCTGATGAAAAAGAACTCTACGCCGCCGTTGAGTGGCACGACTGCTCCGAAGGCTTTAGCGATATCCGCTATCAAAAATCCGCTGACGGCATCGCTAAAATCACTATCAACCGCCCGGAAGTGCGCAACGCGTTTCGTCCTGTCACGGTAAAAGAGATGATCCAGGCGCTGGCCGATGCGCGCTACGACGACAATATCGGGGTGATTATCCTGACCGGTGAAGGTGATAAAGCCTTCTGCGCCGGTGGCGATCAGAAGGTACGCGGCGATTACGGCGGCTACCAGGATGACTCCGGTGTGCACCACCTCAACGTCCTCGATTTTCAGCGCCAGATCCGCACCTGCCCGAAACCGGTGGTGGCGATGGTGGCGGGCTACTCCATCGGCGGCGGTCATGTGCTGCATATGATGTGCGATCTCACCATCGCAGCGGAAAATGCGATCTTCGGCCAGACCGGCCCGAAAGTTGGCTCCTTCGACGGCGGCTGGGGCGCGTCCTATATGGCGCGCATTGTTGGCCAGAAGAAAGCGCGCGAAATCTGGTTCCTCTGCCGCCAGTACGACGCGCAGCAGGCACTGGATATGGGGCTGGTCAACACCGTGGTGCCATTAGCGGATCTGGAAAAAGAGACCGTGCGCTGGTGCCGTGAAATGTTGCAAAACAGCCCGATGGCGCTGCGCTGCCTGAAAGCAGCGCTGAACGCAGATTGCGACGGCCAGGCGGGGCTGCAGGAGCTGGCGGGCAACGCCACCATGCTCTTCTATATGACCGAAGAGGGTCAGGAGGGTCGCAACGCTTTCAACCAGAAGCGCCAGCCTGACTTCAGCAAATTTAAACGGAACCCGTAATGCGCCGGGCGCAGATCTACCGCTGGCAGATCCCGCTGGATGCAGGCGTGGTGCTGCGCGAGCGTCGGCTGAAAACCCGTGACGGGCTTTTTATCCAGCTACAGGAAAACGGCGGCGAAGGGTGGGGGGAGATTACCCCACTGCCGGGGTTCAGCATTGAGACGCTGGATGAGGTGCAGCCTGCGGTGATGGCGTGGGTGCAAGCCTGGCGTGACGGCGCATCGCCCGCGCTGCCATCGCAACCCAGCGCGGCGTTTGGTCTGAGCTGTGCGCTGGCCGAGCTGGCGGGGCAGTTGCCGCAGCCTGCCGACTACCGCGCGGCGATGCTCTGCACTGGCGATCCCGATGAGCTGTTTGCCGCACTCGCCGCGCTGCCGGGTGAGAAGCTGGCGAAGGTGAAAGTCGGTCTGTACGAAGCGGTGCGCGACGGCATGGTGGTCAATCTGCTGCTGGAGTCGATCCCCGATCTGCGCCTGCGTCTGGATGCCAACCGCGCCTGGACGCCGCTGAAAGCGCGCCAGTTCGCTAAATATGTCTCACCAGCCAACCGCTCACGCATCGCTTTTCTGGAGGAGCCGTGCCAGAGCCGCGAAGCGTCACTGGCCTTTGCTGAGGAGACCGGCATTGCGATTGCCTGGGATGAGAGCCTGCGCGAGGCGGATTTCACCTTTACGCCTCAGCCCGGTGTCAGGGCGGTAGTGATCAAGCCAACCCTCACCGGCAGCCTGCAAAAGGTGGCGCAGCAGGTCGCGGCAGCACATGCGCTCGGCTTGACGGCGGTGATCAGCTCATCGCTGGAGTCGAGCCTTGGGCTAACGCAGCTGGCGCGGATTGCCGCCTGGCTGACGCCCGGTACCGTGCCTGGTCTTGATACGTTGCAGTTGATGACCTCGCAGCTGGTTCGCCGCTGGCCCGGCAGCGAACTGCCCTGCATCGCGGCGGCGGATCTGGACGCGTTACTATGACTTTCCCTGACTGGCCGTGGCGATACTGGCGCGAGCAGCGCGGCGACCAGCCTGCGCTGCGCTCAGGCCAGCACACCCTCACCTGGCAGCAGCTTTGTGACGAGGTGGATGCGCTGGCAAACGGCTTTGCCCGCCAGGGCGTCGACGTGGGGGATGGGGTGATGCTGCGCGCGCGCAACCAGTCGCAGACGGTGCTCGCCTGGCTGGCGCTATTGCAGTGCGGCGCGCGGGTGTTACCCATCAACCCGCAGCTTCCCGCCGCCTTGCTCGATACGCTGCTGCCCACCATGACGCTACGCTTCGCCCTCGATCTGACCTCCGCGCCGCTGGCGCACGATTTTATCCCTCTGCGCTGCGCGCAAGCGCCGGGTGAGCACGCGGTTGCATGGCAGCCGCAGCGGCTGGCGTCAATGACGCTCACTTCCGGCTCGAGCGGCTTGCCAAAAGCGGCGGTGCATACCTGCGCCGCCCATCTTGCCAGCGCGCAGGGCGTAGTGGCGCTTATTCCCTTTAATGCGGACGATGACTGGCTGCTCTCGCTGCCGCTATTTCATGTCTCCGGGCAGGGCATTTTATGGCGCTGGCTGTTGGCGGGGGCGCGCATGACGGTGCACGACAAGCTGCCGCTGGATCAGGCGCTGCGCGGCTGCAGCCATGCGTCGCTGGTGCCGACGCAGCTTTGGCGCCTGCTCAATGAGAATACCCCGCTGTCGCTGAAAGCGGTGCTGCTCGGCGGCGCAGCGATCCCCGTTGAGTTGACCGAACAGGCACGCGAGCGCGGTATTCGCTGCTGGTGCGGGTATGGTTTAACGGAGTTTGCCTCAACGGTATGTGCAAAAGAGGCCGACGGCGCGCCGGATGTCGGTTATGCGTTGCCGGGACGTGAGGTGAAAATTGTCGGCGAAGAGGTGTGGCTGCGAGCAGAGAGCCTCGCCGCAGGCTACTGGCGCAACGGCGCGTTGCTGCCCCTGCTTAACGATGCAGGCTGGTTTGCCACCCGCGATCGCGGCACGCTACATGAAGGGAGGCTGACCCTGCACGGCCGGCTGGATAACCTCTTTTTCAGCGGCGGCGAAGGCATTCAGCCTGAAGAGGTAGAGCGCGCCATCGCCCGTCATCCGCAGGTCCAGCAGGTGTTTGTGGTACCGGTTGATGATGTGGAGTTTGGGCAGCGCCCTGTCGCGGTAATTGAGTGCGAAAGCGAGGTCAATGCCGCGGCCCTCAGCCACTGGGCGGCGGATAAGCTGGCGCGTTTTCAACAGCCGGTGCGCTGGCTGCCGTTGCCAGAGGAGCTGAAAAACGGCGGCATCAAAATCTCCCGCCGCGCCCTGCAAACATGGGTGAACCAGCAGCAGCGCTAGTGCCGCAACTCTTTTTGCGAGCTGCCTCGACAGAGCGAAAACCGACGGCTGACACGCGCTCAGAGTGTGTTAATTTGCGCTAAGGATGCAAAAGCCGAGCAGCAGAGGGAGACGTTAATGAACATTGCACAATATCTTCGCGAAGAAGGGCAGGCTCAGGGGCTGGTTAAAGGCCTGGCTCAGGGGCGAGCAGAAGGCGTCCAGCAGGAGGCGATGCGTATCGCGAAAGTGATGCTGAAAAAGGGGATGGAGCCTGACGTTGTGGCCTCCCTGACCGGTATTCCGGTTGAGATGGTAGAGAAAGCCCGCCACTGATACGCTCCGGTGCAAGGCTTTTCGTCCTCGGGCCCGAAAGCGTATTTGCCTCAGGCCGTACACGCTATTAGACGTTCTTCTGCCGGGAAAATAAGCGTACAATCAGACGCTTTGGGGCGCTGCCCCGTTTCGTGCGGAACGTGAAAATGAAAAAGTTAGCTCTATTAGGATGTGCCGGCGTGTTGCTGGCCTCCGCCGGTGCGCAGGCGATTAGCCTGAATGGACAGATTGGTAAAGATTACAGCAGCCTCGGTTTCGGTCTGGGAACCGAAACCAGTGGTATCGCAGTCAGCGGTAACTGGGCGCATAGCGAAGATGATGGTGACACCGCAAGCCTTGGGCTCGGTTACAACCTGCCGCTCGGGCCGTTCCTGGCAACCGTGGGTGGTAAAGGCATCTACCTGAACCCGGATGAGGGCAGCGAAGGTTACGCCATCGCTGTCGGCGGCGGTTTGCAGTGGGAGATCGCCCGCAGCTTCAACATTTTCGGCGAGTATTACTACTCTCCGGACTCGCTCTCAAGCGGCGTCAAAGAGTACCAGGAAGCCAAGGCCGGTGCGCGTTATACCATTATGCGCCCGTTCACCGTCGAAGCCGGTTATCGCTACATTGAGATGGCAGGCAAAGATGGCCGCCGCGACAGCATTGTTGCGGATGGTCCTTATCTCGGCGCCAGCGCCAGCTTCTGATCCCCCGGCGCGGCAGCCGCCGCGCCCGTTTCCCTCTCTTTACCCTGTGCATGCGCTATAGTGTTTCAATCCCGATTGCAGGAGCGAACGATGTTAAATGTGGAGATGTTATCGACCGGCGATGAAGTGCTGCATGGCCAGATTGTCGATACCAATGCGGCCTGGCTGGCCGACGTATTTTTTAACCAGGGGTTGCCGTTAACGCGCCGCCATACCGTTGGCGATAACCTCGACGACTTGATTGCGATTTTGCGCGAGCGCAGCGAACAGGCCGATGTGCTGATCGTCAACGGCGGTCTTGGGCCAACCAGCGACGATTTGAGCGCGCTGGCAGCGGCCACCGCCAAAGGCGAAACGCTGGTGCTGCACGGAGCGTGGCTTAAGCAGATGGAGCGCTTTTTTACCGATCGCGGCCGCGTGATGGCCCCCAGCAACCGCAAGCAGGCGGAGATCCCTGCCAGCGCCGAGCTGGTCGATAACCCGGTCGGCACCGCCTGCGGGTTTGCATTGCAGTTTAACCGCTGCCTGATGTTCTTTACCCCCGGCGTTCCCTCAGAATTTAAAGTGATGGTCGAGCAGGAGATCCTGCCGCGTCTGCGTGAGCGTTTCACTCTGCCGCAGCCGCCGGTCTGCCTGCGTCTGACTACTTTTGGTCGCTCCGAGAGCGACTTGGCGGAAAAACTCCAGCATCTCGATCTGCCACCGGGCGTGGTAATGGGTTACCGCTCATCAATGCCGATTATCGAACTGAAACTGACCGGTCCGGCAGAGCAGCGCGCGGCGATGGAAGCGCTGTGGCCGGAAGTGAAAAAAGTGGCGGGGGAAAGCCTGATTTTTGAAGGCACCGAGGGTTTACCGGCCGCGATTGCCGCCGCGCTGCGCGAGCGTCAGCTAAGCCTCACTCTGAGCGAGCAGTTCACCAGTGGGCTTATCGCATTGCAGCTCTCCCGCGCCGGTGCGCCGCTGCTCGCCAGCGAAGTGCTGCCGTCGCAGGCGGAAGCGCTGGCACAAACCGCGCGCTGGACAACTGAGTCACGCAACCGGCATCTTGCCGGGCTGGCGTTGACCGTTACCGGGCTGGAAGAGGATCATCTCAACTTCGCGCTGGCGACGCCGGAAGGCACCCGCGCCCTGCGGGTGAAGTTCAACAGCAGCCGCCACAGCCTGGCGGTGCGCCAGGAAGTCTGCGCAATGATGGCGCTCAATATCCTGCGCCGCTGGCTGGCGGGCAAAGATATCGCCAGCGATCACGGCTGGATTGCGGTGGTCGAAACCCTCGCCGTGGAATAACTTGTAAAACAATCGCGGGCGTTAGCCTAATGCCCGCGCCAGTAACGTAATGGGATGTTCGCAGGGTTTTCCGGTGGACATCTCAATCTGCCACTTGCAGGTCTCACAATCCGTTACCACCAGATCCGCACCGCTGGCCTCGATTTGCGCAAACAGCGGTGCGCCAATGGCCTGCGAGGTGGCGTAGTTCTCCCGCTTGAAGCCATAGGTGCCCGCGATGCCGCAGCAGGCAGAATCGAGCACCGTCAACTCTAAACCCGGAATGCGCCGCAGCAGATCCAGCGTGTAGTGTGTCCAGCCCATCTTCTCCATATGACACGGCGTGTGATAGACCACTTTCAGCGGCATCTCTCTGAGCCGCAAAGTGTGCCCCTCATCGAGCTGTCGCCAGATCCAGCGGGTGGCTAAATCAATATGTGTGCGCAGGTGGCTGTTATCGACCTCCAGCAGATGTGGATACTCATCGCGCAGGGTGAAGGCGCAGGTGGAGGAGGTGGCGATCACCTGCATTCCATCCATACCAATCGCCTGCTCCAGTGCGCTGAGGTTGAACTGCGCCTGCTTTTTCGCCTTAGCGAAGTAGCCGTTGGCAATCAGCGGGACGCCGCAACACTTCTCACGCTGCAATAACTGCACGCCAATGCCCATCTGGTTCAGCACGCGGATCAGGTCTTTCCCCATTTGCGGATGGTTGTAATTGACATAGCAGCCATGGAAAAACGCCACCTGCTCGCCGTAGGCGCGCTGCTGCGTCGCCACGCTGCGATACCAGTGGCGAAACGTGCCGCCGCTGGCATATTTCGGCAGCGTGCGGTGATGATCGATTTTTAACGCTTTATCCAGCAGCTGGCGCACCGGCTTCAGGGAGGTCGCGGCGTTGACCAGCGGCGCGAGAGGCGTCGACAGGGTACCCATCAGATCCGTATGGCTGAGGATGGCATTACGCACCGAGAGCGGTTTCGCCGCATGCTGCGCGCGGGCGCGCTGGATCAGATCGCCAATTTTCACCCCGGACGGGCAGGCGGTTTCGCAGCGCTTGCAGTTGGTGCAATATTTCAGCGCTTCATCATACAGCGCGGCATCTTTCAGCCGCAGCCGCTCGCCATCCGGCCCCGCCTGTTTTGGCCCGGGGTAGGCGGGGTTAACCCGGCTTACCGGGCAGGCGGTGGTGCAGGCGGTACATTTGATACAGCTTTCGAAAGAGGTGTGCATTAGGGTTTTCCTCCCTGATCGAGGATCTGCTGCGCGGCATGCAGCGCCGTTACGGCGCAAACACCGCCGCCGCAGCCCTGCGCGATGGCGTCATAGCCGCCAAGTAGCGAGCCGATCGCATAGAGATTTTCAAGCGCTTGCCCGTCGCGCAGACCATGAAGCTGTTCATCGGTGCGCACGCCAAACTGGTGCCACGGCTGCGGGGCAAAGAGATCGTCGCCATACCACTCCCGGCGCGAGGCGCTTTGCAGGACATCGAGATTGAATACCGCTTCGCGCACGCGATCGCGCCCGGCGATGAGCCCGTTACTGAAAAAGCTGCCGCTGGCCAGCACGATATGGCGGGCGCGCAGCGGCAGATCGTCATGCTTGCGCGTCCAGAGCTGCGTTACCTGGCCTTGATTGATATCAGCGCGCAATACCTCATCGCCCGGCATCCAGTTGCCGCCGCTGCGCAGAAAACGCTGCTGCAGGGCGTGCTGTAAGCGCATGCCCAGCACCGAAGGGGGCAGCGTGGCGATCAGCCGCAGCGGGCAGGCCAGATCTTCGCTTAACTGCGTAAACACTTTGCTCTCTGTCAGGCCAAAACAGGCGGGGAGCCACAGCATCTCATAACGCGTACTCAGCGGGCGCAGGGCGGCGCAGAGATCGGCGTAATGCTCAGGACGATCGAGCTGGCGCGCGATGGTCACGGCGCGAAACTCGCTGGGGTTATCGCGAAGCGTGTCGAGAAGCGGTAGCGCAATCTCTTCCGCCCCGGCGGCAATGCCGCGCTGGCACAGCTCTTCTGTCGCCAGTTGGGGCTGAAAGTCGAGAAAGCCGCTGATGCCAACGACGCCGACGCGCAGCCCCTGCTGCGGTTTCAACGCAATTTCTTGCGGGCTGAGCCACGCCCGGCGCCAGGTGCCCAGAGGCGTGACGCGCAGGTGCGGCGTATCAACATCGCCTTGCATCTCTAGCCCGCAGTCGGCGAGCAGAGTTTGGGTTTGCCGCGCATAGTGACGCACGCGCTCGACGCCGAGCCGCGCATAGGGGTGCTCGGGGTGGTGGTGTTGCAGGTGCGCAATGGCCTCCGTCAGCGTGCCAGCCGGTTTGCCGTCCGGCAGACGGGAGAGTAGATCGAGAGAGCCGGAAGAGAAGCTCAGCGCGCTCTGCCCGCGGCTGACAATCGCGCAGCGCTGGCCGCTCTCGCTCAGACGAATGCCGCACAGCAATCCCGCCAGCCCGCCGCCGATAATCACCGTATCAAATCTCATCATCCTGCTCCTTCTCCAGCCCGCACAGCCCCTGGTAAACCCAGCGGGTAAACTCGCTCTCACGCAGCGCATCGCCCCAGGCAATGGGTTTGATGCCTTTCCAGCGCTCGTTCAGAAACTCCGCCAGCTGCCTGCGCGCTTCGTTGTCGCGCGTGACATGCAGCCGGTTCAGCTGCCCGGCGGCGCGGCAGGCGCAGAGCTCGCCCTGGCAGGTGCCCATACCGACGCGGGTGCGGCGGCGCAGATCGAGCAGTGAGGTGACATTGAGGTTTTCCACCGCGTACTGCACTTCCCCGGCGGTGACGGCTTCGCACTCACATACCAGGCTGCGGTTGTGTCGGTCACTGGCGAGCCACGCTGGGGCACGATCGCCGTGGCGGTAGACCGCTGAACCGCGCAGCGGCGTTGGCAGAGAGATGATCTTCTTCAGTGCCTCATCCGGGGAACCGAGAGATCCCGGCAGCGCTTTCGTCGCCGTGGTACAGGCTACGTTATGGTTGAGCTTGCGGCAGACGGCATCCGTTGCCCATTCGGCCATCAGGCGGTAGGTCATTAGCTTGCCGCCGGTAATGGTGATAAACCCCTCCAGCCCGTCGCGCGCAGCGTGGTCAAGCAGCACAATGCCGCGGCTGACGTTGCGCCCGCTGGGATCGTCATCGCTCGCCACCAGCGGTCGCACGCCAGCGTAGGCGCGCAGGATGCGCGTTTGCCCCATTACCGGTGCCAGTTTCTCCCCTTCGCGCAGCAGAATATCGACCTCATCCGCCGTAACGCGCACATTATCGATATCGGCATAATCAATCTGTGTTGAAGTGGTACCAATCAGTGAAATGGTGTCGCCGGGCACAAGAATATCGGCGTCGGCAGGCTTGCGGCAGCGGTTGATGACATGCTGGTTAATGCGGTGATCGAGGATCAGCAGCGCGCCTTTTGCCGGGAACATGCGAATGCGCAAATCGGCATACTCCGCGATGCGCTGGCCCCAAATCCCGGCGGCATTGACCACTACCGGGGCATGCAGGTCACGGATTTCACCGCTGGCGAGATGGCGCAGGCGGACGCCATACACCGTGTCGCCCGTGCGCAGCAGGCCGCAGACTTCGTGGCCGGTAAGGATTTTTGCACCGTGCTCGCGGGCATCAAGCATATTGCTGGCGGTCAGGCGGAAGGGGTCGACAGTGCCGTCCGGCACGCGCACCGCGCCGATAAGCTGCGGGTTGACGCTCGGCTCCATGCGCCTGGCTTCCTGTGGGCTAATGGCCTGCGCGACAATCCCTGCGCGGGTGCAGGCATCAATGAAGTGTGCCTGGTAGCTCAGATCGTCTTCCGGCAGGGTGATAAATAGCCCGTCGGTCGCTTCAATACAGTGGCGGGCAATACGTTTGAGGATCTGGTTTTCGGCGATGCATTCACGCGCTGATTCGTTATCGGTCACCGCATAACGCGCGCCGCTGTGCAGCAAACCGTGGTTGCGGCCAGTGGCACCGGTGGCAATGTCGTGGCGTTCGAGCAGAACAGCGCGCAGGCCGCGCAGGGCGCAATCACGGGCGATACCGGCACCCGTTGCGCCACCGCCAATAATGATCACATCGTAGTCGTTTGAGTAGGGCACGGTCGTCTCCTGGCTGGTCGACGTTCTTTACCGACCATTTAGCCATACCTTTACTGTGGTTTGTTTGATATCGCGCATATACGAACAAGAAACGAAAGTGAAATGCACTTTTGCGCACGAAGTTAGAGCTTTGTCATATTTCTGTAACATTATATGTGGCATTTCATTCTTTCTCGTCAAAACTTTCTCTACAATCCGCCGCGAACAACTCAAGCGATTTTCGTTTTCACTCATGACGCCTGATGTCATGACTTTTACCGTGCCACGGAGGCAGTTTATGTTGAGCATTTTCAAACCCGCCCCCCACCAGTCTCGCGTGCCCGACGCGCAGGTTGATCCTCTGTACCGCCGCTTACGCTGGCAAATCTTTCTGGGCATCTTCTTCGGCTACGCCGCCTACTACCTGGTGCGTAAGAACTTTGCGCTGGCGATGCCCTATCTGGTGGAGCAGGGCTTCTCGCGCGGCGATCTGGGCTTTGCGCTGTCGGGGATCTCAATTGCCTACGGCTTCTCAAAATTCATTATGGGCTCGGTGTCGGATCGCTCGAATCCGCGCGTTTTCCTGCCCGCTGGTCTGATCCTCGCAGCGGCAGTAATGCTGTTTATGGGCTTTGTACCGTGGGCCACCTCCAGCATTGCGGTGATGTTTGTGCTGCTGTTCCTCTGCGGCTGGTTCCAGGGGATGGGCTGGCCGCCGTGCGGACGCACGATGGTGCACTGGTGGTCGCAGAAGGAGCGCGGCAGCATTGTGTCGGTGTGGAACTGCGCCCATAACGTCGGCGGCGGCCTGCCTCCGCTGCTGTTCCTGCTGGGGATGGCGTGGTTTAACGACTGGCACGCGGCGCTCTATATGCCAGCTTTTGGTGCCATTCTGGTGGCGATTATCGCTTTCGCACTGATGCGCGATACGCCGCAATCCTGCGGCCTGCCGCCGATTGAAGAGTACAAAAACGACTACCCGGATGATTACAGCGACAAGCATGAAGAGGAGCTGACGGCGAAGCAGATCTTTATGCAGTACGTGCTGCCGAACAAGCTGCTGTGGTATATCGCCATCGCTAACGTCTTTGTCTATCTGCTGCGCTACGGCATCCTCGACTGGTCACCGACGTACCTGAAAGAGGTGAAGCACTTCGCGCTGGATAAATCCTCCTGGGCCTACTTCCTCTATGAGTATGCAGGCATTCCCGGCACGCTGATCTGTGGCTGGATGTCGGACAAAGTGTTTAAGGGCAACCGCGGCGCGACCGGCGTCTTCTTTATGACGCTGGTGACCATCGCCACCATCGTTTATTGGCTCAACCCGGCGGGCAACCCGGGCGTGGATATGGCCTGCATGATCGTCATTGGCTTCCTGATTTATGGCCCGGTAATGCTGATTGGTCTGCACGCGCTGGAGCTGGCACCGAAGAAAGCGGCCGGTACCGCGGCGGGCTTTACCGGCCTGTTTGGCTATCTCGGTGGTTCAGTGGCGGCGAGCGCCATTGTTGGCTATACCGTCGATTTCTTCGGCTGGGACGGCGGTTTCATGGTGATGATCGGGGGCAGCGTGCTGGCGGTACTGCTGCTGATCGTGGTGATGATTGGCGAAAAACGCCATCACGCTGAGGTGCTTGCGCGTCGTCAATAACAGGAGATGTTATGAAATTGATCTTTAGCCGCATTACGGCAGGCCTGCTGCTGGCGGGCCTGATGGCAGGCCAGGCGCTGGCCGCCGAGAAACTGGTGATCGCCCATCGCGGTGCCAGCGGTTATCTGCCGGAGCATACGCTGCCTGCCAAAGCGATGGCTTATGCCCAGGGCGCAGATTATCTGGAGCAGGATCTGGTGATGACCAAAGACGATCGTCTGGTGGTGCTGCATGACCACTATCTCGATCGCGTCACCGATGTTGCCGAGCGCTTTCCCGACCGCGCCCGCAAAGATGGCCGCTACTACGCCATCGATTTCACGCTGGATGAGATCCGCTCGCTGAAATTCACCGAAGGGTTTGAGTTAAAGAACGGCAAGAAGGAGCAGGTTTTCCCTGGCCGTTTCCCGATGGGCAAGTCCGATTTCCGCATTCATACCTTTGAAGAGGAGATTGAGTTTGTGCAGGGGCTGAACCACTCGACCGGCAAAGATATCGGGATCTACCCGGAGATCAAAGCCCCGTGGTTCCACCATCAGGAAGGGAAGGATATTGCGAAGGCGACCCTTGAGGTGCTGAAGAAGTACGGTTACAGCAGCAAGAAGGATAAGGTCTATCTGCAATGTTTCGACGCCGATGAGCTTAAGCGCATCAAAAATGAGCTTGAGCCGAAGATGGGGATGGATCTCAATCTGGTGCAGCTGATTGCTTATACCAAATGGAACGAAACCCAGCAGAAGCAGCCGGACGGCAAATGGATCAATTACGATTATGACTGGATGCTGAAACCCGGCGCGATGAAGCAGATTGCGCAGTACGCGGATGGTATCGGCCCCGATTACCATATGCTGGTGGCGGACGGCTCGAAGCCGGGTCACGTGCAGTTAACCGCAATGGTGAAAGAGGCGCATGCCAGCCATTTGCAGGTGCACCCGTTTACGGTGCGCGCCGATCAGCTGCCGCCCTATGCCAGCGATGTGAATCAGCTTTATGAAGTGTTGTACCACCAGGCCGGGGTCGACGGGTTGTTTACCGATTTCCCCGATAAAGCGGTGCAGTTTTTAAAGCGGAAATAAAAGTGGGGCCTGGTAAGTGAAGTTGCCTGATGGCGCTTCGCTTATCAGGCCTGGGAAGGGATGAATGTGCAGTCAAGGTGGGCATATTGCCTGATGGCGCTTTCACTTATCAGGCCTACAAAAGATGAGTGTGCTGAAAATGTAGGCCGGGTAAACGCAGTGCCACCCGGCGTTGTTTACATCTCGATCTCGATATCGCCTTTCGCCCGGCAGCAGCAGGGCAAAATTTCCCCTTCGTTGATAAAGGCCAGCGGCTCGCTAATCCAGTCCACCTGGCCTGCTACCAGCCGACAGCGGCAGGAGCCGCAGTAGCCTTCACGGCACTGGTATTCAACTTCCACCTGCTGGGACTCCAGCGCCACCAGCAGGGAGGGGTGCTCTTCCTGGCAATGCACCTGCGTGCCGGAAAGGCGGAGCGTAACCCGGCTCATCACAGCTGGAAGTTGCTCAGATCGTCGGTATCGACCTGCGAGTCGATCTGCCCGACAAGGTAGGAGCTCACTTCCACTTCCTGCGGCGCAACCTGCACGTTATCGGACACCAGCCAGGTGTTGATCCACGGAATCGGGTTGGAGCGGGTCTGGAACGGCAGATCAAGACCCACCGCCTGCATACGGATGTTGGTGATGTACTCAACATACTGGCAGAGGATATCTTTGTTCAGACCAATCATTGAGCCGCCGGAGAAGAGATACTCCGCCCACTCTTTCTCCTGCTGCGCCGCCTGCACAAACAGGTCGTAGCACTCTTTTTTGCACTCTTCGGCAATCTCCGCCATCTCCGGATCGTCAACCCCGGAACGCAGCAGGTTCAGCATATGCTGGGTGCCGGTCAGGTGCAGGGCTTCATCGCGGGCAATCAGGCGGATGATTTTGGCGTTACCTTCCATCAGTTCGCGTTCGGCGAAAGCGAAGGAGCAGGCGAAGCTGACATAGAAGCGAATGGCTTCCAGCGCGTTCACGCTCATCAGGCAGAGATAGAGTTTTTTCTTCAGCTCGCGCAGGCTGATGGTGACGGTTTTGCCGTTCACGCTATGGGTGCCTTCGCCCAGCAGATGCCAGTAGTTGGTCATCTCAATCAGCTCGTCATAGAAGGAGGAGATCCCTTCCGCGCGCTTGAGGATCTGCTCGTTGGTGACGATATCGTCAAACACCACCGCCGGATCGTTAACGATATTGCGGATGATATGGGTGTAGGAGCGCGAGTGAATGGTTTCTGAAAACGCCCAGGTTTCCACCCAGGTTTCCAGCTCCGGAATGGAGATCAGCGGCAGCAGCGCGACGTTCGGGCTACGACCCTGAATTGAGTCCAGCAGCGTCTGATACTTCAGGTTGCTGATAAAGATATGCTTTTCATGTTCCGGCAGTGCCTGGAAGTCGATGCGATCGCGGGAAACATCAACTTCTTCCGGACGCCAGAAGAAGGAGAGTTGCTTTTCGATCAGCTTTTCGAAGATGTCATATTTTTGCTGGTCGTAGCGCGCCACGTTCACCGGCTGGCCAAAGAACATCGGCTCGAGCAGCTGATCGTTTTTCTTCTGAGAAAAGGTGGTGTATGCCATGAATGTGAGTCCTGTCTTGCGAAAAAAAGGGCGGGTTTCCCCGCCCCTTAGTTAGATCTTACATGCGCCGCTTTCGCAGCCATCGTCCTGGATAGAAGGGACCAGGTCATCCTGCGCATCTTCCGCGCCGTCGCGGGTGTTTTGATAGTAGAGCGTCTTCACACCAAATTTGTAGGCGGTCAGCAGGTCTTTCAGCAACTGCTGCATCGGCACCTTGCCCGACGGGAAACGGGTCGGATCGTAGTTGGTGTTCGCTGAAATCGACTGGTCGATAAACTTCTGCATAATGCCGACCAGTTGCAGGTAGCCGTCGTTGTTCGGCATTTCCCACAGCAACTCGTAGGCATCTTTCAGCTCTTCATAATCCGGCACCACCTGGCGCAGGATGCCATCTTTCGACGCTTTGATGCTCACGTGGCCGCGCGGCGGCTCAATGCCGTTGGTGGCGTTGGAGATCTGCGACGACGTTTCAGACGGCATCAGGGCAGAGAGCGTCGAGTTACGCAGGCCGTGCGTGGTGATATCGTCACGCAGCGCTTCCCAGTTGTAGTGCAGCGGCTCGCTGGTAATGCCATCGAGATCCTTTTTATAGGTATCGATCGGCAGAATGCCTTTGGCGTAGGTGGTTTCGTTGAACCACGGGCAGGCGCCTTGCTCTTTCGCCAGCTCGTTGGAGGCTTTCAGCAGCCAGTACTGAATCGCTTCGAAGGTCTGGTGCGTCAGGTTGTTAGCGCTGCCGTCGGAGTAGCGTTTGCCATTTTTCGCCAGCCAGTAGGCGAAGTTGATCACGCCGATACCGAGGGTACGACGACCCATCGCGCCACGTTTTGCGGCCGGGATCGGGTAGTCCTGGTAATCAAGCAGGGCATCGAGGGCGCGTACCGCAAGCGTAGCCAGCTCTTCCAGCTCGTCGAGGTTCTTAATCGCGCCAAGGTTAAACGCAGAGAGCGTGCAGAGCGCGATCTCGCCATTTTCATCGTTAACGTCTTCCAGCGGCTTGGTCGGCAGCGCGATCTCAAGGCACAGGTTGGACTGACGCACCGGCGCAACAGCCGGATCGAACGGGCTGTGGGTGTTGCAGTGGTCAACGTTCTGGATGTAGATACGGCCGGTCGAGGCGCGTTCCTGCATCATCAGTGAGAAGAGATCGACCGCTTTAATACGCTGTTTGCGGATGGAATCATCTTTTTCGTACTGCGTATACAGACGCTCGAACTCATCCTGATCGGCGAAGAAGGCGTCATACAGACCCGGCACGTCGGACGGGCTGAACAGGGTGATATCTTCACCTTTCAGCAGACGGGTATACATCAGTTTGTTGATCTGTACGCCGTAGTCCATGTGACGCACGCGGTTGCCTTCGACGCCGCGGTTGTTTTTCAGCACCAGCAGGCTTTCCACTTCCAGATGCCACATCGGGTAGAAGAGGGTTGCCGCGCCGCCGCGAACGCCGCCCTGCGAGCAGGATTTCACTGCGGTCTGGAAGTGTTTGTAGAACGGTACACAGCCGGTGTGGAACGCTTCACCGCCGCGGATCGGGCTGCCCAGCGCACGGATGCGACCGGCGTTGATGCCGATACCTGCGCGCTGGGAAACGTACTTTACAATCGCGCTGGAGGTGGCGTTGATGGAGTCCAGGCTGTCGCCGCACTCGATCAGTACGCAGGAGCTGAACTGGCGCGTCGGCGTACGCACGCCGGACATGATCGGCGTCGGCAGCGAAATTTTGAAGGTCGAGACCGCGTCATAGAAACGCTTCACGTAGTCCAGACGGGTTTCGCGCGGGTAGTTGGAGAAGAGGCAGGCAGCAACCAGAATGTAGAGGAACTGCGCGCTCTCATAGATCGCACCGGTCACACGGTTCTGCACCAGGTACTTCCCTTCCAGCTGCTTAACGGCCGCGTAGGAGAAGTTCATATCACGCCAGTGATCAATAAAGCCGTCCATCTGCTGGAACTCTTCTTCGCTGTAGTCTTCCAGCAGATGATGATCGTATTTACCCAGCGCAACCATGTTCTTCACGTGGTCGAACAGCGCAGGCGGTTCGAACTGGCCGTAGGCTTTTTTACGCAGGTGGAAAATCGCCAGGCGCGCGGCAAGGTACTGATAGTCCGGCGCATCGCGGGAGATGAGGTCCGCAGCGGCTTTAATAATGGTCTCGTGGATATCGGAGGTTTTGATACCGTCGTAAAACTGAATATGTGAACGCAGCTCCACCTGAGAGATGGAAACGTTGCTCAACCCTTCTGCGGCCCAATCCAGTACTCGATGAATTTTGTCGAGATTGATGCGCTCAGTGCCACCATCACGCTTTGTCACCAGCAGACTCTGATTCATTTGCTTACCTGTCCGTGAAATAAAAGTATCCCCCGTATTATCCACAAAGCAGCACTGTGACTAACTCTGTGGATAAATACTATATATAGGGGGTTTGCGATAAGAGAAACGCTATATGGTGAGTATTCTAGTAAGGATTCTTTTGAGTACAAGAGTTGATTTTGACGTTAACTTGAGGTTGCGAAAGCGTAATAAACGCTAAGTCCTCGTCGCATAAGGCTTGCAGAGGTTGTCAATAATCTGAAAAAAAAAATGAAATTTTGATCGAGTGCTGATTTCTTCGACGGCGGGGAAGATTGCGCGATTTGCGGCTGCGCAATCTTCATAACATTAACGCATGACGTTAGCGATTTTTCGCCGTTGTATGCAACATATAGTTAACATCAACGCCCGGTCCGAGGGTGAACTTATTCAGCAGCGGGTTAAAGTGTAACCCGGTGATGTGACGCTCCTGTAACACCGTATCGTCGATCCAGGTTAACAGCTCGGCAGGTTTGATAAACTTCTTCGCGTCGTGCGTGCCTTTCGGCACCATGCGCAGCACATACTCTGCGCCAACCACCGCCATCAGCCACGCTTTGCCGTTACGGTTGATGGTCGAGAAGAAGACGTGGCCGCCGGGTTTCACAAGCTTAGCGCAGGCTCTGACCACCGATTGCGGATCCGGCACGTGCTCCAGCATCTCCATACAGGTGACGACGTCGTAGCCCTGGGCCTGTTTTTCGGCATGATCTTCGACTGTCTCTTGTACATAGTCAACCTGTACGCCTGACTCCAGCGCGTGCAGACGCGCAACTTCCAACGGCTCCGCGCCCATATCCAGCCCGGTCACCTGCGCACCCTCTTTGGCCATGCTCTCGGCGAGAATGCCGCCGCCGCAGCCGACATCCAGCACGCGTTTGCCAAACAGGCCGCCAGCGTGTTCGGCGATATAACCCAGGCGCAGCGGGTTAATACGGTGTAAAGGTTTAAATTCGCCTTCTGTGTCCCACCAGCGTGAAGCGACGGCTTCAAACTTGGCGATTTCTGCATGATCAACGTTCTGAGTAACCGACGGTTTTTCGGCATTCATGGGCGCATTTACTCCTCTCTCAATAAGACCTGTGAGTATATCAGGCCAACGGCATGAATAAACCTTTGCCGGGGTGTTATAGGTTTACCTGTATCAAACCGGTTGTGTTATAATTTGCGACCTTTGAATCCGGGATACAGTAGAGGGATAGCGGTTAGATGAGCGACCTTGCGAGAGAAATTACACCGGTTAACATTGAGGAAGAGCTGAAGAGCTCCTATCTGGACTATGCGATGTCGGTCATTGTTGGCCGTGCGCTTCCGGATGTCCGAGATGGCCTGAAACCGGTTCACCGTCGCGTACTTTACGCCATGAACGTATTGGGCAATGACTGGAATAAAGCCTACAAAAAATCTGCCCGTGTCGTTGGTGACGTAATCGGTAAGTACCATCCCCATGGTGATTCCGCGGTGTATGACACCATTGTTCGTATGGCACAGCCGTTTTCGCTGCGTTATATGCTGGTCGACGGCCAGGGGAACTTCGGTTCCATCGATGGCGACTCCGCCGCGGCAATGCGTTATACGGAAATCCGCCTGGCGAAAATCGCCCATGAGCTGATGGCCGATCTGGAAAAAGAGACCGTCGATTACGTTGATAACTACGACGGCACTGAGCGAATCCCAGATGTGATGCCAACCAAGATCCCGAACCTGCTGGTTAACGGCGCTTCCGGGATCGCTGTCGGTATGGCGACCAACATTCCGCCGCACAACCTGACGGAAGTGATCAACGGCTGCCTGGCCTATATCGATAATGAAGAGATCAGCATTGAAGAGCTGATGACCCATATTCCGGGGCCGGACTTCCCGACCGCCGCGATCATCAATGGTCGCCGCGGCATTGAAGAAGCCTACCGCACCGGTCGCGGCAAAATCTACATTCGCGCCCGCGCGGAAGTGGAAACCGACGCGAAAAACGGCCGTGAAACGATCATCGTGCATGAGATTCCCTACCAGGTGAACAAAGCGCGCCTGATTGAGAAGATTGCCGAGCTGGTGAAAGAGAAACGCGTTGAAGGTATCAGCGCGCTGCGCGACGAGTCTGATAAAGACGGTATGCGCATCGTGATTGAAGTGAAGCGCGATGCCGTCGGCGAAGTAGTGCTGAATAACCTCTACTCCCAGACGCAGCTGCAGGTCTCCTTCGGTATCAACATGGTTGCGCTGCACCATGGCCAGCCGAAGATCATGCCGCTGAAAGATATCCTGGCCGCGTTTGTGCGCCACCGCCGTGAAGTGGTGACGCGCCGTACCATTTTCGAACTGCGTAAAGCCCGTGACCGCGCGCATATCCTTGAAGCGCTCGCTGTTGCGCTGGCGAACATCGACCCGATCATTGAACTGATCCGTCGTGCGCCGACGCCGGCCGAAGCGAAAGCGGGCCTGATCGCGCAGCCGTGGGCTCTGGGCAACGTCTCTGCGATGCTGGAGCGTGCCGGTGATGACGCCGCGCGTCCTGAGTGGCTGGAGCCGGAGTTCGGTATTCGTGACGGTAAATACTACCTGACCGAACAGCAGGCACAGGCGATTCTGGATCTGCGTCTGCAGAAACTGACCGGCCTTGAGCATGAAAAACTGCTCGAAGAGTACAAAGAGCTGCTGGAGCAGATCGCTGAATTACTGCACATCCTCGGTAGCGCTGAGCGCCTGATGGAAGTGATCCGCGAGGAGCTTGAGCTGGTTCGCGAGCAGTTTGGCGACGAGCGCCGCACCGAAATTACCGCTAACACCGCAGATATCAACATCGAAGACCTGATCAACCAGGAAGATGTTGTTGTAACGCTGTCGCATCAGGGCTACGTGAAGTATCAGCCGCTGACCGATTACGAAGCGCAGCGTCGCGGCGGGAAAGGGAAATCTGCCGCGCGCATTAAAGAAGAGGACTTCATCGATCGTCTGCTGGTGGCCAACACCCATGACACGATCCTCTGCTTCTCCAGCCGTGGCCGTCTCTACTGGATGAAGGTCTACCAGCTACCGGAAGCGAGCCGTGGCGCGCGCGGTCGTCCGATCGTCAACCTGCTGCCGCTGGAGCCGAATGAGCGTATTACCGCCATTCTGCCGGTACGTGAATATGAAGAGGGCGTAAACGTCTTTATGGCAACCGCCAGCGGTACCGTGAAGAAAACCGCGCTCACCGAATTCAGCCGTCCGCGCTCTGCGGGGATTATCGCCGTCAACCTCAACGAAGGCGATGAGCTGATTGGCGTAAACCTGACCGACGGCAGCGACGACGTAATGCTCTTCTCCGCCGCCGGGAAAGTGGTGCGCTTTAAAGAGAGCGCCGTGCGTGCGATGGGTCGTACCGCGACCGGCGTGCGCGGTATTCGCCTGGCGGAAAAAGACAGCGTAGTTTCGCTGATCGTGCCGCGCGGCGAAGGCGCAATCCTGACGGTGACGCAGAACGGTTACGGTAAACGTACTGCGGAAGCGGAGTACCCGACTAAATCTCGTGGTACGCAGGGCGTTATCTCTATCAAGGTGACCGAGCGTAACGGTTCCGTGGTCGGCGCGGTCCAGGTCGATGATTGCGATCAGATCATGATGATCACCGATGCCGGTACGCTGGTGCGTACGCGCGTGTCGGAGATCAGCGTGGTAGGCCGTAACACCCAGGGCGTGATCCTGATCCGCACCGCGGAAGATGAAAACGTGGTGGGTCTGCAGCGTGTCGCTGAGCCGGTGGATGATGAAGAGCTTGACTCCATCGACGGCAGCGTTGCGGAAGGCGATGAGGACATCGCGCCGGAAGTCGATACTGACGACGACGCGGCGGATGACGAAGACGCCGAATAACGCGTTATAAAGGGCCGGGTTTCCGGCCCTTTTTCATTGCCTTGCGGCATCTGCGATTTATCGCTACTTTAAGCACACTCTTTTTTAACTTCCTTGTGGCGGAGTTTCCCCAGGTTGAAATACCTCGTCTCTTTTCGCAGTACCCTGAAAGTTTCCCGCTATCTGTTCAGGGCGCTGGCGCTATTACTCTGGCTGTTAATTGCCTTTTTTTCCGTCTTTTACATCGTTAATGCCCTGCATGACAAAGAGTCGGAGATCCGCCAGGAGTTCAACCTCAGTTCCGATCAGGCGCAGCGCTATATTCAGCGCACCTCTGATGTGATGAAGGAGCTGAAGTATATTGCTGAAAATCGCCTGACGGCGGACAACGGCATCCTGACGTCGCGCTCCCGCGACGACAAAACCAACGTGCCGGCCTTCTTACCGCTCTTTCCTGATTCCGACTGCTCGGCGATGGGCACAGCCTGGCGCGGCTCGCTGGAGTCGCTGGCGTGGTTTATGCGCTACTGGCGCGATAATTTCTCCGCAGCGTACGATCTGAACCGCGTCTTTTTGATTGGCAGCGACAACCTCTGTATGGCCGATTTCGGCCTGCGCGATATGCCGGTCGAGCGGGATGACACGCTGAAGAGCCTGCATGAGCGGATCGTCAAATACCGTAATGCGCCGCAGGATGAGCGCAGCAACAACGTCTACTGGATGAGCCAGGGCCCGCGCCCGGGCATCGGCTATTTCTACGCGCTGACGCCGGTTTACCTCGGCAACCGCCTGCAGGCGCTGCTCGGCACCGAGCAGTCGATCCGGATGGAGAACTTCTTCACGCCGGGTACGCTGCCGATGGGGGTCACCATTCTTGATGAGAATGGCCATACCTTGCTTTCGCTGACCGGACAGGAGAGTGGCATTACCGCCGATCCGCGCTGGCTGCAGGAGCGCTCCTGGTTTGGGTACACCTCCGGTTTCCGTGAGCTGATCCTCAAGAAGACGCTGCCGCCATCCTCCCTGAGCGTGGTCTACTCCGTGCCGGTGGACGTGGTGCTGGAGCGCATCCGCATGCTGATCCTCAACGCGGTGTTGCTTAATGTGCTGGTCGGGGTGGCGCTGTTTACCCTGGCGCGCCTCTATGAGCGGCGCATATTTATTCCGGCAGAAAACGATGCGCAGCGGCTTGAAGAGCATGAGCAGTTCAACCGTAAGATTGTCGCCTCCGCGCCGGTGGGGATCTGTATCCTGCGTACCCAGGATGGCACCAACATACTGAGTAACGAGCTGGCGCATAACTACCTCAATATGCTGACCCATGAGGATCGCCAAAGGCTGACGCAAATTATCTGCGGGCAGCAGGTTAACTTTGTCGATGTGTTAACCAGCAACAACACCAACCTGCAAATCAGCTTTGTGCATTCGCGCTATCGCAATGAGAACGTGGCGATCTGCGTGCTGGTGGATGTCTCCGCGCGCGTCAAAATGGAGGAGTCGCTGCAGGAGATGGCGCAGGCGGCGGAGCAGGCGAGCCAGTCGAAGTCGATGTTCCTCGCGACGGTCAGCCATGAGCTGCGCACGCCGCTGTATGGCATTATCGGTAACCTCGATCTGTTGCAGACTAAAGAGTTGCCGAAAGGGGTCGACCGCTTAGTGACCGCGATGAACAACTCCTCGAGCCTGCTGCTGAAGATCATCAGCGACATTCTCGACTTCTCGAAAATTGAGTCCGAACAGCTGAAGATTGAGCCGCGTGAGTTCTCGCCGCGCGAAGTGATGAGCCATATCACCGCCAACTATCTGCCGCTGGTGGTGCGCAAACAGCTCGGGCTCTACTGCTTTATCGAGCCGGATGTGCCGCTGGCGATTAATGGCGATCCGATGCGCCTGCAACAGGTGATTTCCAACCTGCTAAGTAATGCGATTAAGTTCACCGATATGGGCTGCATCGTGCTGCATGTGCAGTGTGATATGGAGTATCTCAGCATTCGCGTGCGTGACACCGGCGTGGGTATTCCTGGCAAAGAGGTGGTGCGCTTATTCGATCCCTTCTTCCAGGTTGGCACCGGCGTGCAGCGCAACTTCCAGGGCACCGGGCTGGGGCTGGCGATCTGTGAAAAGCTGGTCAATATGATGGATGGCGATATCGCTGTCGATACTGAACCGGGCATGGGCAGCCAGTTCACCATTCGCATTCCGCTCTACAGCGCGGTGCCAACGGTGCAGGCCGATGTGGATGGGCTGGCGGAAACCTGCTGCTGGCTGGCGGTACGCAACGCCTGGCTGTCGGCGTATCTGCATAACCTGCTGAAGTGGAACGGCATTCAGGTTAAGCAGTATGACGGCCATGAGCTGGGCAACCAGGATACGCTGATTACCGATGATGAGCTGCCGCAGCCCTGGACCGGGCGCGCGGCGGTTATCTTCTCCCGCCGCCATATTGGTATTCCGCTTGAGCGCGCGCCGGGCGAGTGGCTGCACAGCGTCGCCTCGCCGCACGATCTGCTGGCGCTGCTGGGCCGCATCTATCGCGTGCCGGTGGCCGAGGCGCAGGCGGCAAATGCCTTAACATCTGATTCCGGCGAGATGGAGAATAACGAGGATATGATGATCCTCGTGGTGGACGATCATCCAATCAACCGCCGTCTGCTGGCCGATCAGCTGGGATCTCTGGGCTATCAATGTAAAACCGCCAATGATGGCGTCGATGCGCTCAATGTGTTGAGCAAGAACCCGATCGATATTGTGCTCAGCGACGTGAACATGCCGAATATGGATGGTTACCGTCTGACGCAGCGCATTCGCCAGCTTGGGCTGACGCTGCCGGTGATTGGCGTGACGGCGAACGCTCTGGCGGAAGAGAAGCAGCGCTGTCTGGAGTCGGGGATGGATAGCTGTCTGTCGAAGCCGGTAACGCTGGACGTGCTGAAGCAGACCTTGGCTGCATACGCCGCGCGGGTAAGAAAAAGCAGGGAGTAGGGCTAAGAAAAACGAACCCCGGCGAGTGCCGGGGTTACGGGGATTACTCTTTTTCCGTCTGGGTGAGCGTCACGGAAGAGAGGTAGTTCAGCAGGGCGATATCGTTATCGACACCCAGTTTCATCATCGCTGATTTCTTCTGGCTGCTGATGGTCTTAATGCTGCGGTTCAGCTTCTTGGCAATCTCCGTCACCAGGAAACCTTCTGCGAACAGGCGCAGCACTTCACTCTCTTTCGGTGACAGGCGTTTATCGCCATAACCACCGGCGCTGATCTTCTCCAGCAGACGGGAGACACTCTCCGGGGTGAACTTCTTACCCTTTTGCAGTGCCGCCAGCGCTTTCGGCAGATCCGTCGGCGCGCCCTGTTTCAGCACGATACCTTCGATATCGAGATCCAGAACGGCGCTGAGAATTGCCGGATTATTATTCATGGTAAGCACGATAATCGACAGCGCCGGGAAGTGGCGCTTAATGTACTTGATCAGCGTAATGCCATCGCCGTATTTGTCGCCCGGCATTGACAGATCGGTGATCAATACATTGGCCTCAAGTTTCGGCAGGTTGTTGATAAGCGCTGTAGAGTCTTCAAATTCACCGACTACATTTACCCATTCGATCTGTTCAAGTGACTTGCGAATACCGAACAGTACAATCGGATGGTCATCGGCAATAATTACGTTCATATTGTTCATGTATTAGGCTACCTTGCTACAGCAAGCTTTTGACGTAAGCGTCAATGTCGCTGATGTAATTTTCTATGCCTGGAGCATCACTCTCGCGAATTAATTGCTCCAGCGTTTCACACAACTGCTTACCAGGTACCAGATTAAGCATGGCAAACACCCCCTTAAGGCGGTGGGCCGTCTGTGCCAGCGCAGCGAAATCGCGCGAAGCCGATTCAGTATACAACCTCTTAACATCATCGGGAACTGTGTCGACAAACAGCGCGTAATAGCCGCTGGCATGGAGTTCGGCATTCTCATCGCCGCCTAAAGGCGACTCCGTGACTTCCTCCTGCGCCAGCTGCTCCTCAATGAGCTGCAATATTGCTCCCTGCATTGCATTGCTCATATTAAAATTGACGCGCAACTGGCCTGGACCAATTTTCCGCACGCCGACCTCATCATCGCTTAAAAGCAATCCTGAAGCTGTAAGATTTGACGGATTATCTGTTAAAAAGAGATCGTATTCTTGATTTGATAATCGCTCATCGGGCGAAATGCAGCTCGCCCCCCAATTCTCAAGCTGACGCACCACAATATTACGAATTTCGTTCGACGTAATATCAATCATCGCCACCACATCATCGAGCAATTTCTCTTCACTCTCGCCCTGCTGCGCGCGTACGGCCATTTTCACATGCAGAGAGTAGCGGGTGCCGAGATCTTCACGCGCTTTAATATTGAGATGTCCGCCCAGTTTACGGGCCAACTGATCGCAAAGCCAGAAGGTGAGGGCATTTGCCTTGCCAAACTGATCGCCCTGCGTTTCGTTAAGGAACGGGAAGTGCAGATTATCAATCTCGCTGGCGTTAACGCCGACGCCGGTATCCAGAATGCGGAAGGTCAGACGGTCATCTGCGGATTCGTCCATGCTCACTTCGAGGGTGATTTTGCCCATCTGCGTGGTGGTCACCGCATACTGAATCAGTAGCAGCATGATGCGACGCAGCGCATCGCGATCGCCGTGACGCTCCTCATTGGCCGGAAGGTGGTTGTTGATCAGCAGTTGCAACCCTTTACGCTTGATCACCGGCAGCACTTCCGGCACCACTTCATCAATCAGATCCTGGATGGAGAAGAGGGAAGAGGAGCCTTTCCAGGTGTCGTTCTCCAGCATGTTTGCCAGCTGAAGCTCATCCACCAGCTGCACCAGTCGGTCGGCGTGATCGGCAAGGCGGTTAGCTTCGTTGCTCTCAATCGCCGCTGCGTCACTGGCCAGCGCTTTCACCGGCTGTTTGAGCGCCTCGGCGAGGTTATTCATAAACGCCGCGCGACCCTGCTGGTTCTTCTCATACAGCCGTTGCGCCTGCTTGAGTTTCTTGTTGACCAGCACTTCACGATCCTGGTCGCGAATAATAAAGATCTGCGTACGCGACGCCACCTGGCTGCGGAACTGGCGGATCTCATAGAGCTCGTTGTTAATGGTCGCCTGGATCACGCCCTGGTGCTGATCCGCCATCGCGGTAATGTTCTGCAAATTGAGGTGCGGCAGCAGGTGGTCGGCAATTTTATTACTCAGCACCGTGCGGTTGGCTTCCTGATCGTGAACCAGCAGACCCAGCGGCAGCAAAGAGACAATCTCTTCATTAAAGGCGCGCAGCACGCGCAACTCATTATTCGCGCCCGGTGTCGCGAGCGTATCGCTCTTGCGCCCCGGCATCTGGCGAAAGGTGGTGTAACCAAACAGCGCCAGCGCCAGCAGACCAATATTCAGCAGCAGCGGCAGCAGAACGTTTTGCAGGGTATCAAGCAGCAGTGTGCCGAACGGCACTTGCCACACCAGGCGTAAACCGGTGCCGTTTAGCGCAGAGGAGATCTCAATGCGCGAGCTGTTGAAGTTTACTGAGACGCTGTCGGTGTTCTCTTTATCCTGCGCGCGTGCGCTGCCCGGCGTGGTATCGGGATCGAGGCGGAAGCTGTCCAGCGTCATACCGGGCGGAATCAAATCATTGATTGGCAGATCGAAGGCGACGACGGTCGCCAGATGGCCGGGCTGGTTAAAGGTGGTGCGCAGCGTAAAGTAGTGGCCATTCTGCCAGGCAAGACGGCGCAGCGAGGAGAAGCTTTCGCGCTCATCAAGGGCATTCGCCTGCTGGAGCATCTCCGCACGGCGGGTATCGACGATATTGCTGATCATCGAATCTTTAAAACCGGAGGTAAGATCCTTAAGCGGCAGCGTCGAGATAAGGATCATGCTGTTATCCTGGCCGTTAAGGTAGTACATCGACCACGGCACGGTTTCCGCGCCCCACAACGTATCGAGATAGGTCGAGATACGCTGGGTCATCTCCAGCGTCGAACTGTCATGGGAGCCGAAAATCAGCGCTTCCGTCTTGCGGCGCGGTTTTTCGAGGTAGTAGACGTCCTGCTTTAAACGCGTCTCCTGCAGGCCTTCGCCGGAAGAGGCGGGGGCGGCAGCGATATTGTCGTAAATCTGCCAGGTCGCATAGCGCCAGATATCGATGCGCTTATGAATGGCGTGGGTGGTATCAACAATTTGATAACTTTTGTCCTTCAGCCACGCGTTGACCGCGCTCTGGATCATCACGCCCATGGTGACCAGCAGGACAATAATCAATAAAAGAAAGTAACGGGTAATGTTGCCCGGTATCAGGGAAAATTTGCCAGGAATCATTGTGTCCGATTGACTCATTCGTGTGTGTAACCCGTTATGACAACACGGCTGATAACTTTCAGCCTGCGCTGAGACAATGTTGCTGCCATGCCGTTAGCGTCGCGTTTAGGGGGCCGCGGGCGTAAAGGTAGTGTGCTGCAGAGTAATGTTCAGCAGGCAGTATATCGGTAAATGGGTGAATTTCCAGACTCTCTTTTCAGGAAATGCCTGGGGAGTGCATGAATATGCACTCTTTACCTGAAGCGCAGGAAAAATGTACAGATACGCAGCGCTGCAGGCCTATTTACCGTCTCGCCAGTAAAATATCGCACGAAATAACAAGATATTAACTTTATAAATATGTTTGAGGATCAACTCTGGTACGATTATTGATTAATTAATAGTCATTACAAATGGCGACTATATAAATCTTAAGTATCAACTGATGTAAAGAAAGGTAAAAAAAAACCGAATGCAGGGCATCCGGTTTGAAGAGGGGTAAACAGACATTCAGATTCGAATGACGGTAATAAATAAAGTTAATGATGATAGCGTCGATTATTTTAGACACCAATTCTGCTTTCGGTTTGGCATTCAGTGCTCTCATTTTATATTTTAGTAAGTTGCTGTTTTTATAAGTAAAGAACTGTATTTGATCCGCCTTTTTTCTTATTTATTAGCTTTTAGTGCTTTCAAAAAGTTCCTGCAAAATTACAATTGGAAACATTTAGCTTTAGGTATGAAACATCTTCAAAGTTTTCGTATCATATTCCTGTTGGATTATTTTTGATTTTTGCGCACAATGAATCGCCAGCTGATTTGAGGGTTAATCAGCATGCAGTGGCAATAAAAATGCATATAACAGAGGGTTAATAAAATGAAAGTTAAAGTTCTGTCCCTCCTGGTACCGGCTCTGCTGGTAGCGGGCGCAGCTAATGCGGCTGAAGTTTATAATAAAGACGGCAACAAATTAGATCTCTACGGTAAAGTAGACGGCCTGCACTATTTTTCTGACGACAACGGTTCTGATGGCGATAAGACCTATGTGCGTTTTGGCTTCAAGGGCGAAACTCAGGTTAACGATCAGGTAACCGGCTACGGTCAGTGGGAATACAACATCCAGGCGAACAAAGAAGAGGGTGCAAGCGATCAGGCATGGACCCGTCTGGCCTTCGCAGGTATCCGCGTTGCTGACACCGGTTCTTTCGACTACGGTCGTAACTACGGCATCATCTATGACGTGACCTCCTGGACCGACGTTCTGCCGGAATTCGGCGGCGACACCTATGGCGCGGATAACTTCATGCAGTCCCGTGCTAACGGCGTAGCAACCTACCGTAACACCGACTTCTTCGGTCTGGTTGATGGCCTGAACTTTGCTCTGCAGTACCAGGGTAAAAATGGCAGCGTCAGCGGTGAAAACACTAATGGTCGCAGCCTGCTGAACCAGAATGGCGACGGCTACGGCGCATCCCTGACCTACGATCTGGGCGAAGGCTTCAGCGTTGGCGGCGCGATGTCCTCCTCTAAACGTACTGCCGATCAGAACAGCATCAATGCGAACCTGTACGGTGACGGCGACCGCGCTGAAGTTTACAGCGGCGGCCTGAAATACGATGCCAACAATATCTACCTGGCAGCGCAGTACTCTCAGACTTACAACGCGACCCGTTTCGGTACCTCTAACGGCCGTACCCCAAGCTCTGCTTTCGGTTTTGCTAACAAAGCGCAGAACTTCGAAGTGGTTGCACAGTACCAGTTCGACTTCGGTCTGCGTCCGTCCATCGCTTACCTGCAGTCCAAAGGTAAGGACATCACCAACAACACCGGTACTGCTAACTTCGGCGACCAGGATCTGGTGAAATATGTTGATGTTGGCGCGACTTACTACTTCAACAAAAACATGTCCACCTATGTTGATTACAAAATCAACCTGCTGGACGACAACACCTTTACCCGCGCGGCCGGTATTGCGACCGACGACATTGTTGGCCTGGGCCTGGTTTACCAGTTCTAAGTCTGCAACAACGCGTATTGAAGGGGGCCGCAAGGCCCCTTTTTTATTGCCTGTTTCGGGCAAATCCCTTTTTCGTGTACGCTTGCGCCAGCAAGGAGATAACAACTATGGCGATCGCTTCTCTTCGTGCCGCGCTGATGGCGGCACTTTTTCTGTTAGCCGGCTGCGACATGGCAAGTCAGGCCACACCCACGGTGCTCGAAGGTAAAACCATGGGCACCTCCTGGCGCGTCAGCGTGGTGGATATCACGCCGCAGCAGGCGACAGCACTACAAAAGAAAATCCAGGCGCAGCTTGATGGCGACGACTGGCTGATGTCGACCTGGAAAAAAGATTCAGCGCTGATGCGCTTTAACCGCAGCACCAGCACCGCGCCGTGGCCGGTCAGCGAAGCGATGGCGGATATTGTCACCACCTCGCTGCGCGTCGGTAAAAAAACCGATGGCGTGATGGATATTACCGTTGGACCGCTGGTGAATTTGTGGGGCTTTGGCCCCGACCAGCAGCCGATCAACACGCCAACGCAGGCGCAGATCGACGCGGCAAAAGCGCGTACCGGGCTGCAACATCTCACGGTAATCAACCGCGCCGGTGAACAGTTCCTGCAAAAAGATCTGCCCGATCTGTATGTCGATCTCTCGACAGTTGGCGAAGGTTACGCCGCCGATCATCTGTCGCACTTAATGGAGCGCGAGGGGATTGGCCGCTATCTGGTCTCCGTCGGAGGCGCCCTGGTCAGCCGCGGGATGAATGTTAAAGGGCTGCCGTGGCGTGTGGCGGTACAGAAGCCAACGGATCGTGAAAATGCCGTCGAGGCGGTGGTCGATATTAATGGTCACGGCATCAGCACCTCCGGCAGCTATCGCAACTACTATGAACTGGACGGTAAACGCATCTCTCACGTTATCGATCCGCGCAGCGGGCGGCCAATCAATCATAAGCTGGTGTCGGTGACGGTGATCTCGCCAACCGCGCTGGAAGCGGATGCCTGGGACACCGGCCTGATGGTGCTCGGCCCTGAGCGGGCAAAAGAGGTAGTGACGCGCGAAGGGCTGGCGGTGATGATGATCATGAAGGAGGGGGATGGCTTCACGACCTGGATGTCGCCGCAGTTCTCCGCCTTCCTGGTGAAGGATAAAAATTAAAGCGCAAGATTGCAGGTTTTTGCGCGCGCGCTAACCGCCACAGTAAGGCTAAGCTTAGATAAGGAGCCTGCGATGAACAATGCGATGTTAACCGATGATCAATGCTGGCAGGCGGTGCTGGCGCGCGACCCGAACGCCGACGGTCAGTTTGTCTTTGCTGTGCTGACCACGGCGATCTTTTGCCGCCCCTCCTGCACAGCGCGGCGCGCCCTGCGCCAGAATATACGCTTCTATAAAGATGTCGCCAGTGCGCTGGAGGCGGGGTTTCGTCCCTGCAAACGCTGCCAGCCGGATAAAACGCATCCGCAGCAGCAGCGGCTGGAGAAGGTCGCCGCCGCGTGCCGTTTGCTGGAGCAGGATCAACCCGTGACGCTGGCCGAGCTTGCCGCGGCGGTTGCCATCAGCCCTTATCACTTTCACCGACTGTTTAAAGCGGTGACCGGCGTGACGCCGAAAGCGTGGCAGCAGGCGTTTCGCGCCCGGCGCTTACGCGAAACGCTGGCGAACAGCGAGACCATTACCGATGCGGTGCTGGCGGCCGGGTTCCCGGACAGCAGCAGCTACTATCGAAACGCGGATGCGGCGCTTGGTATGACTGCCCGCGCCTTTCGCCGCGGCGGCGCGTCCTGCCCGGTCTGGTTTACGCTAACGGACTGTACGCTCGGCCGCTGCCTGGTGGCGGAGAGTGAACGCGGGATCTGTGCCGTACTGCTGGCACAGAGTGATGACGCATTACTGGCGCAGCTCAGCAACCTGTTTCCGCATGCTCACCAGGCAGAAGATGATCCGCAATTTACTGCGCGCGTGCAGCAGGTGATTGCGCATGTAGAGAGACCCGATTCGCCCTTTACCTTGCCGCTCGATTTACGCGGCACCGCGTTTCAGCTGCAGGTGTGGCAAGCGCTGCGCCAGATCCCGGCAGGGGAGAGGGTCAGTTACCAGGCGCTGGCGCAGAGTATTGGCAAGCCCGGCGCGGTCAGAGCCGTCGCCAGCGCCTGCGCGGCGAATAAGCTGGCGGTTATCGTTCCCTGCCATCGCGTGGTGCGCCAGAGCGGGGCGCTCTCCGGCTACCGCTGGGGCGCCGATCGCAAAGCGCAGCTGCTGGCGCGCGAAGCTAATCAACAGGAGACCTGATGCTCGATCTGTTTGCCGATGAACAACCGTGGCAGGAGCCACTGGCACCGGGTGCCGTGGTGTTGCGCCGCTTTGCCCTGGCGCACAGCGAGGCGCTGATGCGCGGTATCGCCGATGTGGTCAGCGTTTCGCCGCTGCGCCATATGGTAACACCCGGCGGTTACACCATGTCCGTTGCCATGACCAACTGTGGGCAGCTTGGCTGGACAACGGACAAGCGCGGCTATCTCTACGATGCCGCCGATCCGCAGACGCAGCGCCCGTGGCCCGCCATGCCGCAGGCCTTTGTGACGCTCTGCAACGCGGCAAGCGCCGCCGCTGGCTACCCCGATTTCCGCCCGGATGCCTGCCTTATCAATCGCTATGCGCCGGGAGCCAAACTCTCGCTACATCAGGATAAAGATGAGCCGGATCTGCGAGCGCCGATTGTCTCCGTTTCGCTTGGCCTGCCAGCGGTTTTCCAGTTCGGCGGGCTGAAGCGCAGCGATCCGCTCCAGCGTCTGCTGCTGGAGCATGGCGATGTGGTGGTGTGGGGCGGGGAGTCGCGCCTCTTTTATCACGGTATCGCGCCGCTGAAGCCGGGCTACCATCCGCTGACCGGCGAATGTCGCTATAACCTTACTTTTCGCCAGGCTGGCAATAGCGAACAAAAATAAGAATTATTCTTGATGAAAACAGGTAGCCGTTTAAACTGCTGGCTGTTTTTATTGACCGGATACGCTTATGGAACTTCTCCTTCTTGTCTGGCGGCAGTATCGCTGGCCGTTTGTGGCGGTACTGGCGCTGTCGCTTGCCAGCGCGGCAATGGGCATCGGGCTGATTGCCTTTATTAACCAGCGCCTGATTGAATCTGTCGATCTCTCTGTTGCCGTGCTGCCGGAGTTCCTCGGCCTGCTGCTGCTGTTAATGGCCGTCACCCTCGGCTCGCAGCTGGCGTTGACGACACTGGGCCACCACTTTGTCTACCGCCTGCGTAGCGAATTTATCAAGCGTCTGCTGGATACGCCGATCGAGCGCATCGAACAGCTGGGCAGCGCCTCGCTGCTGGCCGGGCTGACCAGCGATGTGCGTAATATCACCATCGCCTTTGTGCGCCTGCCGGAACTGGTGCAGGGGATTATCCTCACCGTTGGCTCCTGCCTCTATCTCGCCATGCTCTCCGGCAAGATGTTGCTGATCACCGTGATCTGGATGGCGCTGACCATCTGGGGCGGGTTTATGCTGGTGTCGCGCGTCTATAGACATATGGCGACCCTGCGCGAGACGGAAGATAAGCTGTATACCGATTTCCAGACGGTGCTTGAGGGGCGTAAAGAGCTTACGCTTAACCGCGAGCGCGCCGAGCACGTGTTTGAAAAGATGTACCTGCCGGATGCGCGCGAATACCGCCACCATATTATCCGCGCCGATACCTTCCACCTGAGCGCAGTGAACTGGTCGAACATTATGATGTTGGGCGCGATTGGTCTGGTGTTCTGGATGGCGAACGGGCTGGGCTGGGCGAATACTAATGTCGCGGCGACCTACTCATTGACGCTGCTCTTTCTGCGCACACCGTTGCTCTCTGCTGTTGGCGCGCTGCCAACGCTACTCACCGCTCAGGTGGCGTTTCGCAAACTCAAGCAGTTCGCGCTGGCACCTTATCGCCCGGAGTTTCCGCGCCCGCAGGCCTTCCCCGGCTGGCAAACCCTTGAGCTGCGCAATGTCACCTTTAAATATCAGGATAATGACTTTGCCATTGGGCCTATCAATATGACCCTCAAGCGCGGCGAACTGGTGTTTCTGATTGGCGGTAACGGCAGCGGGAAATCGACGCTGGCGATGCTGCTGACCGGCCTCTATCAGCCGCTCTCCGGTGAGATCCTGCTGGATGGCAAACCGATGGCGCAGGATAAGCCGGAAGATTACCGCAAGCTCTTCTCGGCGGTGTTTACCGATGTCTGGCTGTTTGATGAACTGCTTGGCCCAGAAGGGCAGCAGGCCGATCCAGCGCTGGTGGCGAAGTGGCTGGAGCAGTTAAAGATGTCGCACAAGCTGGAACTGGAGAATGGCAAAATCCTCAACCTGAAGCTCTCAAAAGGGCAGAAGAAGCGCGTCGCGCTGCTGTTGGCACTGGCGGAAGAGCGCGATATTCTGCTGCTGGATGAGTGGGCGGCAGATCAGGATCCGCACTTCAGGCGCGACTTCTACCAGGTGCTGTTGCCGCTGATGCAGCAGATGGGCAAAACCATCTTCGCCATCAGCCATGACGATCACTACTTTATCCACGCCGATCGCCTGCTGGAGATGCGCAATGGCCACTTAAGCGAACTGGAAGGTGAAGAGCGTCAGCTTGCCTCCCGCGACGCCGTTTCCCGCACCGCGTAACAACAACGCTCCCTGCTGAACCGGGGAGCGTTGCCGTTTTTTTATTCAAACAACCGCACCGTTGAGCCTTTTTTTAGCACCTGGCGCTATGCTTAAGGCTATTCCGCCCGGATGAGAGGGCGCTTTCGATTCAGGATTGTCATGCCGGTTATCAAAAAGAACAGTGTCAAACTGCGCGAAGAAGAGCGCGCGCGCCTTATCTGGTTGCTCACCACCCATAAAGCCCTGACCGCCACGCTGTTAGGCGAAATCACTCTGGTAGAGCAGGTGAACAGTGAAGTGCTCGATCAACACCTGCTTGAAGTGCGCGCCCTCGCCGCGCACCTGCCGCCGCCGGATCTGGCCGATACCCTCGAAGCGCTGCCGGTGGTTGAACGCCATGCGCTGTGGCGGGTGATTGAAGATGACAAGCGCGGCAAAGTGCTGCTCGAAGCCTCGGAAAATGTCTGGGACGATCTGATTGATGAGATGAGCGACCGCGCGCTGCTGGATGCGCTGGAAACCCTCAATATCGATGAGCAGATCTACCTGGTGCAGCATCTTCCGCGCAACCTGACCGGGCGCATGATGGCAACGCTACCGCCGAAAGAGCGCGCGCGGGTGCGCCAGGTGATGCGCTATGGCAAAAACTGTGTCGGCGCGATCATGGAGTTTGAGGTGATCACCATCCGCGCGGAGGTGACGCTGGCCGCCGTTCAGCGCTACCTGCGCCGTCTGGGAAAGATGCCGGAGAACACCGACAAGCTGTTTGTGGTCGATCGCGACAACCTGCTGGTTGGCGAGCTGACGCTGCAAACTCTGCTGCTGAACGCTACCGATCGTGAAGTGGGCGAGGTGATGGAGAGCGATCCCGTCACCTTCCTGCCGGAAGAGGAGGCGGAGCGTGTCGCGCGCACCTTTGAGCGTGACAACCTGCTCAGCGCAGCGGTGGTGGACGAGAACGGTATCCTGATGGGGCGGCTGACCGTCGATGAGATCCTCGACGTGGTCTACGAAGAGACCGATAACGATATGCGTCAGATGGGCGGCCTGAGTACCGAAGAGGATGTCTTCGCCCCCGTCACCAAAGCGGTAAAATCACGCTGGGCGTGGCTGGCGCTTAACCTCTGCACCGCCTTTATCGCCTCGCGGGTGATTGACGGTTTTGAACACACCATCTCGCAGCTGGTGGCGCTGGCCTCGTTGATGCCGATTGTCGCCGGTATTGGCGGTAACACCGGTAATCAGACTATCACCATGATTGTGCGCGCGCTGGCGCTGCAAAACATTCAGCCGGGCAACTTCTCGTTTCTTATTCTGCGCGAAATGGGCGTGGCGTTAATTAACGGCGTGGTGTGGGGCGGCCTGATGGGCTGCATCACCTGGTGGCTGTATGGCGACCCGGCGCTGGGCGGTGTGATGATGCTGGCGATGGTGCTTAACCTGCTGATGGCGGCATTAATGGGTGTGCTGATCCCGATGCTGATGATCCGGCTGGGGCGCGACCCGGCGGTCGGCTCCAGCGTGATGATCACCGCCATTACCGACACCGGCGGCTTCTTTATTTTTCTTGGTCTGGCGACGCTGTTTTTGCTGTAAACAGCGACTTTTCCCGCCACTTCGCAGGCGTTATCGCCAGCGTCACCACGCCGGCAACCACGCCAATTGCCAGGTTGCCGGTGCTGACGGTGGCAATCACCGTTATCACCATCACCACGCTCTCGACGAAAGGCGCCTGCTTCAGGGTGCCTGGCTTGAGGCTTCCCCAGTTAAAGGTCTTGAAGGCGACAATCGCCATGATCCCGGCCAGCACCACCATCGGGATTTTCGCCATCACCTCGCTTAACGCCGTGACCAGCAGCAGCAACACCAGCGCGGCGGCAACGGTTGAGAGGCGCGTGCGACCTTTGCCCATCTCAACGTTAACGATGGTTTGACCAATCATCGCGCAGCCGGCAATGCCGCCGTAAAAACCGGCGAGGATATTGGCGATGCCAAGCCCGGTACTTTCACGCCCTTTGTTCGACGGCGTATGGGTTAAATCGTCGACCAGTTTGGCGGTCAGCAGCGACTCCATCAGCCCGACAAATGCGATGCTCAGCGCGCAGGGCCAGATAATACTCAGCGTATGCAAATCAAACGGCACCAGCCATTCGGTCAACCCCGGCAGGCCGCCCTGCATCGGGCCTTCATCGCCGACGGTCGGTAATAGCTGGCCGCTGAAAATGGTATAGGCGGTCAGCACGACAATCGCCACCAGCGGCGCAGGCACGCTTTTCAGCCAGCGCGGCAGCCACAGCACAATCAGCAGCGTCAGGGCGAAGAGCGCCAGAATAATTGGGTTTTTGCTCCAGAAGTGGGGCACCTGGGCAAAGAAGATCAGAATACCGAGGGCGTTAACAAACCCGGTCATCACCGCATGGGGAATAAAGCGCATCAGCCGCGCCATGCCGGTCAGGCCAAAGATTATCTGGATCACGCCCGCCAGTAGTACTGCAGGCAAAATGTATTCCACACCGTTCTGGTTGACCATCGGACCGATAACCAGTGCGACTGACCCGGCAGCCGCCGTTACCATCGCCGGGCGACCGCCGAGAATGGACATCGCGAAGCAGAGTACTACCGAGGCGATCAGGCTCACTTTCGGGTCAACGCCAGCAATTACTGAAAAGGAGATCACTTCCGGGATCAGCGCCAGCGCAGTGATCACACCGGCTAAAATTTCACGTGTAAACAGCTTCGGCGAGCGCAGTACGGCGCTTACCGAAGAAGAGGGGAGGAGTGTTTTGTCGGTCATAACGTTCCGCAAGTGGAGAGTGCCATAGAAGCAGAGGCAAACGGCATCCATGCGTTTGGCAAAGCGCAGGATAATAGCAGATTCAGGCGCCAGGCGGGCAACAATTAGTGTTAAAACTAATGCATAAAAGCAACTTATTAGTAACATTTATATAGTTATTATTTAATGTTTAAACATTATTTAAATCTCGACTTTTAAGTGCTACGTTAGACGTGCTAACGACTTAACCCTCTATAAATGCGAATAAAGCAGCACTAAAAGTAAGGCAATATCATCATGAAAAGAATGACTGCCAGGCTGTTTTCGATGGCTGTCGGGCTTAATGCTGTCTCAAAAGCAGCAGATGCGTCCGCATCGAAAGAGCAGGAAACAGATGTGCTTTTAATCGGTGGTGGGATCATGAGTGCCACGTTGGGAACCTGGCTTTCGGATCTTGAACCGGACTGGTCAATTACGATGGTGGAGCGTCTCGACGCCCTGGCGCAAGAGAGTTCAAACGGCTGGAATAACGCCGGTACCGGGCATGCAGCCCTGATGGAACTCAACTACACCCCACGCAGCGCGGACGGCTCTGTCAGCATCAAAAAAGCGATTGAGATCAACGAAGCGTTTCGCATCTCTCGCCAGTTCTGGGCGCACCAGGTAAAAAGCGGTGTGCTGCGCGACCCGCGCTCCTTTATCAATACCGTGCCGCATATGAGCCTCGTCTGGGGCGACGATAACGTCAACTTCCTGCGCGCGCGCTATAAAGCGTTGCAGCAGTGCTCCCTGTTTCGCGGCATGCGCTACTCCGAAGACCCTGAGCAGATCAAACAGTGGGCACCGCTGGTGATGGAAGGGCGCGATGCCACGCAAAAAATTGCCGCGACCCATACGGAGATTGGCACCGATGTTAACTTTGGCGAGCTGACGCGCCAGATGATCGGCTCGCTGCAGAAGAAGGCGAACTTCGCTCTGCAACTGGCGACCGAGGTGCGCGGCTTAAAGCGCAACGCTGACCAGAGCTGGAGCGTGACGCTGCATAACCTGAACAGCGGCGCTGAGCAGGTGATCAAAGCGAAATTTATCTTTATCGGTGCCGGTGGTGCAGCGCTGAAGCTGTTACAGCAATCCGGCATTCCGGAAGCGGCCGATTATGCCGGTTTCCCGGTCGGCGGCCAGTTCCTGGTGGCGGAAGATCCGGCAGTGGTGAATCACCATCTGGCTAAAGTCTACGGTCAGGCGACCGTTGGCGCGCCGCCAATGTCGGTGCCGCATATCGATACGCGCATTATTGATGGCAAACGCGTGCTGCTCTTCGGGCCGTTCGCCACCTTCTCGACGCGTTTTTTGAAAAACGGATCGCTGTGGGATCTGCTGCGCTCAACCAACTCTTCCAATATTTTGCCAATGCTGACGGTTGGGATGACCAACTTCAGCCTGGTGAAATACCTGGTAAACCAGGTGCTGCAAAATGAGGATGACCGCTTCGATGCGCTGCGTGAATACTATCCGCTGGCGCAAAAAGAGGACTGGCGCTTGTGGCAGGCAGGGCAGCGGGTGCAGATTATCAAACGCGAAGCCGGGAAAGGCGGGGTGCTGCGTCTGGGCACCGAAGTGGTGAGCGACAAAGAGGGCACCATTGCCGCGCTGCTTGGCGCGTCGCCGGGTGCCTCAACCGCAGCACCGATCATGCTCGAGCTGATGGAGAAGGTGTTTACCGAGCGCTTCGCCTCAGAAGCCTGGCAAACCAAGCTGCGGGAGATTATTCCCTCCTTCGGTACCGAGCTGAATGGCAATATCGAGGCCGCCGACGCCGAGCTGCGCTACACCAGTGAAATCCTCGGTCTGAAGTGCGATGAATCGATGGTGGCAGATATTACGCCGCCGGTGCAGAAGCCGGTGACGCAACCGCATCACGACGATGGGCAGGTTGCGGATATCGCGCTGTAACGCAAACAATCCCGGTCAGATGGCCGGGATTGTTCATCTCTATTCCTGCTCATCACCGTAATAGAGCTTGCCGATTTTAATCAGCGGTCGGCCCTGGGATTTACGGTGCAGGTTGCTGTCGCGCAGGGAGTAGACGCAGCCGCAGTACTCCTGCTGGTAGAAGCGCTCCCGTTTGCTGATCTCAATCATCCTTGCCGAGCCGCCTTGTTTGCGCCAGTTGTAATCCCAGTAAACCATTTCCGGGTAGTGCCCCGCCGCGCGCTGGCCGCAGTCATTGATTTGCTGCATGTTTTTCCAGCGGGAAATGCCCAGCGAACTGCTGATGGCTTTGAAGCCGTGCTCATGGGCATAGAGCGCCGTGCGCTCAAAGCGCATATCAAAACACATTGTGCAGCGCACGCCGCGCTCAGGCTCCCACTCCATCCCTTTCGCCCGCTCGAACCAGTTGTCGGTATCGTAATCCGCATCGACAAAGGGCACGCCGTGCTTCTCAGCAAAGCGGATATTCTCCTCTTTGCGCAGTTCATACTCTTTTTGCGGATGGATGTTCGGGTTATAGAAGAAGATGGTGTAGTCGATACCGGAAGCCTGGATCGCCTCCATCACTTCACCCGAGCAGGGGGCACAGCAGGAGTGGAGCAGCAGTTTATCGGCACCATTTGGCAACTGAAGTTGTGGACGGTTTAAGTCGGACATAGGTTTCACTCATCATAACAGGCATGAATTTGTCTCTATGTTAACATCCTGATTACGAATTGCTTACCCGTTTGCCGGAATAAAAGGGTTTTTGACGGGCAAAAAAAAACAGCAAGTTAAAGTAACTTGCTGTTTTTTCTCGTCTTGTCGGAATGAAGCAGGCAAGGCGGTGGGGAATTTTGGTCGGCACGAGAGGATTTGAACCTCCGACCCCTGACACCCCATGACAGTGCGCTACCAGGCTGCGCTACGTGCCGACATGTGGCGCTAATACTACCCGTTTCTTGCCTGATTGCAAGTACAGGGCAGGCTGAGTGATTCATAAATAATCAATCAGTTAGCGATAAACCGTTTTTCATCGGTCAGCACCTGCAGCAGTAAACTGAGCTGCGGTTTCTGATCGCGGATCTTCTCGCCCTGCGCATCCCAGGACTTGTAGTTACCGTTCTGATCGAGCACCAGCGTCATCTGCGGCGTGGTAATCGCCAGCGTATTGCTGTTAGCGGCGGTCACCCAGTTGTGGCGGCGCGTGGCGGTAAAGAGATCCTGGCCCTGCGAATACTCATTAGCCGGGGTGCTGACATGCAGCAGACGCTGCATCAGAGTGGTCATCACATCCTGATGATCCGTCAGCCTGGTAATACGCTGCGCGGGCGTGCCCGGCCAGTGTACGACCAGCGGCACATGCAGGCGGCTGCGCGACCAGTCGAAGGTCGTGTCCTGTTGATCTGCCGGGATGCCGCGACCGGCGGTGATCACCACTACCGTGTTGTCCATTTTTCCGGAGGCGCGCAGCGCATCCAGCACGCGGGCAATCTGCGCATCGACATCGGCAGCAGCACGGGGATATTTGCGCGCAAAGCCCGGCGTATCGGTATCAAGCGCGGCGGTACCGTTTAAGGAGACCCATGAGAACCAGCGGGTATCTTCCTGTGCGTCATGGGAGAGCCAGTTGATCCACTGATCGGCCGTCTGCGCATCACTCTGGCTTTTCGCTGGTGGCAGCGAGAAATCTGACAGCAGCGCCTGGCGATAGAGCGGGCTGCTGAAGCCGTCGGATGAGAAGAGGCCAAGCTGGTAGCCCTGCTGATTCAGCGCGGTGATCAGTGCCGCCGGAATACGTGCAGACATCACGCCATCCATATAGCTTGGCGAAATGCCGTAGAAGAGGCCGAAGTAGCCATTATCGGCGTTATTCCCGGCGCTCATATGCTGGGTAAAGTTAACGTTCTGCCCGGCAAAGCTCGCCAGCTGCGGCATCTGTTTTTCGTAACGGGCGTAGTTCAGCCCATCGACGGTAATCAGCAGCACATTCTGCCCGGAGCCCATATCGAGATAGCGCAGCTCGCTTAACGGATACTGCACCGATACCGCTTCCGGATTGCCTTGCTCCACCAGGCGACGCTGGTAATCCTGCGCATCCAGCAGACCATGTTTTTCAAGGAAGCGGCGCGCGGTCATCGGGTATGAGAGCGGCAGGTTGGCGCGCTGCATGGTGATCGGGCGATAGAAATTGGCGTCCGCCCAGATGTACATCACATGGGTGGCAATAAAGGAGACGAAAAAGAGGGCGGCCACCGGTTTGGCGAAGTGGCGGCGGCGCGTGAGGCTGCGCAGCTTCTGCCAGCTCCACGTCGCAAACAGCATCTCAATCAGCAAAATGACCGGCACGCTGATAAACATCAGCTGCCAGTCGCGGGCCATCTCGTTCTGATCGGGGTTAATGACCAGCTCCCAGACCACCGGATTGAGGTGCAGGTGAAAACGGGTAAAGACTTCGCTGTCGATAAGCAGCAGCGTCATGCCTGCGGTGGCGAGGATCGCCGAGAGCACGCGCATCAGCCGCTGCGACATCACAATAAAGGTCAGCGGGAAGAGGATCAGCAGATAGGTGGCAAACACCACAAAGCTGAAGTGGCCCACCAGGCTCAGCCAGGAGTAAATACGCCCGGAAAGCGTGGTCGGCCAGTCGGCAACAAACAGGTAACGGCTACCGAGCACGATGGACAACAAAATGTTGAACAGCGCGAACCAGTGCCCCCAGCTCACCATCTGGGAGACTTTTTCACGGTAGCGTTGACGATTAGTCACCATAAACTGTTGTGATTTCCCTTAGTGCGCTTTGTCGTCGCCAATGGACGATTGCAGTGCCTTTGCGAACGATGTCGCGATGGCCTGACGCTGCGCGGGGGCGACGCTGCTGTTAATCAGGTTGGTCACCATATTGCCCAGCACCATCAAAGAGAGGTCGGCCGGTGCTTTGTGTTTTTCCAGTACGTTGGCCAGCTCACTGAGCAGTTGTTCAACGTGTTCATCACTGTAGCGGGAGATTTGTGGCATAAATCGAAATCAGTCTGTTCATGAAAGGGCAACATCTTACCGTAGGAAGAGCTTTTTTTCTGCTTTTTTATCAGCAGTTGCACCGCGGCGTTGGTGGTGGTTGAATACCGCCGGTCAAAAAGGAGAGTTTATCATGAGTCTGGACATCAACCAGATTGCCCTGCACCAGCTTATCAAGCGCGATGAGCAAACCCTTGAGCTGGTGCTGCGCGATTCTTTGCTCGAACCCACCCCGCCCGTCGAAGAGATGGTAGCGGAACTGCACCGGGTCTATAGCGCAAAAAGTAAAGCCTATGGCCTGTTTAATGAAGAGAGCGAGCTGGCACAGGCGCTGCGTCTGCAACGTCAGGGCGAAGAGGAGTTTCTGGCCTTCAGCCGCGCGGCAACCGGGCGCTTACGTGATGAACTGGCGAAATACCCCTTTGCCGACGGCGGTATTGTGCTGTTTTGCCACTACCGCTATCTGGCGGTGGAGTATCTGTTGGTGGCGGTGCTGAACAACTTAAGCAGCATGCGCGTCAATGAAAACCTCGATATCAGCTCGACCCATTATCTTGATATCAATCACGCCGATATCGTTGCGCGCGTCGACTTAACCGAGTGGGAAACTAACCCGGAGTCAACGCGTTACCTCACCTTCCTGAAGGGGCGCGTAGGTCGCAAAGTCGCGGACTTCTTTATGGATTTCCTCGGTGCCAGCGAAGGGCTGAACGCGAAAGCGCAGAACCGTGGGCTGCTGCAGGCGGTCGATGATTTTACCGCCCAGGCAGAGCTTGATAAATCCGAGCGTCAAACTGTGCGTCAGCAGGTCTACACCTACTGTAACGAGCAGTTGCAGGCGGGCGAGGAGATTGAGCTGGCGTCGCTCTCAAAAGAGCTTGCGGGCGTAAGCGAAGTGAGCTTTGAAGAGTTTACCGCAGGCCAGGGCTACGAGCTGGAAGAGAGCTTCCCGGCGGATCGCAGCACCCTGCGCCAGTTGACCAAATATGCCGGCAGCGGCGGCGGGTTGACCATCAATTTTGATGCGCTGCTGCTTGGCGAGCGTATCTTCTGGGATCCGGCAACCGACACGCTGACCATCAAAGGTACGCCGCCGAACCTGCGCGATCAGCTGCAGCGTCGGCTGAGCGGCGGAAAATAGGCCATAAAAAAACCCCGCCGGAGCGGGGTTTTTTCTTCAACTTGTCAGCGATTACGCGCGAACGAAGTCGATGTGAGTCAGTTTCGGCTTGAACGGGTGACGCTGAACAGCCTGAATCTTAACTTTAACTTCTTTGCCATCGAGAGCCAGGGTCAGAACTTCGCTGTAGAAACCAGGCTTAGTCTGCATGTTCCACACTTTGTCGTGATCCAGTTCGATAGCAACCGGCGCTTCAGTTCCACCGTAGACGATAGCCGGGAACTTGTTCGCGGTGCGCAGGCGGCGGCTCGCACCCTTACCCTGCTCATTACGTACTTCTGCGTTAATAGTAAACATTTGAATCTCTCTTAAATAAATCCTGTTACAGGCGACCCAGCAACAGGCAGATGATCGGCTTTGCGGATGCAAAAGCGGGCGGTATTCTATCCCCTAATGATTGATACAGCAATCAAAAGTGCGCTTAGCCGCGCAATTCATGCGCCCGGCGAAAGCGACCTTCGTAATCAAATACTTTTTCCCGCACCTGCCAGTACTGCCCTTTCATACGTGCGACAACAAAATCGGGATGACGCAGCAGCGCCTGCTGGGCAACGATATCCGCCGCCATAATCCAGCGTAACGGCACGCCGGGCGTGCGCGTATGCGGACGCATAAAGAGCTGCTCAAAGGCGGTGCGTTGCGCCGGGGTCTGCAGGCGAAAGCGCTCACTGACATCGGCGCCATCTTCATCGTAATAGGTGATTTTCAGCCATTCGCCTTTCTCATCCGCGCCGTGCTGCAATGTCATGCCACTACAGCGCAGCACCAGCGCATCTTTCAGCTTCAGCGCGGCTTTCAGCATATCGTCCGGGTCGACGAGAATCGCATCGCAGCTGCGGCAGCGGCGGGCGGCGATATCATTCTCTGCGTTGCAGTGCGGACAGTTTTTAAAGCGGAAACGGTAATCGCACTGCTCGCGATGCCCTTCATCATCTTCAAACCAGCCCTGGCAGCGGCGACCAAAGTGCTCAATCAGCGTGCCATCAGCAGTGGTTTTCCCCCAGAAGGTGTTGGCAAAGCCGCAGCCCGGACAGAAGACCTGCACTGGCACGTTATCGCTTTTGCCTTTCGGCGCGCCAATCTCCGGGGCGTAGAGGTCATGCGGGTTACCGGCATAATCCAGAATCAGGCAATCGGTTTTCCCGGGAGCCAGGCGCAGGCCGCGACCGACGATCTGCTGATAGAGGCTGACGGATTCCGTCGGGCGCAAAATGGCAATCAAATCGACATGCGGGGCATCAAAGCCGGTGGTCAGCACTGCGACGTTGACCAGAAAGCGGAACTGCTGCTGTTTGAAAGCCCCAATTAAGGCATCACGCTGCGGGCCGGGCGTTTCGCCGGTGATCAGCGCCGCGTCGTCCGCGGGCAGCAGGCCGGTGATCTCCCGGGCGTGCTCCACCGTGGCGGCAAAAATCATCGCCCCTTTGCGCGTCTGCGCAAACTCAACAATCTGGCTGACAATATGCGGCGTAATGCGCTTCTGCTTCTTCAGTTCGCGGTTCAGCTCCGCTTCGCTGAACAGGCCATTGCTCTGCGTCTGTAAGCGGCTGAAATCGTACTGCACCACCGGCATATCCAGCCGCTCCGGCGGCGTCAGATAACCGTGTTTGATCATATAGCGCAGCGGCAGTTCATAAATACAGTCGCGGAACAGCGCTTTTTCATCTCCGCGTACCATGCCGTGATAGTGAAAGCGGTAAATCCACCCTTTGCCAAGACGGAAGGGGGTTGCCGTCAGGCCGAGCAGGCGAATGCGCGGATTCACCTCCTTCAGATGGGAAAGAATTTGCTGATACTGGCTGTCGTCGTCATCGCTGATGCGATGGCACTCATCCACCACCAGCAGGGAGAACTCACCCTGGAACTGATCAAGGTTGCGCGCCACCGACTGCACGCTACCGAACACCACTTTGCCGTGGCTCTGCTTGCGCTTCAGCCCGGCGGCGAAAATATCTGCGTCCAGCCCAAGGGCGATATATTTGGCGTGGTTCTGCGCAACCAGCTCCTTCACATGTGCCAGTACCAGCACGCGACCGCGCGCCAGCCGCGCCAGCTCGGCAATCACCAGGCTTTTTCCGGCGCCGGTCGGCAGCACAATCACTGCGGGTTCAGCGTGTTGACGAAAATGGGCGAGGGTGGCATCCACCGCTTCGCGTTGGTAGGGGCGTAGCGTAAAAGTCATTGTCTCAACGGCGTTACAGATTGACGGCAGACAGTATGCCACGAAACTTTGCTTTAAGCGGTTTATGATGCTCGTTATACTTCAGGCTGTTCATCTCTTTTGTGGGCGCATTGCCCCCATTCAGCACCATACAGGCCAGAAAATTTCATGCGACTTGATAAGTTTATCGCTCAGCAGCTTGGCGTCAGCCGCGCCATTTCCGGGCGCGAAATCCGCGGCAGCCGTGTTACGGTCAATGGCGAGATCGTTCGCGATGCCGCCTTTAAACTGCAACCGGAACACGAGGTTGAATACAACGGTAACACCCTCGTTCAGCAGACCGGCCCGCGCTACTTTATGCTGCATAAACCGGAAGGGTACGTCTGTTCTACCGAAGATCCCGATCACCCGACGGTGCTCTACTTCCTCGACGAACCGGTCGCGCACAAGCTTCACGCCGCCGGGCGTCTCGATATCGACACCACCGGTCTGGTGCTGATGACCGATGATGGCCAGTGGTCGCACCGCATTACCTCGCCGCGCCATCACTGCGAAAAGACTTACCTGGTGACGCTGGAGTCGCCGGTTGCAGAAGACACCGCCGAGCAATTTGCCCACGGTGTTCAGCTGCATAATGAAAAAGATCTCACCAAACCCGCCGTGCTGGAGGTGATTACGCCGACGCAGGTGCGCCTGACGATCAGCGAAGGGCGCTATCATCAGGTGAAGCGCATGTTTGCCGCCGTGGGTAACCACGTGGTCGGCCTCCATCGCGAACGCATTGGCGGCATCCGTCTGGATGACGACCTGGCGCCGGGTGAGTACCGCGCGCTTACCGAGGATGAAATTGCCAGCGTTGGCATGCTCACCCGCTAACTTCAGGAGATTGCTGCCGTGACCAGCAGGCCACACTCATCACTGAGTATTGTCTTTATCCTTGGCCTGTTGGCCATGCTGATGCCGTTGTCGATTGATATGTATCTGCCCGCCTTGCCGGTGATTGCCGGGCAGTTCGGCGTACCGGCCGGCAGCGCGCAGATGACCCTGAGCAGCTACATTCTCGGCTTTGCCATCGGCCAGCTCTTTTATGGCCCGATGGCAGACAGCATCGGGCGCAAGCCGGTGATCCTCGGCGGTACGCTGGTGTTCGCCGTCGCGGCGGTAGCCTGCGCACTGGCGCAGAGTATCGAGCAGCTTATCTTTATGCGCTTTTTGCACGGCCTCGCCGCCGCGGCAGCCAGCGTGGTGATTAACGCCCTGATGCGCGATATCTACCCGCGCGAAGAGTTCTCACGCATGATGTCCTTTGTCATGCTGGTGACCACCATCGCGCCGCTGCTGGCGCCGATGATTGGCGGCGCGGTGCTGATATGGTTCAACTGGCACGCCATCTTCTGGATCCTCGCGCTGGCGGCGCTGCTGGCATCAGGCATGATCGCCTTTTTCATCCGTGAAACGCTGCCGGTAGAGAAGCGGCATAAGTTCCATTTCCGCACCACCCTTGGCAACTTTGCCTCGCTATTTCGCCACAAACGCGTGCTCAGCTATATGCTCGCCAGCGGCTTCAGCTTTGCCGGGATGTTCTCCTTCCTCAGCGCCGGGCCGTTTGTCTATATCGAAATCAACCACGTCTCGCCGCAAGACTTTGGCTACTACTTTGCGCTCAATATCGTCTTCCTGTTCATCCTGACCATTATCAACGGCCGCTTTGTGCGCCGGGTTGGCGCGCTGAATATGTTCCGCAGCGGGTTGTGGATCCAGTTTGTGATGGCGTTATGGATGGTGGTGACCGCGCTGCTCGGTGTTGGCTTCTGGGCGTTGGTGGTGGGGGTGGCGGCTTTTGTCGGCTGCGTCACGCTGGTAGCATCGAACGCGATGGCGGTGATCCTCGACGAATTCCCGCACATGGCTGGCACCGCTTCGTCGCTGGCGGGCACCTTCCGTTTCGGTATCGGGGCGATTGTCGGCGCGCTGCTGTCACTGGCCACCTTCAATACCGCCTGGCCGATGATCTGGTCGATGACCTTCTGCGCCACCTGCTCGGTTCTCTTCTATCTCTATGCCAGCCGCACCAAAAAAGCGGCATAAACCTATCTCAACGGGGAGCGTAACCCGCTCCCTCCATTGATGCATATCAAGCAAAAGCCGTTCTCTTTTTGGGCTTTTTGTTTCTTTTATGTAAAATCCTCTCGTGTAAAAAGTCACATCTTTGTAGTGAAAAAGGTTGAGTTAGATCTCATAAACGGGTACATATAGCCGAAAAGTTGGCCTGCCGACGCGTTCATAACATGCTGATAAAAGCGCGGCAAACCCACACACTACGCGGGGTGCAACCTTTTCTCTGCCGCTGGCAGGATGAAATGTGAATAGTGTGTTAATCTAGATGTGAAATATTTGTGAAGTGAAAGTGCTTCTGGGGAAAGAAAGTGAATACATTACAGCTCTCAATCATCCACCGTTTGCCCCAGTGCTATCGCTGGCGAGAAGGTTTTGCAGGTGCCAAAGTTGAACCGATTCCGCAAAATGGACATGCGGCTGACGACGCGCTGGTGGCATTAAAATTGCTCAGCCCGGACGGCGATAACGCCTGGCCGGTGATGCATAAACTCAGCCAGGCGCTCAGTGATATCGAAGTCGACTGCTCGGTGGTTGAGTGCGAAGGCGAGCCATGCCTTTTCGTTCACAGCCAGGATGAGTTTGCCGCGACCTGCCGCCTGAAAAACTTTGGCGTTGCCATCGCGGAACCCTTCTCCAACTACAACCCGTTCTGAACCTCAGCTCAGCGACAGCAGCTGGCGTGTATACGCCTGCTGAGGTTCGTCAAACACCCGCCGACACTCGCCCTGTTCCACCACTTCACCCTGCTTGAGCACAATCACCTGGTGGCAGAGGGTGCGCACCAGATGCAGATCGTGACTGATAAAGATATAGGCCAGCCGGTGCGTCTGCTGAAGCGACTTCAGGAGCGCGAGGATCTGCGCCTGCACGGTGCGGTCCAGCGATGAGGTTGGCTCATCCAGAATAATCAGCTCCGGCTTCATAATCAGCGCGCGGGCAATGGCGATACGCTGGCGCTGGCCGCCGGAAAACTCCGCCGGATAACGCTGGCGCGTCTGCGCATCCAGCCCCACTTCCTGCATCACCTCGATTACCCGCTGCTCGCGGGCTTCGCGCGACAGCTCAGGCTGATGCACGCGTAACCCCTCTTCGATAATCTGCTGCACATTGAGGCGCGGATTCAGCGCCGAATTAGGATCCTGAAACACCACCTGAATCCGGTGGCGCACCGGCAGCATCTGCTTGCGGCTCCACTTATGCAGCGGTTTGCCGTCGAAAAGAATCGTGCCTTCGGCGTTAACCAGCCGCAGCAGCGCAAGGCCAGTGGTGCTTTTTCCCGAGCCGGATTCACCCACCAGCCCCAGCGTTTCACCGGCGCGCAGGGTAAAGGAGATCCCTTTCACCACCGCATTTTGCGCGACCACGCGGCGGAAAATGCCTTTACGCACCGGGAAGCTGACGCCAAGTTTCTCCACCTGCAATAGCGGCTGATCGACGGGCGGCAGCGGCACCGGATCGCCGTGCGGCTCGCTGTTGATCAGTTTTTGCGTATAGGGGTGGTTCGGCGCGCTGAACAGGACTTGCGCACGGTTCTGCTCCACGCAGCGGCCGTTTTGCATCACCGCCACGTTATCCGCCAGCTTGCGCACAATGTTCAGGTTATGGGTGATAAACAGCAGCCCCATATTAAGCTCGTCGCGCAACTCCCGCAGCAGGGTGAGGATCTGCGCCTGCACGGAGACATCCAGCGCGGTGGTCGGTTCATCGGCAATCAGCAGCTCGGGGCGCGTCAGCAGCGCCATGGCGATCATCACACGCTGGCGCTCGCCGCCGGAGAGCTGATGCGGGAAGTCGCCGAGGCGGCTGCGCGCATTACGGATGCCGACGCGATCGAGGCAGTCGAGCATCTCGGCCCGCGCCGCTTCCCGGCGCATTCCCCGGTGCAGGGAGAGCACTTCATAAAGCTGTTTCTCCAGCGTATGCAGCGGGTTGAGGGAGACCATCGGCTCCTGAAAGATCATGGCAATCTTGTTGCCGCGCACGCCGCGCAGGGTGCGCTCGCTGGCATGCAGCAGGGATTCACCATGAAACAGAATATCGCCCGCGGGGTAGACCACCGGCGGCGAGGGGAGCAGGCGCAGAATTGACAACGCGCTAACGCTCTTGCCGGAGCCGGACTCACCCACCAGTGCCAGCGTTTCGCCCGCGTCAATGCGCAGGGAGAGATCCTCCACTACCGTGCGGGTCGTCGCCTGCTGGCGAAAGGCGATGGTTAACGCGTCAATAGTCAGTAACGGGGAAGCCATTTACACCGCCTTATTAGGATCAAACGCGTCGCGCACCGCTTCGCCGATAAAGATCAGCACCGACAGCAGCAGCGCCGTTGAGACGAACGCCGCGATGCCGAGCCACGGAGCTTGCAAATTATTTTTACCCTGCAGCAGCAGTTCGCCGAGAGACGGAGAGCCAAGCGGCAGCCCGAAACCAAGAAAATCGAGGGAGGTGAGGGTGCTGACCGAGCCGCTGAGAATAAAGGGGAAGAAGGTGAGCGTCGCCACCATCGCATTAGGCAGCATATGGCGCAGCATAATCGCGCCATCGCTGACGCCCATCGCCTGCGCGGCGCGGATATAGTCAAAATTACGCGTGCGCAGAAACTCGGCGCGCACCACGCTCACCAGCGTCATCCAGCCGAACAGCACGGTAATGCCGAGCAGCCACCAGAAACCGGGCTGGATCACGCTTGAGAGCAAAATAATCAGGAACAGCGTCGGCAGCCCGGACCACACCTCAATAAAGCGCTGGCCGAAGAGATCGATCTTACCGCCGTAATAACCCTGCACGGCACCGACCACGATGCCAATGACGCTGGAGCAGAGCGTCAGCAGCAGGCCGAACAGTAAAGAGATGCGCGTGCCGTAGAGAATGCGCGCCAGCACATCGCCGCCGTTGGCATCGGTGCCGAGCCAGTTTTGCGCCGATGGCGGAGAGGGGAAGGGCTGTGTGGTGGCGTAGTTAATGCTGCGCGCGCCGAAACGCACCGGCGCCCACAGCGCCCAGCCGTGCTCGTTAAGCTGCTTTTGCAGCCACGGATCCTGGTAATCCGCCGGTGTGGCAAACGGGCCGCCAAAGTCGCTCTCGCTGTACTCTTTCACCAGTGGCACAAACCACTCGCCCTGGAAGCGCACCAGCAGCGGCTTATCGTTGGCGATCAGCTCCGAGCAGAGGCTCAGGACAAAAATCACGACAAAGATCCATAACGACCAGTATCCACGGCGGTTATGGCGAAAACGCGCCCAGCGCGCCTGGTTAACATAACTGAGTCTGAACATCAGCGCCCCTCGAAATCGATACGCGGATCGACCAGCGTATAAGTGATATCGCTGACAATATTCAGCAGCAGGCCGATAAGGGAGAAGATATAGAGCGTGCCGAACATCACCGGGTAATCCCGCGAGACGGTCGCTTCATAGCCCAGCAGACCGAGACCGTTGAGGGAGAAGATCACCTCGATCATCAGCGAACCGGTAAAGAACATGCTGACAAAAGTCGCCGGAAAACCGGCAATTACCAGCAGCATGGCGTTGCGAAAGACATGTTTACGCATGATATTGCGTTCGCTCACCCCTTTGGCGCGCGCCGTCACCACGTACTGCTTGCGGATCTCATCGAGAAAGGAGTTTTTGGTGAGCATCGTCAGCGCGGCAAAACCGCCAATCACCGTCGCCAGCACCGGCAGGGTAATGTGCCAGAGATAATCAGCGGCCTGTTTATACCAGGGCAGCGTGGCGAAATCCGTCGACACCAGCCCGCGCAGTGGGAAGAAGTCATAATAGCTGCCACCGGCGAAGAAGATGATCAGCAAAATGGCGAACAGAAACGGCGGAATAGCGTAGCCGACAATAATCAGCGCGCTGCTCCAGATATCAAACCGGCTGCCGCTGTAGACCGCTTTACGTATCCCAAGCGGAATCGACACCAGGTAGATAATCAGCGTGCCCCACAGGCCAAGAGTGATGGAGACCGGCAGGCTCTCTTTGATCAGTTGCAGCACCGAGGCGCTGCGAAACAGGCTATCGCCGAAATCGAAGCGTGCATAATCCCACAGCATCTTGAAGTAGCGCTCGGAGAGCGGTTTATCGAAGCCGTAGCGCTTTTTGATCTCCTCAATCACCTGCGGGTCGAGGCCGCGCCCGCCGCGATAGTGGCTATCGTTAGTCAGGGCATCGCCGACGCCGGTGCGCGCATGGCCTGCACCCATACCGCCATCACCCGTGCCGGGCAGCCGCCCCTGATCGCCAAACTCAATGGCGGCAATCGCCTGATCGACCGGGCCGCCGGGCGCAATCTGCACGATAAAAAAGTTGATGGTAATAATCGCCCACAGGGTGGGGATCAGCAGCAGTAAGCGGCGAATGAGATAAGCACCCATCCCGTCTCCTTAACGTCTGGCGGCGGGCAGTTTCGCCGCCTTGTTTACGTCATACCACCAGGTATCAAACCCAATTGAGTAGACGGGGCGAATGCCGGGCATGGAGAACTTGTCCCAGTACGCAAGGCGATCGGCCGCCATATACCACATCGGCAGCATGTAATAGTTCCACGTCAGCACGCGATCCAGCGCGCGCCCGAGCGGCAACAGCTTCTCTTTATTCCCCTGCCAGCGGGCAATCTGTTCGAGCAGGGTGTCGATAGCGGGGTTTTTTACCCCCGGCGCATTGTAGGAGGAGTCGATATAGGCAGAGCCCCACGAGATTTGCAGGTCGCCGCTCGGCCACGGCTGCGCGCGCCACAGACGCGGCATCATGTCGTAATCGCGGCTGCGCATGCGGTTGGTCGCCTGTGAGTTATCAACCTGGCGTAACTCCATGGTGATGCCGAGGCGAGCAAGATTGTGCTGGAAGGGCAGCACCCACTGCACATTGCCGCCGGAGGGGAGCAGCAGTTCAAAAACAAAGGGCTTGCCGGTTTTGGCATTCACCCGCTGCTGGTTTTTCAGCACCCAGCCCGCGTCGTTCAGCAGCTTATCGGCTTTCAGCAGATTCTGGCGATCATAGCCGTCGCCGCTTGAGGTCGGCGGGGAGTAGATCTGCGTAAACACTTCAGGCGGGATCTGATCTTTTAACGGTGCCAGCAGCGTTAGCTCATCGGCATCCGGGTAGTTACGCGCGGCATATTCTGTGTTGATAAAGTAGCTATCCGCCCGGCTGTAGGCCCCATAAAACAGGGCTTTGTTCATCCACTCGAAGTCGAAGGCCAGCGAGACCGCTTCACGTACCCGTCGGTCAGCGAATACCGGGCGCTGGGTATTAAACGCCAGCCAGCGCGCATCCTGCGCCGAGTGGTTAGGCTGTTCATCTTTGACGATATAGCCGCGCGCGAAATTGGTGCCGATATAGCGCGTGGCCCAGTTTTTCGGGCTATCTTCGCTGCGCAGATCGTAAGAGCCAGCTTTAAAGGCTTCAAAGGCGACGTTGTCGTCGAGATAGTAGTCATAGCGAATATTGTTGAAGTTCCAGCGGCCGCGATTAACCGGCAGGTCGGCAGCCCAGTAATCGCGCACGCGGGTATAGGCAATATACTGCCCCATGCGCCAGCTGCTGATGCGATAAGGCCCGCTGCTCAACGGCGGGCGGGCAAGCGGCTCGCTGAGGTTATGATCTTTCCAGAACTTCTCCGGCATTACCGGCAGCGTCAGCAGGCTGAGCATATCCTCTTTGCCCGGCTTCGCCAGCTCAATGCGCACGGTCAACGGCGAAATGGCTTTTACCGTCGTGCCTTTATAGACAATGCGAAACTGCGGCACCCCCTGAGTCATAAACTTCTGGAAGGTGAAGGCGACATCGCTGGCGCGGATCGGCGAGCCGTCATGGAAGCGGGCGCGGGGATTGAGCGAGATCTCCATCCACGAGAAGTCATCAGCATAGCGGGTGGTTTCGGCAATCAGCGGATAGTAGCTGCCTGGCTCATCGTCGGAGGTGGTAAACAGGGCGTCGTACAGCGCATCGGTGCGCACCGCCGGATTGCCGCGCAGGGCGAAACGGTTGAAGTTATCAAAGGTGCCGATATTGGCGAGCGTCACGTTACCGCCTTTCGGCGCAGCGGGGTTCACATAATCAAAATGGGAAAAATTAACGGCGTATTTCGGTTCGCCGATAATCGCAAAGCTGTCACTCTCTTTAATGGTCTGCGCCTGGCTGGCGAGGGCGATAAACGCCAGTAACAGAGCAACAATGCGCGCACACTTCATTTGCTGGATCCCTTTTACCGCAATGCGACGGAGGCGTGAATTTTTCTGCTTGAATAATAGGGGAGGGATCGGCGGTTGTGAACTCTTTCCGCCTACAGCCGGGCAGTAAATGTCGGCGGCCGCCAGTCGATAAACTGCTGCAGCGTCATCGGGCGGCTGAAAAAGTAGCCCTGCAGATAGTGCACGCCGCGATCGCGCAGCCAGCGCACCTGCTCCGGCGTCTCCACCCCTTCCGCCACGGTACGCATATTGAGCCGTTTCGCCAGCGTCAGCACGGCGTCAAGTACCGGTGAGGTTACGGTCTCCGTGCCGATGGCGTTAACAAAACCGCGATCGATCTTCAGGAAATCGAGGGTGAAGCGCTCAAGGTAGATCAGCGCGCTATGACCGGTGCCGAAATCATCAATGGCGATCTCAAACCCTTCATCATGCAGCCACTGGAAGATCTTATTGACCTCATCGTGGTTGAGCATGTCGCGCTCGGTGATCTCCAGCACCACGCTGAAGTAGTGAGGAGGAAGCGAGAGGGCAAACTGCTGCATATCTTCTTTAAAGCTCGGCGCATGCAGATGACCGGGCGCAATATTGACGCCCATTTTCACCCCTTCCGGCAGCAGCGTTTTTAAAACCGGCGCATCGCGGGCGATAAGCTTAAACAGATGCAGAGTCAGCGGCACAATTAACTGCTGCGCTTCGGCAAAATGAATAAAGGCATCGGGCGGAATTTCGCCGGCGGTTGGGTGCTTCCAGCGCATTAATACTTCAAAACCGGTCACTTTTAACTCTGCACCGCTGACCACTGGCTGATAGACCACATAAAACTGGTCGCGCTTAATCGCCGTGAGGATCTCCCGGCCGGGGCGCAGATGGATCGCGAGCATGGCAGCGCTCAGCAGACCGGCAAGCATACCGACAGTGGCACCCAGCAGCAGCGCGAACTGCAGATCTTCCACTCGCCATTTATCAGCGTAGAGATAGAGCCTGACCGGCGAGCCTTCAACCTGCGCGCTCAGGTAGGGCGTTTGATGCAGGGCACTTAACAGCAGTGGTCTGCCTGCGAAGGTGGTCAGCGCGCGATCGCCGATACCGAGCGCAAGGCCGTTGAGATCGGGCATCTGCGTGGTGTAGAGCATATAGGGCGCGAGGTTGATATTGAGCGTGGCGAGCACGCCGCGGTTATCCAGCAGCGGGCTGCGAAACCAGAGCGCAATCACCGGCTGCGTCGGCATCATCGGCGTACCGGGTAAAATCACCATATCGGTCGTTTTATTAATATCGATACCTGGAATCAGCCGTTTCATCGGCTCATCCATATCGCCGGTGGCCGACGAACAGTAGGCGTGCTGATCTTTTACCAACAGAAAGGCGCGCACATTCTGGCTGAAGGCGGCTTTCGAGGTGAGCTCGCTGGCAGCCTCTTCGCAGCTGTTGAGCGTGAGCGGGTGCAGCGATTCTGCCGCAGTGCGGATAGTGCTGAAGTAACTGGCATAAGAAGCCTGAATGCTGCTCAGCAGGGTATCGTAGCGCGCTTCACGCTTTTGCTGCTCCAGCCAGAACTGAATACCGCCGACCAGCAGGGCGACGAGCGCCCCGGTCAGCAGGCTGATGAGCACAACGCGTCGATTAACGGTGACGTTACGGGTAAGCATGATGCTGAGCCTATGTTAGCGGTTCATCATATTTCGCCTGTAAAGCGGGGAATATAAGCGAAATAAAACCCGGAAAGTTTCGTATAGCATATTGCAGGCACAAAAAAACACCGCCGAAGCAGTGTTTTTTATAACTTTACGCCAGCCAAGGGTAACTGGCATAAAGCGATTAGCTGCGTGTCAGGATGCGTCGCGCTTCGTTATAGCGCTTCTTCCAGTATGGCTCATCAAGGTTGGAAATCATCACACCACTGCTGGTGGAGGCATGAACGAATTGGTTATTACCAATATAAATGCCGACATGACGTCCGGTAGAGCCTGCGCGGAAGAGAACCAGATCGCCGGTGCGCAGACTGGTGCGCGAAATAGACTTACCGGTTTCCTGCTGTTCCCATGTGGAGCGCGGCAGCTCTAAACCAAACTGTTCGCGGAAGGTGCGCTGCACAAAACCAGAACAGTCGATGCCTTTCTTGGTGTCGCCGCCGAGACGGTAGCGAACGCCTTTCCAACTTGCATACTGATCCATAAGCCGGTTTTTAACATCCAGATTACGTACCAGGTTTTCAAATTCATCCTGAGAGGCTTGCAGTGAAGAGCTATCTTCGGGCACAGCATGCGTCTCAGGATGCATATTCTTGGCGGTATTTGTTGAACAAGCTGAAAGCAGAACCGCTACTGCGATCGCGGGTATCGCCCGCACGATATATCTCAAGATCGGCTGAGACTTGACCATGTTGCTTATTTTCCCTTGAAGTCCTTAACGATAATATCGTTATGAAAAATGCTAAACGCAGCGAGATTAATTATCTGAATGTTTCAAGACAAATACTCGAGCCAGAATTTGTGGCGAGACGCACAAATTACCGCGCAGAGAGTAAAAGAGCACTCTTTGCGACAAGACGAACCGAGGTTACCTGAACATCTAATGCAAGGCGAGTGCTTTTCATCACTTTTTTATAAGAAATTGTGATACAGAAAGTGAATTTATGCGTTTGGTCAATAAATGGACGAATAAAGAGAAATAGCGGGCAAAATGCTCTTTTTAAAGGCGATTGAGTTGGCTAAAAAGTGACACAATCAGGCATCCGCCGGGAATTTACATTAAGGACGCTAATGATCGCCTCTTCCCGGCGGCGCTAAATGTTATTCAAGTGTTTAAATTTTGTGTTTCCCGGGCAAATAGCGATCAAATAACGCCACGATCTTATCGCTCAGTGGCGTCATCAGGCACCAGGGCAGGCCAATCAACACCGCAGAGAGTGAACCGACGGCAATATCTGTAAACCAGTGCGCGCCAATCATTACCCGGGGGAAAGCAAATATGACAAATATAAGTATCCCGATGGCGAATGCTTTTTTACCGAAATAACGCAGCATCACCGAGGCAAAAATCAGCAGCATCATTCCGTGGTCGCCCGGGAAGCTATCTTTCGAGGCATCTTTGGTCGGGAAGTTGAGCAGATCGCTCACCCGATAAGTGTCGGTAAAGGAGATCGACGGGCTGGCGCGCTTCACCGGCATCATATGCTGCGCAAGCTGGTTGATCACCAGCGCCAGCAGCAGCATGGTCAGGCCAATCATCACCACACGCCGACGTCCGGCCGAATCTGCCGGCAGCCAGAAAGAGAGCATCAGACAGCCCATCGCCACCAGCGAACAGGCATCAAACGCGCGGTTGTTGGTTAGGGCCACAAACCATAAGTAGGCGCGATTCTCGGCGAGGCCATGGTTGAAAAAGTGGAAAATCGCTGAATCGAGCGGGAACCAGAAACCATGATTCACTGGCAGATACCAGGAGAAAAACAGCGCGAGGCCAGCAGCATTCAGCAGCACGATGAGAGGCAGTCGGGTTTTCATTTTGCAGGCTCTTTTAGGTTTAAGGGACGCCACGGTAGTCTGGCTAACTTAAACGAAGCTTCAACAGCGCTGATTGAAGCGTGTTCCAGTCAGCCTCGCTGTCGGTGATTAACTCTATCCGGCTATCGGGTGGCGCAACGTTTTGCGTCTCAATATGCAAATCCTGACCCTGGCGGTTTACGCGCAGCAACCCTTCGGGAATACGCATTACCCCTTTTACCCGCGACACCGGTGCAAGCCGCGCCCACTCCAGCAGACCAATAGTGTCGAAAACCGTATCGGCATCGAAAATCCAGCCGCAGGCATGGTGCCCCTGGCCACTATTCAAATTGCGACGCCAGCGCTGATGCGCCGGTAAACTCAGTGCCGCCAGCCCCTTTTTCTCACCGTGCGCGTGATCGTGCGCGGCGCTGGCGGGCAGGGCGCGCAGATTACGGCGCGGTTGGTCGAGCAGGCTGCCGTCAATCGCCCCCTGCGTGGCGTTCACCCGCAGGCGATCGCCGCCAAACTCAGCCCACCATGCGTCAAATGCCTGCTGGCTCTCGGCGCTGGCGCGATCCTCTTTATTCGCAACGATAATATCCGCTGCCGCTAACTGGTCGCGGAAGTTCTCATTGTTCAGCGCTTTCTCATCCAGCAGCTGGCGTGGGTCGAGCAGGCAGAGCGTGGCGCGCAGATCGATCCACGGCTCATAGACCGGGGCGGTAAGCATATCGAGGATCTGCTTCGGGTGGCCCAGCCCGGTCGGTTCAATCAGCAGGCGATCGGGTTTGCCCTGACGCAGCAGGGTATTGAGGCCGACTTGCATCGGCAGGCCGTTGACGCAGCACATGCAGCCGCCTGGGATCTCTTTAAGCAGCGCGCCGCTGTCGCTGAGCAGGGCGCCATCAATGCCGACCTCGCCAAACTCATTCACCAGCACCGCCCACTTCTCCTGCGGATCTTTATGGGCCAGCAAATGCAGAATGGAGGTGGTTTTGCCGCTTCCGAGAAAGCCGGTAATCAGATTGGTCTTCGTCACAGGAACTCCGCGTCATCAAAAAGCACAAGCGGACAATCCTGGCGAAAAAAAGGGGAAAAGAGAAGAGCGCGGACGGCGCATCGCACTATCCGTCCGCGTTGAGGGCAAAAAATGTTAAGGGTTGACCGCCTGCTGCACCGCGCCGTGTGCGCCGAGGGTATCAATAGCGCGCCAGGCCTGGCTGATGGCATCGACAAACACCGGGTTATGCGGCAGATCGTTACCGAAGATCTCTTTCAGGGTCAGCAGCGCAGTGACGCGCTCGTCGCTGCTGCTGGTCTCAACGATGGCACGGATTTTATCCGCCAGCGGATCGCGAATATCAATGGTCTCGCCCGCATCATCGACGCCGCTGACATAGCGCATCCAGCCCGCGACGCCAATCGCAAGCAGCGGCCAGTCGCTCTGGCGCTGAAGATGAATACGGATCCCGTCCAGCAGGCGCTGCGGCAGCTTCTGGCTGCCATCCATCGCAATCTGCCAGGTGCGGTGTTTCAGCGCCGGGTTAGCGAAGCGCTCAAGCAGGCTGTCGGCGTAGGCGTTAAGGTTGACACCTTTAATGCGCAGCGTCGGTGCCTGCTCATTGAGCATCAGCTGGCGCGCCGCCGCACGGAAGGCCGCGTCCTGCATACACTCATTAATATGGGCAAACCCGGCGAGATAACCTAAATAGGCGAGGAAGGAGTGGCTGCCGTTAAGCATGCGCAGCTTCATCTGCTCCCACGGCTGCACATCTTCCACCAGCTGCACGCCCGCTGTCTCCCACGCCGGACGCCCGGCGACAAAGTTATCTTCTATTACCCACTGAATAAACGGCTCGCAGCTGATGGCGCAAGGGTCGAAAACGCCCAGCACGTCGGCAATCTCCGCCAGCGACTCGTCGGTCGCCGCCGGAACGATGCGATCGACCATGGTGGCCGGGAAGCTGACATGCTCCGCTATCCACTGCGCCAGCTCCGGCGAGCGGGTTTGCGCCATGCCGAGCACGGCGTTTTTCACCACGTGGCCGTTGTCAGGAATGTTGTCACAGGAGAGCACGGTAAAGGACGGCAGCCCGCGTTCGCGGCGGCGGTGCAGGGCTTCTACCAGAATGCCCGGCGCAGAGTGCGGCTCATGCGGGTATTTCAGATCGTGCTCAATACGCGGCTGGGTGAGATCAAGTTCACCGCTGGCCGGGTCGATGCAGTAACCCTTTTCGGTGATGGTCAGGGAGACAATCGCCACCTGCGGCTCGCAGAACTTCTCAATAATCGCCGCCAGCGTGTCGAGTTTGGCATTCAGGCACTCGTTCACCGCGCCAATAATAATTGGCTGGTTTCCGTCCGCGCCTTTCTCCAGCACCGTATAGAGATGTTCCTGCTCGCGCAGCTGCGACATTAAAACATCGCCGCTAAACAGACTGATTTCGCAAATGCCCCAGTCGCCGCCTTGCGCATTCAGCACCCGGTCGGTTAATAACGCCTGATGGGCGCGGTGAAAGGCACCAAAACCGAAGTGGACGATGCGCGAACGGAGCTGGCTGCGATCGTACTGAGGCTGTTGCACCGAAGCGGGCAGCGTGGCGGAGGCAATTGTTTTCATCTCTATACACCTGATTAACCAATAATTAACAATAGCAGTGTAAAGTTATATGACAGCAAAAAGAATTGGTATGCCTTAAATATCCGGGGAATGTGAGCTGGATCAATCATTGCTGTGGCAGGATTTGACCGCTATCCATAAGCATGTATGGTAGTCGTCATGTTTCACGCTGTATTGGTATAACAACTTTTTTGAGGGGAAGACGATGGAACAAACCTGGCGTTGGTATGGACCGAACGATCCGGTTTCTCTTGATGATGTTCGTCAGGCAGGCGCGACCGGCGTGGTCACCGCTCTGCACCACATTCCGAACGGCCAGGTGTGGCCGGTGGAAGAGATCAAAGCCCGCCAGGCCCTGCTGGCTGAAAAGGGGCTTTACTGGTCCGTTGTCGAAAGTATCCCGGTACATGAAGAGATCAAAACTCACTCCGGCGACTGCGACAAATGGATTGCCAACTATCAGCAGAGCATCCGCAATCTCGCCGCCTGCGGGATTGATACCGTCTGCTACAACTTTATGCCGATCCTTGACTGGACGCGCACCGACCTGGAATACCAGCTGCCGGATGGCTCACGCGCGCTGCGCTTCGACCAGATAGCCTTTGCCGCGTTTGAGCTGCATATCCTTAAACGCGAAGGGGCGCAGGCCGATTACAGCGACGAGGAGCAGCGCCAGGCGCAGGCCTATTTCAATGCGATGAGTGATGCGGAAGTGGAAAAGCTGACGCGCAATATCATTGCCGGTCTGCCGGGGGCGGAAGAGGGCTATACGCTGGATCAGTTCCGTGCGCGTCTGGCGGAGTATGACGGCATCGACAAAGCACAGCTGCGCGAAAATATGGCCTGTTTCCTGCGCGCCATTGTGCCGGTGGCGCAGGAAGTGGGCGTGCGGCTGGCGGTTCACCCGGACGATCCGCCGCGTCCGATCCTCGGCCTGCCACGCATTGTCTCCACCATTGAAGATATGCAGTGGCTGAAAGAGGCGGTGGACAGCATCAACAACGGCTTTACCATGTGCACCGGCTCCTACGGCGTGCGGGCGGATAACGATCTGGTGCGGATGATCGAGACCTTCGGCGATCGCATTCACTTTACTCATCTGCGCGCCACCTGCCGCGAAGAGAACCCGAAAACCTTCCACGAAGCGGCGCACCTGCAGGGCGATGTCGATATGGTGTCGGTGGTGGCGGCAATCCTTAGCGAAGAGCAGCGCCGTAAGAAAGCAGGCGATCTGCGCCCGATCCCGTTCCGCCCGGATCACGGTCACCAGATGCTTGACGATCTGCACAAGAAAACCAACCCCGGTTACTCGGCAATTGGCAGGCTGAAAGGGATGGCGGAAGTGCGCGGCGTTGAGCTGGCGCTGAAGAAAACGCTGTTCCGCGACCTGCTGTAATAGCCGCGGGTAAACGCTCTGCTCGCTTTCGCGGGCGAAAAAAAAGCCTCCATGCGGAGGCTTTTTTATTTAATCAACGCGGCCCATATAGCGGCGCTCTTCAATATGAATGCGGATCTTCTCGCCGGTGGTCAGGTACTCCGGCACCTGCACCACCAGGCCAGTGTTCAGCGTGGCAGGCTTGGTACGGGAGCTGGCAGATGCGCCTTTGATGCCCGGTGCGGTTTCAACGATTTCAAGATCCACGGTCTGCGGCAGCTCGAGCGCCAGCAGCTGGCCATCCCACAGCAGCACCTGCATATCCGGCATGCCGCCTTCCGGAATAAACAGCAGCTCATCTTCAATCTGATCTTTGGTAAAGGTATAGGGCGTGTAATCTTCTTTATCCATGAAGACGTATTCGTTGCCGTCTACATAGGAGAAGTCAACGAAACGGCGGTTCAGGGAGACGGTATCAACAATGTCGTCGCCTTTAAAACGCTCTTCAACTTTCAGGCCGGTGCGGACATCAGCAAAGCGCATTTTATACAGTGTTGCTGCGCCACGGGCGCTCGGTGACTGAATATCAATATCTTTTACAATCAGCAGCTTGCCGTTGTAGTTCAGCACCATACCTTTTTTGATTTCGTTCGCTCTTGGCATTGCCAGGTTCCTGTAAAAAAGAAATTCACCAAAATATCGCGACAAACTACTCGCGAGGGCCTTTTCAGGCAAGGGGAATTGCTGAGTTTTGCGTTGGATGGGCAAAAGATGATAGCGTGCCCCGCAGCGCGCTATTTCAGCGCGTCGACGCCAATAAGAGAGCCGCTATGCACTGCCGCCCGGACTGCGGAGCCTGCTGTACCGCCCCGTCCATTACCAGCCCGATCCCCGGCATGCCCAACGGTAAACCGGCCAACACGCCCTGCGTTCAGCTTGATGAACATCAGCGCTGCAAGCTTTTTGGTTCGCCACTTCGGCCAACAGTGTGCGCCGGCCTGCAGCCAGGCCTGGAGATGTGCGGTTCAACGCGCGAACAGGCGATGATCTACCTCCTCGATCTCGAACAGCAAACCGCGCCGTAATTCCTTTCAAAGCTGAACAGGCTGAAGGCGATAAGCTGACGGCCAAATCCGCGTCAGCAAATTTCCCTTAACGGACTGTAAAATGTGCAGTGCCTCAAAATTCTTAAATGCCAAATGAGAGATTTCTTGATCGTTGAGCAAAAAAGGTCAAGACTCCTTGAAACGTTTCAGCGTCATCGCATTGTCTCTGAACCACGGCGGTGGCGTAACCTTTCTTATGTAAGCTGAAACGATTCAATTTCAGCGGGAGACGAGTCACATGTTCCAGTTATCCGTTCAGGACATCCATCCAGGCCAGCAGGCCGGTAATAAAGAAGAGGCCATCCGCCAGATCGCGGCGGCACTGACCGAAGCCGGCAACGTGGCTGAAGGCTACGTCAATGGCATGCTCGCACGCGAGCAGCAAACCTCCACCTTTCTTGGCAACGGCATCGCCATTCCGCACGGCACCACCGACACGCGCGACCAGGTGCTGAAAACCGGCGTCAAAGTATTCCAGTTCCCGCAGGGCATTCTGTGGAGCGAAGGGCAGGTGGCTTACGTTGCTATCGGTATCGCCGCCAGCTCTGATGAACACCTCGGCCTGCTGCGCCAGCTGACGCACGTGCTGAGTGATGACGCCGTCGCCGCGCAGCTGCAATCCGCCACCACCGCTGAAGAGCTGCGTGCGTTGCTGATGGGCGAAAAGCAGAGCAGCGCGCTGAAGCTGGATAACGAAACCCTGTCGCTGGACGTCAACGCCAGCTCGCTAATGACGCTGCAGGCGCTGAACGCCGCGCGTCTGAAAGAGGCGGGCGCGGTAGACAGCGTCTACGTCACCCGTGCTATTAACGAACAACCGCTGAACCTCGGCCAGGGCATCTGGCTGAACGACAGCGCCGAGGGCAACCTGCTGAGCGCAGTGGCCGTCAGCCGGGCCGCCACGCCGTTCGACGTGGAAGGTGAAAACGCCGCCGTGCTGGTGAGCGTCGCGATGGCCGATGAGCAACCCGTTGCCGTGCTGAAGCGCCTGAGCGATCTGCTGCTGGCGAATAAAGCTGACCGTCTGCTGAATGCCGACGCCGCCACGCTGCTGGCACTGCTGACCAGCGACGACGCGGTCGCGGACGATCTGCTCAGCGAAGAGTTTGTCATTCGTAACGAGCACGGCCTGCATGCCCGTCCGGGCACCATGCTGGTTAACACCATTAAACAGTTCAATAGCGAAATCACCGTCACCAACCTCGATGGTTCAGGCAAACCGGCAAATGGCCGCAGCCTGATGAAAGTGGTTGCGCTGGGCGTTAAGAAAGGACACCGCCTGCGCTTTACCGCACAGGGCGAAGATGCTGAACAGGCGCTGAAAGCGATTGGCGACGCCATCGCCGCGGGCCTGGGAGAGGGAGCGTAAATGAGCAGAAGAGTCGCAACAATTACATTAAACCCGGCCTACGATCTGGTGGGTTTCACCCCGGAAGTCGAGCGTGGCGAAGTCAACCTGGTGCGCACCACCGGGCTGCATGCCGCCGGTAAAGGGATCAACGTCGCCAAGGTGCTGAAAGATCTGGGCATCGACGTCACCGTGGGCGGTTTCCTCGGTAAAGATAACCAGGACGGTTTTCAGCAGCTGTTCAGCGAGCTGGGCATTGCCAACCGTTTCCAGGTGGTGCAGGGGCGTACGCGCATCAACGTTAAGCTGACCGAGAAAGATGGCGAAGTGACCGACTTTAACTTCTCCGGTTTCGAAGTCACCCCGGCCGACTGGGAGCGTTTCGTCGCCGACTCACTCACCTGGCTTGGCCAGTTCGATATGGTCTGCGTCAGCGGCAGCCTGCCGTCCGGCGTCAGCCCGGAAGCCTTTACCGACTGGATGACGCGCCTGCGCAGCCAGTGCCCGTGCATCATCTTTGACAGCAGCCGTGACGCGCTGGTCGCCGGGCTGAAAGCCGCGCCGTGGTTAGTGAAACCTAACCGCCGCGAGCTGGAGATCTGGGCCGGTCGTAAACTGCCGGAATTGCAGGACGTTATTGAAGCCGCTCACGCGCTTCGCGAGCAGGGGATCGCCCACGTGGTGATTTCGCTGGGCGCAGAAGGGGCGCTGTGGGTCAACGCTTCGGGTGAATGGATCGCCAAACCGCCGTCAATGGAAGTGGTAAGCACCGTTGGCGCAGGGGATTCGATGGTTGGCGGCCTGATTTACGGCCTGCTGATGCGTGAGTCCAGTGAGCACACTTTACGCCTGGCCACCGCTGTCGCTGCACTGGCGGTCAGTCAGAGTAACGTAGGGATTACCGATCGTACCCAGTTAGCCGCGATGATGGCGCGCGTTGACTTAAAACCCTTTAACTAACAGCAGGAGAGGCATAATGAAAACGCTGCTGATCATCGACGCTGAACTCGGACAGGCCCGTGCCTATATGGCAAAAACCCTGCTGGGCGCGGCGGCGCAAAAAGCGAATCTGCAATTTGTTGATAACCCTGGCGACGCGGAACTGGCAATCGTATTGGGTAGCCAGCTGCCGAACGACGCGGCGCTGAGCGGGAAAAAAGTCTGGCTGGGCGATATCAATCGTGCGGTCGCGCACCCGGAGCTGTTCCTGAGCGAAGCGAAGAACCACGCCGCGCCTTACAGCGCACCGGCTGCTGCACCTGCGGCGGCAGCTCCGGCCGCAGGGCCGAAACGTATTGTTGCCGTGACCGCCTGTCCGACCGGCGTCGCACACACCTTTATGGCGGCAGAAGCTATTGAAACCGAAGCGAAAAAACGCGGCTGGTGGGTGAAAGTTGAAACGCGCGGCTCCGTGGGCGCAGGCAATGCCATCACCCCGGAAGAGGTGGCGCAGGCGGATCTGGTTATCGTCGCGGCGGATATCGAAGTGGACCTGGCGAAGTTTGCTGGCAAACCGATGTACCGCACCTCGACGGGTCTGGCACTGAAGAAAACGGCGCAGGAGCTGGATAAAGCGGTAGCGGAAGCGAAACCGTACCAGCCATCCAGCAAAGGGCAGTCTGAATCTTCAGAAGGTAAAAAAGAGAGCGCGGGCGCCTATCGTCACCTGCTGACCGGCGTCTCTTACATGCTGCCGATGGTGGTGGCGGGCGGTCTGCTGATCGCACTCTCCTTCGCCTTTGGTATTACCGCGTTTAAAGAAGAGGGCACGCTGGCGGCGGCGCTGATGAAGATCGGCGGCGGTACGGCGTTTGCGCTGATGGTGCCGGTACTGGCGGGCTTTATCGCCTTCTCGATTGCCGACCGTCCGGGTCTGACGCCGGGTCTGATCGGCGGTATGCTGGCGGTGAGCACCGGGTCTGGCTTTATCGGCGGTATCATTGCCGGTTTCCTTGCCGGTTACATCGCGAAAGCGATCAGCAAAGGCTTTAAGCTGCCGCCAAGTATGGAAGCGTTGAAACCGATTCTGATTATTCCGCTCTTCTCCAGCCTGATTGTTGGCCTGGCGATGATCTACCTTATCGGTACGCCGGTAGCGAAAATCCTCGCGGGTCTCACCTCATGGCTGCAAACCATGGGCACGGCGAACGCCGTTCTGCTGGGCGCGATCCTCGGTGGCATGATGTGTACCGATATGGGCGGTCCGGTGAACAAAGCGGCCTACGCCTTTGGTGTCGGGCTGCTGAGTACGCAAACCTACGCGCCGATGGCGGCGATTATGGCGGCCGGTATGGTGCCACCGCTGGCGATGGGTCTGGCGACGCTGGTTGCACGCAACAAGTTCGACAAAGGTCAACGTGAAGGGGGTAAAGCGGCGCTGGTGCTGGGTCTGTGCTTTATCTCTGAAGGCGCGATTCCGTTTGCGGCGCGCGATCCGATGCGTGTTATTCCGTGCTGTATCGCCGGTGGCGCGCTGACGGGTGCTATTTCGATGGCGATTGGCGCCAAACTGATGGCACCGCACGGTGGTCTGTTTGTGCTGCTGATCCCGGGTGCTATCACCCCGGTGCTCGGTTACCTGCTGGCGATCGTTGCCGGTACGCTGCTGTCGGGTCTGCTGTATGCCCTGCTGAAACGTCCGGAAACGGAGATGGCCGCGAAAGTTGCCTGAGCCGTAAAAACAGAAAAAGGCCGCTAAGCGGCCTTTTTTTATGCCCGCAAAAGGGCAGATTTGCTTTTGTAGGCCTGATAAGCGTAGCGCCATCAGGCATCACGCCCTTGCCGGATGGCGGCGAACGCCTTATCCGGCCTACAGGTGGGGATGGTTTGGTGTTGTAGGCCTGATAAGCGCAGCGCCATCAGGCATTACGACACTGCCGGATGGCGGCTGACACCTTATCCGGCCTACGGCTCGCAGGTGATTTTGCTTTTGTAGGCCTGATAAGCAAAGCGCCATCAGGCATTGCGGCATTGCCGGATGGCGGCGAATGCTTTATCCGGCCTACGGTTCGCAGGGGATTATCCGGCGGTGGTTTCCGCGTACTGCTGCGCTTTCAACCACGCTATCTCTTCCACCCAGATATCCGGGTTAACGGTCTCGAGGATCAGCGGAATGCCGTCGAAGCGCGCATCGCGCATGATCCAGCGAAACGCATCGTGGCCAATATTGCCTTCACCGAGGCTGTGATGGCGGTCAACCCGGCTGGCAAAGCCGCTTTTCGCATCATTCAGGTGCATCCCGCGCAGGTATTTAAAGCCCACCACGCGGTCAAACTCGGCAAAGGTGGCGGCGGTTGCCTCTTCGCTACGCAGATCGTAACCGGCGGCAAACGCGTGACAGGTATCAATGCAGACACCGACGCGGGATTTATCCTCCACGCCCTCGATGATCGCCGCCAAATGCTCAAACCGGAAGCCGAGGTTGCTGCCCTGACCGGCGGTGTTCTCAATCACCGCGGTGACGCCTTCGGTCTGCGCCAGCGCAATGTTGATAGATTCCGCAATGCGCGCGAGGCATTTCTCTTCCGGGATCTGCTGCAGGTGGCTGCCGGGGTGGAAATTGAGCAGTGTCAGCCCAAGCTGCTGACAGCGGGAAAGCTCATCAATAAACGCCTCGCGGGATTTCTCCAGCGCCTCATCAACCGGATGACCGAGGTTAATCAGGTAGCTGTCGTGGGGCAGGATTTGCGCCGGGGAGTAGTTGTGCGTTTCACACGCGGCTTTGAACGCATCAATCGTTTCCGTGGTTAACGGCGCGGCGCGCCATTGACGCTGATTTTTGGTAAACAGCGCGAACGCCGTTGCGTCCAGCTCGGCGGCGCGGATGGCCGCATTTGCGACGCCGCCTGAGGCGCTAACATGCGCACCAATGTATTTCATAAACACTCCTGTTGAGACCCGCCGGGGGAAAACCGACATCATAGCGGGTCTGCAGGGCAGAGATGTAGTGCTTTATGCCATCACCGTGTGAACCAGCAGATTGATAGCGCCACCGCCGACAATCAGCCAGATAAAGAGCAGCAGCCCCATCACCAGTGGTTTCGCCCCGGCGTTTTTCAGTGCACTGATATGAGTAGTCACGCCCAGTGCTGCCATGGCCATTGCCAGCAGCAGCGTATCCAGCGTGTTAAGCGTATTCACCGCTGCGGGCGGCAACAGGTGAAAGGAGTTAAATACCGCCACCGCCACAAAGCCTAAGGCAAACCACGGGATCGTCACTTTGCTTTTCTCGTTACCCTCTTGCGGACTGAGCTGTTTCACCCGCGCAGCCAGCAGCAGTAAAAAGGGAGCCAGCATCATCACGCGCAGCATTTTGGCAATCACCGCCGCATTCTCTGCCTCCGGGCTGACGGCGTGACCGGCGGCGACCACTTGCGCCACTTCATGCACCGTCGATCCAATCCAGATGCCATAGGTTTGTGGGCTGAACCACGGCGCAAGCAGCGGCCATAGCGCCGGATAGATAAAGATCGCCAGCGTGCCGAAAATCACTACCGTGGCGATGGCAACGGTCACTTTGCTCGCCTCCGCTTTTACTACCGGCTCCGTTGCCAGCACCGCCGCCGCACCGCAGATACTGCTACCCGCGCCAATCAGCCAGCTGGTTTTTTTATCCAGCCCGAAAACTTTTTGCCCAAGAAAACAGGCCAGCATAAAGGTGCTGGAGAGGGTCAGCACATCGATCAGCACGCCGCTGACGCCGACGTCAGCAATCTGGGAAAAGGTCAAACGAAAGCCATACAGGATAATGCCGAGCCGGAGCAGATGCTGTTTGGCAAACAGCACGCCGCTGTCGCAGTGGCGATGCAGCGCCGGGTAGAGCGTATTGCCCAGCACCATGCCGAGCAGGATCGCCAGCGTTAATGCGCTCAGGCCAAGGCCAGCAACGGCGGGCAGGGAGCCCAACCACAGCGCCGCCGCGGTAATCGCACCGCTCAGCAGCAGGCCGGGCATCACGCGCCAGACGCGGGAGTGATGAGAGTGTAATGTGATGTCGGTCATAGCCTTCTCCTCTTGTTGCTGAAAAGGGTACGGCGCGCTGGCTTAAAGGTAAAATTGATTATATATTTATAATTAATCTTTATAAGTGGTAAGCGACTCCTTATGCATATAACTCTGCGCCAGCTCGAAGTCTTCGCGGAAGTGCTGAAAAGCGGCTCCACCACCCAGGCCTCCCAGCGTCTGGCGCTGTCGCAATCAGCGGTGAGCGCTGCGCTGACGGACCTGGAGGGGCAGCTTGGCGTGCAACTGTTCGATCGCGTCGGCAAACGGCTGGTGGTCAATGAGCACGGGCGGCTGCTCTACCCGCGCGCGCTGGCGGCGCTGGAGCAGGCAAGCGAAATCGAACAGCTGTTTCGCGAGGCCAACGGTGCTATCCGCGTCTTCGCCAGCAGCACCATCGGTAACTACATTCTGCCGGAGGTGATCGCCCATTACCGGCGTGATTTTCCCGAGCTGCCGCTGGAGTTAAGCGTCGGCAACAGCCAGGATGTGATCACCGCCGTGGCCGATTTTCGCGTTGATATCGGGCTTATCGAAGGGCCATGCCATGCGGCGGAGATCATTGCTGAACCCTGGCTGGAGGATGAACTGGTGGTGTTTGCACCGCCTTCCTCGCCGCTGTTGCAACGTGAGGTGACGCTGGAAGCCCTTGCCGCGGCACCGTGGATCCTGCGCGAGCGCGGCTCCGGTACCCGCGAAATCGTCGACTATTTACTGCTCTCACACCTGCCGCAGTTTCAGCTAGGCATGGAGCTTGGCAATTCAGAAGCGATCAAGCATGCGGTACGCCACGGGCTTGGCATCAGCTGTCTGTCGCGCCGCGTGATTGCCGAACAGCTGGAAACCGGCACGCTGGTGGAAGTCCCGCTGCCATTACCTCGCCTGGTGCGCACCCTGTGGCGCATTCATCATCGCCAGAAACATCTCTCCAGCGCGTTGACCCGCTTTATCCGCTACTGCGATATCTGATTGCACCATCAGCAGGCACCTGCACCGTTTTAGGGGGGCAGGCCTCCTCACGTTTCCCCGCGCGCCCGCTGAATCAGGCACTGGCTTCGTTGGCACATTAGTTGCAAAAAGTGATTCAAAGAATCTTTTGTTTCATGGGCGATGAGGTGTTGAGATGAAAAAGTGGATGATGGCGACAGCCAGTGCAGCAGTAATGATGGTCTGTTCCGCCCAGGCGCTGGCGGATCAGTTGCAGGATATTCAACAGCGCGGCGTGCTGCGCGTGGCCGTCCCGCAGGATTTCCCGCCGTTTGGCTCCGTAGGCACCGATTTGCAGCCGCAGGGCTACGATATCGACATGGCCACCTATCTGGCTAAAGGGATGAAGGTGAAGCTGCAACTGGTGCCGGTCACCAGCGCAAACCGTGTGCCCTACCTGCAAACCAACAAAGTCGATTTGGTCATCTCAAGCCTCGGTAAAAACGCCGAGCGCGAGCGGGTAATCGATTTTAGCCGTGCCTATGCGCCGTTCTTCCTCGGCGTCTTTGGTCCGAAAGACGCAACCCTTGCCGATGCGAAAGCCCTGAGCGGCAAAACCATCGGCGTCACGCGCGGCGCGGTGGAGGATATGGTGCTGAGTGATATCGCACCAAAAGATGCCCAGGTGAAGCGTTATGAAGATAACAACACCACGCTCTCGGCCTATCTCTCCGGCCAGGTTGCCTTCCTTGCCACGGGCAACGTGGTAGTGGCGGCAATTGCCCGCCAGAACCCGCAACACGCGCCGGTGAGCAAATTTATGCTCAAGGACTCTCCCTGCTTTATCGGCTTGATGAAAAACCAGCCGGCGCTGAAGGCCGAGGTCGATAAGCTGGTCGATCAGGCGCAGAAAGAGGGCACGCTGAACAACTTCTCGCAGAAGTGGATGCAGGCGCCGCTGCCCGCGAACTTTGGTGCATAAGCGATGACGGTGACGCTTGATTTCGCCGCGCTCTGGCCCTTCTGGCCGGAACTGCTGGCCGGATTGTGGACAACCATCACCCTGACGCTGCTGGCAACGGTAGGTGGCGTCGCGCTTGGCATCCTCGGCGCGGCGCTGCGCAGCGGCAAACCGGGCGTGCTGCGCACGTTGTGGGGGATCTATGTTGAGGTGATCCGCAATACGCCGTTTGTTGTGCAGCTCTTCTTTATTGTCTTTGGTTTGCCGGGGCTGGGGCTGAAACTCACCGCCGGGCAGGCAGCGCTGATCGCCATGCTGATTAACCTTGGCGCCTACAGCACGGAGATTATCCGCGCGGGCATTCAGGTGACGCCAAAAGGGCAGTGGGAAGCGGCGCGCGTACTTGGCCTGACAAAGGTTCAGACCTTCCTGCGCGTAGTGTTGCCGCCCGCACTGGCGCGGATCTACCCGGCGCTGGTTAGCCAGTGCGTGATGGTAATGCTCGGCTCGTCGGTGGTGTCGCAGGTCTCTTATGAGGAGCTGACCTTTATGGCGAACCTTATTCAGTCGCGCACCTTTTTGAGTTTTGAAGTCTATTTCGTCACCACGCTGCTCTACCTCGCGCTCTCGTTGCTGATGCGTCAGGCGCTGCTGGCGATTGGGCGCAAATGGTTAGGGAGCAGAGCATGATGAGTACTTTTACCGACTGGGATATTGTGCGCAACCTGCTGCTGGCCGCCCGCTGGACGGTGCTGCTCTCGCTGATCGCCTTTTTCTGCGGCACGCTGGTCACCCTGCCGCTGCTGATGGTGCGGCTTGGTCGCTGGCGCTGGCCGCAGCGTTTTGTCAGCGCCTATGCCGCGCTGTTTCAGGGCACGCCGCTGCTGATGCAGCTGTTCCTCGCCTTCTTTGGCCTTGGGCTGTTCGGCATTGATGTCAGCGCCTGGACTGCCGCCACGCTTGCTTTAACGCTGTTTACCAGCGCCTTTCTGCTCGATATCTGGTACGGATCGATTCGCGCCCTGCCAAAAGGGCAGTGGGAAGCCAGCCGCTGTCTCGGGCTGAGCTTTGGTCAGACGCTGTTTCGCGTTATCGCCCCGCAGGCGATCCGCATTGCCATTGCGCCGACGGTGGGTTTTTCCGTGCAGGTGGTGAAGGGCACGGCGCTGGCGTCAATTATTGGTTTTGTCGAGCTGACCAAGGCGGGCACCATGCTGAATAACGTCACCTTTGCGCCATTTAAGGTCTTCGGCCTCGTCGCCGCGGGCTACTTCCTGCTGTGTTATCCGCTGTCGCGCTACAGCCGCTATCTGGAGAAAAAGTTCCATGCCGCTCATCACCATTAATGATGTTCAGAAATATTATGGCGACAACCATGTGCTGAAGGGCGTAAGCCTGGATATTGAGATGGGCGAAGTGGTGTCGATTATCGGGCGCAGCGGCTCGGGCAAAAGCACGCTGTTGCGCTGCATGAACGGGCTGGAGGGCTACCAGGATGGCAGCATCAAACTCGGCGGTATGACGGTGACCGACCGTGAATCGCAGGCGCGGGAGATCAGCCGATCCGTCGGGATGGTGTTTCAGAGCTTCAACCTCTTTCCGCACATGACGGCGCTGGAAAATGTGATGCTGGCACCGCGCCGGGTGCTGAAAATGCCGGCTGAAGCCTGCCGCGAGCTGGCGGTGGAGATGCTGGAGAAAGTCGGGCTTGGCGATCGCATCGATTACGCGCCGTCGAGCCTCTCCGGCGGTCAGCAGCAGCGCGTTGCCATTGCCCGCGCGCTGGCGATGAAGCCGAAAGTGTTGCTCTGCGATGAGATCACCTCCGCGCTCGATCCCGAGCTGGTCGGCGAAGTACTGCGGGTGCTCGAAAAGCTTGCCGCAGAAGGGATGACGCTGATTCTGGTCACCCATGAGATGAACTTCGCCCGTGAAGTGGGCGATCGGGTGGTGTTTATGCATCAGGGCAAAGTGTGGGAGCAGGGGGCGAGTAAAACCTTCTTCAACCAGCCGCGCACGCCTGAGTTACAGCAGTTTATCGCTTCGGTACGCGGTCTCGCCTGACCGCGCGTTTTCGCCTCGCAACATCCTCCATTCACTGCTTTACTTATAATTCGTGGCCAATTATGAAGGTCTCTAATAAGAGACCTTTTCCACCGGAAGGGCCGCGTTTCGTCTGCTACAATCGCGCCTCATTTTTTGGATGGATAGCTTTTTCTTATGGTTTCCGAAACAAAAAACACAGAAGCGACCACGCTTCGTCGTGCACTGAAAGCGCGTCATCTGACGATGATCGCAATTGGCGGCTCCATCGGGACCGGTCTGTTCGTCGCCTCCGGGGCGACCATCTCCTCAGCGGGGCCGGGCGGCGCGCTGCTCTCCTATATGCTGATTGGCCTGATGGTCTATTTCCTGATGACCAGCCTTGGCGAACTTGCCGCCTTTATGCCGGTTTCCGGCTCTTTTTCGACCTACGGGCAGAAATATGTGGAAGAGGGCTTCGGCTTCGCCCTCGGCTGGAACTACTGGTACAACTGGGCGGTCACCATCGCCGTTGACCTGGTAGCTTCCCAACTGGTGATGACCTGGTGGTTCCCGGATACGCCGGGCTGGATCTGGAGCGCGCTCTTCCTGGTCGTTATCTTCCTGCTTAACTACATCTCGGTGAAAGGCTTTGGCGAGGCGGAATACTGGTTTTCACTGATCAAAGTGACCACGGTGATCATCTTTATCATTGTCGGCGTGATGATGATTGTCGGTATTTTCCAGGGGGAAAAACCGGCGGGCTGGAGTAACTGGAGCATAGGCGACGCGCCGTTTGCCGGCGGTTTCTCGGCGATGATTGGCGTAGCGATGATTGTTGGCTTCTCCTTCCAGGGCACCGAGCTTATCGGTATTGCGGCTGGTGAGTCGGAAGATCCAGAGAAGAACATTCCGCGCGCGGTGCGTCAGGTCTTCTGGCGAATCCTGCTCTTCTACGTCTTCGCAATTTTGATTATCAGCCTGATCATTCCCTATACCGATCCAAGCCTGCTGCGTAACGACGTGAAAGATATCAGCGTCAGCCCGTTCACGCTGGTGTTTGAACACGCCGGTCTGCTCTCAGCGGCGGCGGTGATGAATGCGGTGATCCTGACGGCGGTACTCTCGGCAGGCAACTCGGGCATGTATGCCTCCACCCGTATGCTCTACACGCTGGCCTGCGATGGCAAAGCGCCGCGCATCTTCGCCAAACTGTCGAAAGGCGGCGTGCCGCGCAACGCGCTGTATGCCACCACGGTGATTGCCGGTCTCTGCTTCCTGACCTCGATGTTTGGCAACCAGACCGTTTACCTGTGGCTGCTTAACACCTCCGGCATGACGGGCTTTATCGCCTGGCTGGGCATTGCCATCAGCCACTACCGTTTCCGCCGCGGCTATGTTGCGCAGGGCCACTCGCTGGATAACCTGCCGTACCGCTCCGGCTTCTTCCCGATTGGGCCGATCTTCGCCTTTGTGCTCTGCCTGATTATTACCCTTGGGCAGAACTACCAGGCCTTCCTCGAAGACTCCATTGACTGGGGCGCGGTGACGGCGACCTATATCGGCATTCCGCTCTTCCTGGTGATCTGGCTGGGCTACAAGTTCAGCAAAGGGACGCGCTTTGTGCGCTACAGCGAGATGGAGTTCCCGGAACGCTTTACCAAATAACGACCTCTTTCACGCCCTCTGCCCAGAGGGCGTTTTTTTATCACTTTCTCCTCCCATTTACCCGCCCTCCTTTACATAACTTTAAGTTTGAGAAATTGATAATCATTCTCGTTTGCACTAAGGTAAGCGTCTGAAAAAAAAGGGAACCCGGCGGGATTCATGCGCCTGATGTTTCCACAATCTATAACGCTGCCGTCAATGTAACGGTGCGCGGTTTTGCAATACGTGAGCAAATTTTTCAATCTTTTTCAGACCTCATGGAGTTACGGAATGTTTACCTTGAATCCCATTATGCGGGGAGGCCTCTGTGCGTCTGCGTTAACGCTGGCGCTACCGGTGATGGCCGCCGCAGGGGAGGGTGAAACGCTGGTGGTGACCGCTTCGGCCAGCGAGCAGAACCTGAAAGATGCGCCTGCCAGCATCAGTGTCATCACGCAGCAGGATTTACAGCGCAGGCCGGTGCAAAACCTGAAAGATGTGCTGAAAGAGGTGCCCGGCGTGCAGCTCACCAATGAAGGGGATAACCGCAAAGGTGTCAGCCTGCGCGGGCTGAACAGCAGTTACACCCTGATCCTGATTGATGGCAAGCGCGTCAACTCGCGCAATGCCGTCTTCCGCCACAACGATTTTGACCTCAACTGGATCCCGGTAGAAGCGATTGAGCGCATTGAAGTGGTGCGTGGCCCGATGTCGTCGCTATATGGCTCCGACGCCCTCGGCGGCGTGGTGAATATCATCACCAAAAAAATCGGCCAGCGCTGGAGCGGCTCAATCACCGCCGATACCACCATTCAGGCGCACCGCGATCGCGGCGATACGCAAAATGGCCAATTCTACACCAGCGGGCCACTGATTGACGGCGTGCTCGGGCTGAAGGCCTTTGGCGGCGTGGCGAAGCGCGAAAAAGATCGGCAGCAGGCCTCGCAAACCGCCGCCAGCGGTGAGTCGCCGCGCATCGAGGGCTTTACCAGCCGCGATGGCAATGTTGAACTGGCCTGGACGCCAACCAAAGATCACGACTTTACCGCTGGTTACGGTTATGACCGCCAGGATCGCAACTCTGATTCACTGAATAAAAACCGCCTCGATCGCCAGAACTACTCGCTGGCGCACAACGGGCGCTGGGGCAGCGCCAATAGCGAGCTGCGTTTCTACGGCGAGAAGATCGATAACAAAAACCCCGGCAACGCCAGCGCCATCCGTTCAGAAAGTAATACCGTGGATGGCAAAGTGGTGCTGCCGCTCGGTGAGATCAATCAATTAGTGACGCTGGGTGGTGAATGGCGTCATGACAAACTCAGCGATCCCATTAACCTGACCGGCGGTAACAGCAGTAAAACCTCCTCCAGCCAGTACGCGCTGTTTATTGAAGATGAGTGGCGGATTATTGAACCGCTGGCGCTGACCACCGGCCTGCGCATGGATGACCATGAAACCTATGGCGATCACTGGAGCCCACGCGCCTACCTGGTGTGGAGCGCCACTGATACCATCACGGTGAAAGGGGGCTGGGCAACGGCCTTTAAAGCGCCGTCGCTGTTGCAGCTAAGCCCCGACTGGGCGAGCAACTCCTGTCGCGGCAGTTGCCGGATTGTCGGCAGCCCGGAGCTAAAACCGGAAACCAGCGAAAGCTTCGAACTGGGGCTTTACTACAGCGGCGAAGAGGGCTGGCTCGAGGGCGTGCAGGGGAGCGTTACTGCCTTCCAGAACAATATTGAGGATATGATCAATATCAGCCGTACTGCCAGCCTGACCGAAGCGCCGGGCTATCCGAACTTTGTCGGCTTTGAGCGTAACGCTCGTGGGGCGCGGGTACCGGTGTTCCGCTACTACAACGTTGATAAAGCGCGGATTCAGGGCGTCGAGACGGAGGTGAAAATCCCGTTCGATGAGGCGTGGAAACTAACGCTGAATTACACCTATAACGACGGGCGCAATCTGAGCGGCGGCGGCAATAAACCGTTGCAGGATCTGCCATTCCACACTGCTAACGGCACGCTGGACTGGCAGGCTAACGACGCGTGGTCGTTCTATGTCTCGGCGAACTATAGCGGCGAGAAACGCTCGGTCTCCCAGGGCGCAACGCCGGGCGGGTATGTTATCTGGAATGCGGGCGGTGCGTGGCAGGCGACGAAAAATGTCAAACTGCGCGCGGGCGTGCTTAACCTCGGCGATAAAGATCTCAGCCGGGATGACTACAGCTTTAACGAAGATGGACGTCGCTACTTTGCGGCGATTGATTACCGCTTCTGATGAGAGATCCCGGCGCGAAAACGCCGGGGGAATACTTAGCGGAAGAGGTGCTGCGCATGGAAGCGCAGATGATCTTCAATAAACGAGGCGATAAAGAAGTAGCTGTGATCGTACCCCGGCTGAATACGCAGGGTCAGCGGCCAGCTTTTCTGCCGCGCCACTTCTGCCAGCCGCGCTGGCTGTAACTGATCGGCGAGGAACTGATCGCTATCCCCCTGATCGATAAGGGTCGGAATGGCGTCACCTTCGCCGCTTTCCAGCATCAGCGCACAGCTGTCCCACTCGCGCCACTGGCTGGCATCCTCACCTAAATAGGCAGTAAAAGCTTTCTGCCCCCACGGCACCTGTAACGGGTTCACAATCGGCGCAAAGGCGGAGACGCTGGTGTAACGGCCGGGGTTTTTCAGCGCCATTATCAGCGCGCCGTGGCCGCCCATGGAGTGACCGCTGATTGCCGCCTGGGTGCTGACGTTAAACTCGCTCTGGATAAGCGCCGGGAGTTCGTCGCGCAGATAATCAAACATTCGGTAGTGCGTGGCCCACGGTTGCTGCGTGGCGTTGAGATAGAAGCCGGCCCCTTTACCCAGATCGTAGCTGTCGGCATCAGCCACCTCATCGCCGCGCGGGCTGGTATCCGGCATCACCAGCACAATGCCCAGTTCAGAGGCGACGCGCTGCGCCCCGGCTTTGGTGGTGAAATTCTCATCATTGCAGGTCAGGCCGGAGAGCCAGTAAAGCACCGGCGGGCGCGCATCGCTACGCTGCGGCGGTAAAAAGATGCTGAACGTCATGGCGCAGTTCAGGACGCTGGAGTCGTGACGCCAGCGCTGCTGCCAGCCTTCAAAACAGCGGTGCTCTTCGAGCAATTCCATGCGGGGCTCCTCAGGTTTCACAGAGATAAACAGAGTGATAACCCTGCATAATACAGATAATTCACGCCGCTGTGAGTAACTTTCACTTCCGCACTTGCGCAACATACTGCATCATAAACATAACTTTACATTAACATTTGGGGGCTGAGATGGCGCTACGCGTCGCGCTTTGCGGTTTTATCGTGCTGGTGGTGGTGATGGGTATTGGCCGCTTTGCCTTTACGCCGCAGGTGCCGTTGATGATCCGCGACGGCCAGCTCACCCTCACCAGCGCCGGGTTGGTGGCAGCCATTAACTACCTGGGTTATCTGCTCGGTGCCTGGGATGCGATGCGCGCGAAGCGGCATATCGAAGTGCGCCTGTGGCTTGGCATTGGCGGCGCGGTGCTGCTCACTTTCCTCTCTGCGCTGGCAGACAACGCGCTGCTGCATGGCGCGATTCGGCTGATTATCGGCGCGATGAGCGGCTGGGGAATGGTGCTGATTGCCGCGTGGACTAATGAGCGGCTGGCCCATGCCGGGAAACCAGGCCTCAGCGCGGCGGTGTTTGCCGGGCCGGGCGCGGGCATCGCGTTAAGCGGATTGCTGGCGGTGGCGATTCAGGCCAAAGGATTAAGCGCTGCGTCAGCCTGGCAAGTGTATGGCGTGCTGGCGCTGCTGCTGGTGGCGCTGATTGCCCGCTACTTGCCGAAGCCCGGCGAGTGGCACCGCCCGGAGGTGAAGACGCAGCCTCTGCACCTGACCACCGATCTGAAACGGCTGGTCTGGAGCTACAGCCTGGCCGGGTTTGGCTATATTCTGCCCGCTACCTTTTTGTCGCAGATGGCGGCGCTGCGCTTTCCCGGCAGCCTGTTTGCCCAGTTTGTCTGGCCGGTTTTTGGCCTCGCGGCGGTGATCGGCATTGGCCTTAGTATTCTGCTGCGCCACTGCGGGCAGAGCCATCAGCGGCTGGCGATAGTCCTCTGGTTGCAGGGCGCGGGCGTGCTGGCGGCCTGGCTTCTGCCGGGGTTGAGCGGTCTGGTGTGCGGCGCGGTGCTGGTCGGCGGCGGTTTCCTCTGTGCGGTGCAGCTTTCACTGCTCTATGGCCGCGAGCTGGCACCCTATCATGCGCGTTATATGGCGGGCCTGCTCACCACCGGCTATGCCGTCGGGCAGCTGGTCGGCCCGATGACCTCCGCGCTCTCGACCTGGCTTACCGGACGCCTTGAGCCGGCGCTCGGTATCGCGGCGGTTGCGCTGGTGATTGGCGGTGTTCTGGTGTGGAAACGTCGTGCCTGAAAGGCAGCGGCAATTTCAATAATTATCCCCGGCGGGCTGGATTATGTGCGCGACCTCACGCACAATGTTGCCTCACTTCGCCGCAACACGCGAAGCACGCCATACCTGCAGGAGAAGAAGAAAATATGTCATCACTCAGTAAAGAAGCGGCGCTGGTGCACGAGGCGCTGGTTGCCCGTGGTCTGGAAACCCCGCTGCGCCCCCCGGTGCAAATGGATAATGAATCCCGTAAACGCCTTATCGCCGGCCATATGACCGAGATCATGCAGCTGCTCAATCTCGATCTGAATGATGACAGCCTGATGGAAACGCCGCATCGCATCGCCAAAATGTATGTCGATGAGATCTTCTCCGGTCTTGATTACGCCAATTTCCCGAAAATCACCGTCATTGAAAATAAGATGAAGGTCGATGAGATGGTGACCGTGCGCGACATCACGCTTACCAGCACCTGCGAACACCACTTTGTCACTATCGACGGTAAAGCGACCGTGGCTTACATCCCGAAAGAGTCGGTGATTGGCCTGTCGAAAATCAACCGCATTGTGCAGTTCTTCGCCCAGCGCCCGCAGGTTCAGGAACGCCTGACCCAGCAGATCCTCACCGCGCTGCAAACCCTGCTTGGCACCAACAATGTCGCGGTATCGATTGATGCGGTCCATTATTGTGTGAAAGCGCGCGGCATTCGCGATGCCACCAGCGCCACCACTACCACCTCACTCGGTGGCCTGTTTAAGTCGAGCCAGAACACTCGCCAGGAGTTCCTGCGCGCCGTTCGCCACACTAACTGATTGCAGGAGCCGCCGACATGGGAAGGAGCGTCACGCTCGATTTTATCCGTGGCCTCGCCATTCTCGGCATTCTGCTGCTCAATATCACCGCCTTTGGTCTGCCGAAGGCGGCCTATCTTAATCCCGCCTGGTATGGCGACATCACCCTGCATGATGCCTGGACCTGGGCGCTGCTCGACCTTTTTGCGCAGGTAAAATTTCTCTCGCTGTTCGCCATTCTCTTTGGTGCGGGGTTGCAGATGCTGCTGCCACGCGGCAAGCGCTGGATCCAGTCGCGCCTGACGCTGCTGGTGCTGCTCGGTTTCATTCACGCACTCTTCTTCTGGGAAGGCGATATTCTGCTGGCTTATGGCCTGGTAGGGCTTATCGGCTGGCGAATGATTCGCGATGCGCAGAGCGTGAAAGCGATGTTTCATACCGGCGTAGTGCTCTATCTCATCGGCATTGTCGTGTTGCTGCTGCTGGGGGCGATCTCCGGTACCACGCCAAACCGCTCCTGGCTGCCCGATGCCGCCAATGTGCAGTATGAAGCCTGGTGGCGCACCAGCGGCACGCTGGTGGAGGGGCTGAGTAACCGCAGCGATCTCTTGTCAAACGCCTTGCTGGCGCTCGGCGTGCAGTATGGCTGGCAGCTGGCCGGGCTGATGTTGATTGGTGCTGCACTCATGCGCAGCGGCTGGATGAGAGGGCAGTTCCCGCTGCGCCACTACCGGCGCGTCGGCGCCGTGCTGGTGGTGACGGGAATGGCAGTGAATATTCCCGCCATTGTCGCCCAGTGGCAGCTCGGCTGGTCTTACCGCTGGTGCGCCTTCTTTTTGCAGGCCCCGCGCGAGCTGAGCGCGCCGGTGCAGGCCATCGGCTATGCGGCGCTGGCGTGGGGCTTCTGGCCGCAAATCTGCGCCAGCAAACTGGTGAGCGCAATCGCCTGCGTCGGGCGCATGGCGCTCACTAACTATCTGTTGCAGACCCTGATCTGCACCACGCTGTTTAACCACTTCGGTCTGTTTATGCGCTTTGACCGCCTGCAACTGCTGGCGATCGTCCCCGCCGTCTGGGCGGTTAATATCCTCTTCTCCGTGCTCTGGCTCAGGCGTTTTCGCCAGGGCCCCGTCGAATGGCTGTGGCGACAACTGACCGCCCGTGCGGCGGGCAGCGCATTACCGCCTACAAGCAGATAACGATCTGGATCACAATCGTTAACAAATGCGATGTAACCGCTTCCATTGATGTGATGCCTCTCACGTAGCAAAGCCACCGCGACTGCCAGAATAGCCTCCTTACTTTACCCAGGGGGTGCCTGTGACGTGCCGCCATTCAGACAAGGTGGGAAAAAATGATCACCATTCGTGACGTTGCCCGTCATGCGAACGTCTCCGTCGCGACGGTTTCCCGCGTACTCAACAACAGCGCCCTGGTCAGCCAGGAGACGCGCGAAACCGTGATGCAGGCGGTTGCCCAGCTCGGTTATCGCCCAAACGCCAACGCCCAGGCACTGGCGACGCAGGTGAGCGACACCATCGGCGTGATCGTGATGGATGTCTCCGACGCCTTCTTCGGTGCGCTGGTCAAAGCGGTAGATACCGTCGCGCAAGAACATCAAAAGTATGTGCTGATTGGCAACAGCTACCATGAGGCGGAAAAAGAGCGCCACGCCATTGAGGTGCTGATACGTCAGCGCTGTAACGCCCTGATTGTGCACTCAAAAGCGCTCAGCGATGAAGAGCTGACGGGCTTTATGGAGCAGATCCCCGGCATGGTGCTGATCAACCGCGTGGTGCCCGGTTACGCCCACCGCTGCGTCTGCCTTGATAACGTCAGCGGGGCGGTGATGGCGACGCGCATGCTGCTGAATAACGGCCATCAACGCATCGGCTACCTCGCCTCCAGCCATCAGATTGAAGATAACGATTCGCGCCGCGAAGGGTGGTTCCGCGCGCTGGAAGAGCAGGGCATTGCCGCGCCGGACAGCTGGGTTGGCACCGGTTCGCCGGATATGCAGGGCGGGGAGGCGGCGATGGTAGAACTGCTGGGGCGCAATCTGCAATTGACCGCCGTTTTTGCTTATAACGACAGCATGGCAGCGGGTGCGCTGACGGCGCTGAAAGATAACGGCATTGCGGTGCCGCAGCATCTGTCGCTGATTGGTTTCGATGATATCCCCATTGCCCGTTACACCGATCCGCAATTAACCACCGTGCGCTACCCGGTGGCGTCAATGGCGCGGCTGGCTACGGAGCTGGCGCTACAGGGGGCGGCGGGCAAGCTCGATCCGCAGGCCGCGCACTGCTTTATGCCGACGCTGGTACGCCGTCATTCCGTGGCGTTGCGACAAAGTGTGGCGCCGATCACTAACTCGTAAAGCGTCGCGATGTAACCGTTTTCAATCTGTGAGTAAATTCACAGTATCTTAACAAGGCGCTGACTATGATGTCAGCGTTTTGGAAGCTGAAAAACGATGTAACGGTGAGTATTCATTTTTAATGAAACGTTCACGTAAAAGCATCGGATAAAGCGATCTTCTGGAGCGTTACCGAACACGGACGATTGAATTTTTTTAGCGTGGACGTCGGGTGTCAGTAACCTCTTCTTAACATACTGACCCGCCGAGCACTATTCACTAGCACTACCCTGCATATAATAAAACCGGAGATACCATGAATAAGAAGGTGTTGACTCTGTCTGCTGTCATGGCAAGCATGCTGTTTGGCGCAGCCGCACACGCAGCGGATACCCGTATTGGTGTGACCATCTATAAATATGACGACAACTTCATGTCCGTTGTGCGTAAGGCGATTGAGAAAGACGGTAAAGCAGCACCGGATGTGCAGCTGCTGATGAACGACTCCCAGAACGACCAATCCAAACAGAATGATCAGATCGACGTCCTGCTGGCAAAAGGGGTTAAAGCCCTTGCCATCAACCTGGTTGACCCGGCTGCGGCGGGCACGGTGATTGAGAAAGCGCGCGGCCAGAATGTGCCTATCGTCTTCTTCAACAAAGAGCCTTCCCGCAAAGCGCTGGATAGCTATGACAAAGCTTACTACGTCGGCACCGACTCTAAAGAGTCCGGCGTGATTCAGGGCGACCTGATTGCCAAACACTGGGCGGCAAACCCAGGCTGGGATCTGAACAAAGATGGGCAGATTCAGTTCGTACTGCTGAAAGGCGAGCCGGGCCACCCGGATGCTGAAGCGCGTACCACCTACGTGATTAAAGAGCTGAACGATAAAGGCATCAAAACCCAGCAGCTGGCTTTAGATACTGCAATGTGGGACACCGCCCAGGCGAAAGATAAAATGGACGCGTGGCTCTCTGGCCCGAACGCTAACAAAATCGAAGTGGTGATTGCCAACAACGATGCGATGGCAATGGGTGCGGTTGAAGCGCTGAAAGCCCACAACAAATCCGCCATTCCGGTATTTGGCGTCGATGCACTGCCAGAAGCACTGGCGCTGGTGAAATCGGGCGCGATGGCCGGTACCGTGCTGAACGATGCTAACAACCAGGCGAAAGCGACCTTCGATCTGGCGAAAAACCTTGCTGATGGCAAAGGTGCGGCAGATGGCACCACCTGGAAAATTGAGAACAAGATTGTCCGTATTCCTTACGTCGGCGTTGATAAAGACAACCTGGCGCAAATTACCGGTAAATAAGATTTAGTTTGACCGTTCTCACTGGGCGTATTGTTTAATACGCCCTTTTATAAAAATGATATGCCAGGCCAACAAGGTAGAATTATGGTCAGCAATAATACTCAGTCGTCAGGTGAATTCTTGTTGGAAATGAGCAATATCAACAAGTCCTTTCCCGGCGTAAAGGCGCTCGATAATGTCAATTTAAAAGTCCGTCCTCACTCTATTCATGCATTGATGGGTGAAAACGGTGCGGGTAAATCGACATTATTAAAATGCCTTTTTGGGATCTACCAAAAAGATTCCGGCAGCATTCTATTTCAGGGTAAAGAGATCGATTTCCACTCCGCCAAAGAGGCGCTGGAAAACGGTATTTCGATGGTGCACCAAGAGTTGAACCTGGTATTACAACGTTCGGTGATGGATAACATGTGGCTCGGGCGTTACCCGACCAAAGGCGTGTTTGTCGATCAGGATAAGATGTACCACGACACGAAAGCCATCTTCGATGAGCTGGATATTGATATCGATCCCCGTGCGCGTGTCGGGACATTATCCGTTTCCCAGATGCAGATGATCGAAATTGCGAAAGCATTCTCCTATGACGCCAAAATCGTCATTATGGATGAGCCGACGTCGTCGCTGACCGAAAAAGAGGTCAACCATCTGTTTAAAATTATCCGCAAGCTGAAAGAGCGTGGCTGCGGCATAGTTTATATCTCCCACAAGATGGAAGAGATATTCCAGCTGTGCGATGAAATTACCGTTCTGCGCGACGGGCAGTGGATCGCCACCCAGCCGCTGGAAGGGCTGGATATGGATAAGATCATCGCCATGATGGTCGGCCGCTCCCTGAACCAGCGCTTCCCGGACAAGCACAACACGCCGGGCGAGACCATTCTGGAGGTGCGTAATCTCACCTCTCTGCGTCAGCCGTCGATTCGTGATGTGAGCTTTGATCTGCGCAAGGGCGAAATTCTCGGGATTGCCGGGCTGGTGGGCGCGAAGCGTACCGATATCGTGGAGACGCTGTTTGGTATCCGTGAAAAATCGGGCGGCACTATTAAGCTGCACGGTAAAGCGATTAATAACCATACCGCCAACGAAGCCATTAATAACGGCTTTGCCTTGGTCACCGAAGAGCGTCGCTCGACGGGTATTTATGCCTATTTAGATATTGGATTTAACTCATTAATCTCCAATATCCAGAACTACCGTAACAAAGTGGGCTTGCTGGATAACAGCCGCATGAAGAGCGATACCCAATGGGTTATTGACTCGATGCGGGTAAAAACGCCTGGCCACCGCACGCAAATTGGTTCCCTTTCCGGGGGTAATCAGCAGAAAGTGATTATTGGACGCTGGTTGTTAACCCAGCCGGAAATTTTGATGCTTGATGAACCGACGCGCGGTATTGACGTGGGTGCGAAGTTTGAAATTTATCAGCTGATTGCTGAGCTGGCGAAAAGAGAGAAGGGGATCATTATTATCTCCTCTGAAATGCCTGAGTTGTTAGGCATCACTGACCGTATTCTGGTAATGAGCAATGGCCTCGTCGCTGGAATTGTTGATACTAAAACGACAACGCAAAACGAAATTCTCCGTCTTGCGTCTTTGCACCTTTAAGATCAGGGGCTCCTCATGAGTGCGTTAAATAAAAAGACTTTTCTCACTTATCTGAAAGATGGCGGTATTTACGTCGTTCTTTTAGTGTTACTGGCCATTATTATTTTCCAGGACCCTACGTTCTTAAGCCTGCTGAACTTAAGTAATATTCTGACCCAGTCTTCGGTGCGTATTATTATCGCGCTCGGCGTCGCGGGCCTGATTGTTACCCAGGGCACCGACCTCTCTGCCGGACGTCAGGTCGGTCTGGCAGCGGTAGTGGCGGCTACGCTGCTGCAATCAATGGAGAACGCCAATAAGGTGTTCCCGGAGATGGCAACAATGCCGATTATCGTGGTGGTGCTGATCGTCTGCGTTATCGGCGCGATTATCGGCCTTATCAACGGTATTATCATCGCTTACCTGAATGTGACGCCGTTTATCACCACGCTGGGCACGATGATTATCGTGTACGGTATCAACTCCCTCTATTACGACTTTGTCGGCGCGTCGCCGATCTCCGGCTTCGACAGCGGCTTCTCCACCTTTACCCAGGGCTTTATTGCGCTCGGCAGCTTCCGCCTCTCTTACATCACCTTCTACGCGCTGATCGCCGTGGCGTTTGTCTGGGTGCTGTGGAACAAAACCCGTTTCGGTAAGAACATTTTCGCTATCGGCGGCAACCCGGAAGCGGCAAAAGTGTCTGGTGTGAACGTCGCGCTGAACCTGCTGATGATCTATGCCCTCTCCGGCGTCTTCTACGCCTTCGGCGGGCTGCTGGAAGCGGGCCGTATCGGCTCGGCGACCAACAACCTCGGCTTTATGTATGAGCTCGATGCGATTGCCGCGTGCGTGGTGGGCGGCGTCTCCTTCAGCGGCGGTGTCGGTACCGTGCTGGGCGTGGTGACCGGTGTGATCATCTTTACCGTTATCAACTACGGTCTGACCTATATCGGCATCAACCCTTACTGGCAGTACATCATCAAGGGCGGGATCATTATCTTCGCCGTGGCGCTGGACTCCCTGAAGTACGCGCGCAAGAAGTAATCTTTCTGCTCCGCTCTCAAGCCCGCCCTGTGCGGGCTTTTTTATTGCTCTGCTATTAGAAAACTTCATCTATTCGACATGGAGAAATCCCGCGTCGCTGCTACGCTTTATTAAGTCCCAACATTTATAAGGAGATTAGGATGAAGAATGAATTCGCTTTTCCGGCATTCCCCGTCACTGGATGGCAAGTGGGCGCGGTAGACAAGCAGCAGAGCATCGTTGTGAAATTTGGTTACAGCACTTCGCCATATGGCCCGGGTGCATCGACTTTTGACTCGCAGTTTTTCAGCTTAACCCCCGATATGGTGCGCAGCCTGATCTACGATTTGCAGCGCAGCCTGACGGAGCATGAAATCGAGCACGAAAAAGTCGCCTGAGTTTCCCCTTTTTACCTCCGCAAAGGCACGTGTCATGCAGCTTGCGCTGCGTTGTCGTGTGCCTTGTTTGTGCTTTTAAAATCCCGCTCTGCGCGCATCTTATTGAAGAACCGATCAAATTTAAGGGGATTCTGAAGGCCTTCATCGCAGCGGCTACATACGCTTAAAGGACAATCTTTGAGAGTTGTGATTGCAGCTCAAGGGGCGCTTATGAATTTTGTTTTTTTTAGAGTTGACCACGCACCGCATGAAAAAACCAGTCAGGTGAATTTCGTTTTAAAAAATGTTGAACTGCTTCGTGATGGCGAAGTGATTGCTGTAATCGGCGATCTCACCGTCACGTCATTGCCGTTTTTCTACTTCTGCTCGGTGCAGACCGGGTTTCGCAAGATCGAGTACAGAATGGCTAACAACCCGCCGGCACGCATCACCTGCAGCGCAGGCTATCTGAAAACGGGTGACTATCTGGTGGAGACGCCGGAAGGGGAGAAGGTGATGCAGTTTAATGCGCTAAACGGCAAATGGACGCTGGAGCGGAATGCCTCCGCCGTCATCGATCACCAGGGATTTCTTGCCCGTGATTTCACGCTTGTCCGCCCGGCGAAAAGCAGTGGCCGTACGGTGCCCTTCAATTAATCCGCTCTGCTACTTCTTTTTTTGCATATCAACTAACTGCTCGGCCGTGACTGCCGGATAGCCCTGAGCATCCTCCGGCACTTCATGCATCGCAGGGATCGGCACCAGAGGCCCAAGGAAACGGGGTTCACGTTTAAACAGATAGAGATCTGCAATCGTCCCGAGCCGGGCGCCAAATTCGCGCGCCCGCACGCTCCACATATCTTTAGGCGACGGCACGGCGTAACACTGCGCCTGAATGCCTAAGTGGCGGGCGATAAACAGCGCGCGTTCACAGTGGAAGCGCTGGGTGATGATAATGAAGTCATTGGTGTCGAACACCTTGCGGGTGCGGACAATCGAGTCCAGGGTACGGAAACCGGCGTAATCGAGCACGATATCCGCAGGATCAACGCCGCCAGCGATCAAATCTTTGCGCATGGTCACCGGCTCGTTATAGCTCTGTTGTGCGTTATCACCGCTCAACAGCAGGTAGTTCACCTTGCCGCTGTTATAGGCGTTAAGGGCACCCTGAATGCGGTAGCGGTAATATTGGTTGATCACACCGGTGCGGTAATATTTGGCAGTGCCAAGCACCACGCCGACCTGACGCCAGGGGAGATCCTGCAGGTCGTCGTAGATATAGGGGGCGGTTTTCCAGCTCATCCAGCGATCGAGACCCAGCGCGGTTAACACCAGCAGACCAATCAGGACTATCAGGCTGTAAAAAACACGCTTTAACATGAAGCAGGCTCGGTAAGGGATTGAAATTGCACTCAGGCTACTTTACCCACACCGCAAGCGCAAGAAACGGCAGCTCAATCGCGCTGTTTTTCATCACTGCGGCCTTAACCGCAGTGATGCGCATCATAGCGTTACGCGCTCAACCGCTTCGCAACCTAACGCACGCAGCGTTGCCGTTGTTGCATCCCACTGCGTTAACGGCGCGTCAGCGCGTTCCGCCAGTACGGCGCGCGTAATATCCGGGTAGTCGAATCCGCTCAGGCTGAGCAAATTAAGCGCGCCCTGCAACGGCGGCAGCGTCGGGTTAAACGCCGCGTTCTCCGCATAACGTCCGCTGAAGATCTGCCCGTCGCGGCAGAGCAGGGCAACGCCGGAAGGTGAGTGAGTATAAGGGGAGTGGCTCTGGCTGGCTGCGGCAATCGCGGCCTGGGTCAGCGCATCGCCGCGCGGGGCGAAACCGTGATCCTGGGCGTCCATCAGCAGGGTTTTAATCTCAAGATCTTTCGGCCCGAAGGCATCCGGCAGGTAATCACCGAGCGTATGCGGCGCGCGGCCTGGCAGGTTAATGCGCAGCGAAAGCCCGCTGTTGAGCTCATTCATAAACTGTCGGCAGTGGCCGCACGGCGTGTAGTTTACGGTCACCGATTCCAGTGCGGTCTCACCGCGCAGCCAGGCGTGGCTGATGGCGCTCTGCTCGGCATGCACCGTCTGCTGCATGGTGGCACCGATAAACTCCATATTGGCACCGAAATACCAGCTGCCGCTGACGCCGCGGGCAATCGCGCCGACATTGAAATGGGAGAGATCCGTGCGCGCGCAGGCGGCAGCGAGGGGCAGCAGCGCGAAGGCCAGCGCATCGGCATCGAGCTGTGTCGCGCTTTGCAACGTTGCCACCTGCTCCGCGCTCAGCATAGCGGGGAAGTGTTCATCCGCCAGCAGAGGCGCCAGCGCGGTCTGAAGTTCACCCGGCAGGCCGGAAAAAGCAGTGTGAAAACGAGAATGCATAGCAGTGCCTCATAGCAGTGTATTGGAGAGACAGTGTACGGGCCTGCTTCGCTTTTATATGTGACTTAAATCACACTATTTATGCAACAAATGAAACGCATTAAAGAATTGCGCGACACATCGCAAATTTTAACCCCACAGCGCAATCAGCAGCGGAAAGAGGAACGGCGCGATAAGCGAGGTGATAATCCCGCAGATCACCAGCGCCAGCGAGCTGAAAGCCCCCTCCTGGTAATCCAGTTCTGCGCTACGCGCGGTGCCCAGCGCGTGCGAGGCGGTACCCATTGCCAGCCCGCGTGCCGATTTGGTCTTGATGCCCATCAGGTTGAGTAGGGTGTGCCCAAAGACCGCGCCAAGCACGCCGACAAAAATCACGCACACTGCGCTAATGGCCGGAATGCCACCAATGCTGCCGCCTACCGCCATCGCAATCGGCGTAGTGACGGATTTCGGTAATATCGAGGCGGCAATCTCGGGCGTCGCTCCCATTAATAGTGCGATAAGCGTCCCGCTGATCATCGCCACCAGGCTGCCGATAAAACAGATGGTAATAATCGATTTCCAGCGCGCGCGGATCTGGTGCAGCTGTTCATAAAGAGGAAACGCCAGCGCCACGACTGCGGGTTGCAGCAGATCGTTGAGCACTTTACTGCCCTGGAAGTAGTGATCGTAGGGCGTACCAGTCAGCAACAGCAGCGGTATGATCACCACCATCGCGATAAGTAAAGGGTTAAGCAGCGCCAGCTTAAAGCGCGCGGCCAGTTTGCGGGCAGCGAAAAAGACCGCCAGCGTTAACGGCAGGGACCACCAGATATAGGCCATCACTCTTTTGTTTCCTCACGACCGGCCACTTTACGCTCGCCGTGTACCAGATGGGTACTCCAGCTCACCACCAAAAAGACCACCAGCGTGCTCACCGCGCAGGAGACCACAATCGGGCCGAACTGCGCGCGCAGCACGTCGTAATACTGCATAACGCCGACGCCAATAGGCACAAACAGCAGCGCCATGTAGCGAATAAGCAGAAAACAGCCGGGATTGACCCACTTCGCCGGCAGGATCTGCAGCGCCAGCAGGACAAACATAATCAGCATGCCAATAATGCTGCCTGGAATGGCGATCGGCAGCAGAGAGGCGACAAAAATACCCGCATATAAGCAGGCATAGATGAGTGCGAAGGCTCGCAGGTACTGCCAGATGATTATCAGTGATTTATTCATGGTGGAAATCCTTGCTGAAACGCATTCATCATACAATTAAAGCTAAAAACGTGCTACTGATCACATCATGAATTTTGAGCATACCAGACATCCCATTTGGTTAAATTATGTGTTCAAACCGGCCAGAGTGTGAAAAAAGGGGCGCTAAGCCTTCAGCGCTCGATGATAATGGCACTTTCCTCGCTACCGGAGAGCGGCTACTATGTCGCCTCATTTTTTCGGGGTGATTTATGCGTGTATTACTGGCTCCAATGGAGGGCGTGCTCGATTCTCTGGTGCGCGAGCTGCTGACTGACGTCAATGATTATGATCTCTGCATCACCGAGTTTCTGCGCGTGGTCGATCAGCTGCTGCCGGTAAAATCCTTCCATAAAATCTGCCCGGAATTGCAGCGCCAGAGCCGCACCTCCTCCGGCACATTAGTGCGCGTTCAGCTGTTGGGTCAATATCCGCAGTGGCTGGCGGAAAATGCCGCCCGCGCGGTTGAACTCGGCTCGTGGGGGGTTGATCTGAACTGCGGTTGCCCGTCGAAACTGGTCAACGGCAGCGGCGGTGGGGCGACATTGCTCAAAGATCCGGAGCTGATTTACCGCGGTGCGAAGGCGATGCGCGAAGCGGTGCCGTCGCATCTGCCGGTGACGGTAAAAATTCGTCTTGGCTGGGAGAACTCCGCCCGCCAGTTTGAAATTGCCGATGCGGTAGAGCAGGCGGGTGCCAGCGAACTGACGGTGCATGGCCGCACGAAAGAGGATGGCTATAAAGCCGAGCGCATCAACTGGCAGGCGATTGGTGAGATCCGCCAGCGCCTGTCGATCCCGGTTATCGCCAACGGTGAAATCTGGGACTGGCAGAGTGCGCAGGCCTGCATGGCAGCGACCGGCTGTGATGCGGTGATGATTGGCCGCGGCGCGCTCAATGTGCCAAACCTCAGCCGGGTGGTGAAATATAACGAGCCGCGCATGCCCTGGCCTGAAGTGGTTGCGCTGCTGGCGAAATACAGTCGGCTTGAGAAGCAGGGTGATACCGGTTTGTATCACGTTGCCCGTATCAAGCAGTGGCTGGGCTATCTGCGCAAAGAGTACGCTGAAGCTGGCGATCTATTTGCGGAAATTCGCACCTACAAAACCTCTCAGGATATTGCGGCAGCTATTGCGCGCGTCGAAATATAGGATCCTGCAACGCTACGATGTAATTGCCTCAATTCGTAGCGTTATCTGAGTCACACTTTTACGCTCTTACCTAAATTGCTCGTAGATTATTTCGATGTGGGATGGTATTTATTTACCCACACCATCTCAGGGTTGTTACTGTTAAACAGGCAAAACCTAAACCATCAAATTCACCGCTTGTGAATTTCGGGTTTGGGTTTTTTTGTTTTGATGGTGTGCATAAATAAAAGCTGTAAAGCAAATAACTATAAGGAATTGTCTGAGCCTTACGCGTTAGCACTATTTTTAACGCGGCAGTTGCGGCCAGCAATATAAAAATGGAATAGAAATGGCACATATTAAATTCGCCTTACCTTTGGCGTTCCTGTCAGGTATTAGCGGCACTTGCGCTTTTGCTAATAGTGAACTGCCCAACACTCAGGGTTTTATTGAAAATAGTCGGTTCGATGTCACGTTAAAAAATGTCTGGATGATTAATACTAATAACCAGCACTCAGAAGCCGGTATTGGTGACCAGAAAGCGTGGGCACAGGGCGCGCTGCTTGATTATCAGAGCGGCTGGTACCGGGATGCTATCGGTATTGATGCCTCATGGTATAGCGTGGTCAAGCTCTACGCCAACAAAGACTTTGCCGGGCGCGATCTGCTGCGCGATAACAACGGCCATGCGGAAGGGTTCAACAAAGTTGGGCAGCTTTACGCCAAGCTCAAATGGGAGGATGAGCATGCGTACGCCAGGCTCTACGCGGGCTGGAAGCAGCTTTATAAGTTTGGCACGCTCAGCGTCACGCGCAGCCGGGCCGCACCAAGTTCATGGCAGGGGGTAAGTCTCGAGAGCGGCATTGGCGATCTCTCTGCCCGCGCCGCCTGGGTCACCCGTTTTTCAGAACGTGATGAACCGGAAAAGCGCCGCATTTATACTTTAAAAACTAATAAGCCCATCGATCATATTGTTACCGGTGATATAAGCTGGAGTCCTGATAAAAATACCCGCGTAAGCTGGCTGGCAGGCGAAAGTGATAATTATCTTTTCCGCCAGGGAATAGAGGCGCAATTTGCGTTGCCGCTGGCTGAAAAAGAGTCGCTGTTATTACGCAGTGCCTGGTATTACAATCGCGGGCTGGCAGAATGGGAAGGCGCGCGTGGATTTACGCATAGCGCGCAGCATATTTTTGCGCTGGTGGGCTACCAATATTACGCAATGGAGTCAGGTGTCGCCTGGTCAAAAACAAAAGCGCCGTTGGATAATGGCCTCGGGCACTTTTATTGGCATATGGGTAAAAACACCCGTGGCGCATTTAATAGCCCGGCGGATGGCGAAGGCAATGATTACGTCAATGATAATGAGCAGATGATTTATTGGTACGGTAAATATGTTCTCTCGCCGGAATTGACCACAGGTATTTTCGCTAATTATGGTTTTGGGGCGAAATATCAGGGCGTCAAATTAAATCAGTGGGAGTATGGCGGTTTTATTGCGTGGACGCCGAAAGCTCTCTCTGGCTTATCGCTGTTTGCCGGCTTTGGTCCGAGCTACAGCTGGAAGCTGGTAAAAGGCAAACCCTGGCTGACGGACGATAAGCGCGATTTCCACCGCTCGCATGGCCTCGGCGGCGGCATCACCATGGAATACAAATTTGGTCTGCATAATCAATAAGGAGATTCACCGTGAATAAAACGTTACTGGCACTTTTGCTCACCGCACTTGCCTCCACCGGCGCTCATGCGGCTGAACGCGCAACGCGCATTTTACTGGTCAACGACGACGGCTGCGACTCCATCGGCACGATCTCCTTACAGGAAAAACTGGCCGCCAAAGGCTTTGATGTCTGGATGGTGGCACCCGCCACCAATCAGAGCGGCATTGGCTCGGCGATCACTTTCAAACCCAACAAAATCTTCGATGTGAAGAAAGTGGCGGAAAAACGCTACTGCTTCCCCGGCACGCCTGCGGATGCCATCGATTTCGGCCTGCTCGGCATTCTGAAAGAGAACCCGCCGGACCTCGTCATTTCCGGTGTCAATGATGGCCCGAACACCGGCGTCACGCAGCTTAACTCCGGCACCGTGGGCGCAGCGGTGCGCGCCGTGCGCTACGGCTACCCGGCGATTGCCGCCAGCATCGGTTACCTGTTCACGGCAGAGGAGCAAAAAGCGGGCTGGCCCAGCACGCATAAATACTGGCCGGACTCGGTCGATTATGTGGTCTCGCTGGTCGATAAGCTTCAGGCAAAACGCCAGCCCGGTCAGCCGCTGCTGCCAGCCGGCTCCGGCCTGAGCATCAACTACCCTCCGCTGGCGAAAAGCGCGGTGAAGGGTGAGAAATTTATTGGTAATGAATCCTTCCCCGAAGCGCAGCACAGCTATGTGCTGCTGGAAGATGGCCGTGCACAGCAGGTGATCAATGAAAAGATGCTGATGCCGAACGAGTCGGACACCGATACCGGCTGGCTCAACAAAGGCTATATCACCCTGACGGTGTTCGATGGCCAGTGGAATGCGCCGCAGTATGAAGCCCAGTATCAGGCCCTGTTCCGCTGATGGTGTCACACATCGGCGAGGCAGGTTTCTCTTCCGGTCTGGTTCCGGCGGGCGGCATGCGTATCGCCAAAATATTAAACAATAACGTCGCCGTGGTGCTGGACGAGCAGCAGCGCGAGCAGGTGGTGATGGGGCGCGGTATCGCATTTCAGAAGCGTCCCGGCGATCGGCTCGACGAGGGCGCGATCGAAAAGGTCTTCGCACTGCAAAGCGACGATCTGGTGCGCCGCCTGGGTGAGCTGCTCAATCAGATCCCGCTGGAGGTGATGACCACCTGCGATCGCATTATTGCGCTGGCCAGCGAACGGCTGGGGAAGTTGCAGGAGAGCCTCTATATCACGCTCACCGATCACTGCTACTTCGCCATCGAGCGGCAGAAAAAAGGGCTGCTTATCCGCAACGGGCTGCTGTGGGAGATCAAGCGTCTCTACCCGAAAGAGTTCGCGCTCGGGCATGAAGCGCGCGCGATCATCGCCAGGCGGCTCGGTGTGACGCTGCCGGAAGATGAAGCGGGTTTTATTGCGCTCCATCTGGTGACGGCACAGTTAAACAGCGCGATGCCGGAGGTGATGCATATCACCCGTGCGATGCAGGAGATCCTGCATATCGTGCAGTATCAGTTAAAGCTGGAGTATGACGAAGAGGGGCTGAGCTATCAGCGCTTTGTAACCCATCTGAAGTTCTTCTCCCAGCGCATGCTGAACAGCACGGTGATTGACGACGACGATCTCAGCCTCCACCAGGCGGTGAAAGATAACTACCCGCTGGCGTGGAAGTGCGCCGAGAAAGTGGCGCTTCACCTGGCCAGCACCTATCAGCGGCGGCTGACCAGCGAAGAGACAATGTTTCTCGCGCTCCATATCGAGCGCGTGAGGAAAGAGCAGCGCTAACTGCACCTATGGGTTGTTACTGCATTAACGTGTGCAGGCAAAACCTGAGTCCGTCGCCGCAAGGTGGCGTGGCTCAGGTTTTTTTTTACTCAGACACAAGAGGTAAGGACACAAGCATGGATTATCAAACGCTGGCGAACGTCATTCTCAGCCACGTTGGCGGCAAGGAGAACATCAGCAGCGTGGTGCATTGCGCTACGCGGTTACGCTTTAAACTCAAAGAGATGAAAAAGGCCGATTCCGACGGGCTAAAAAAAGAGCCCGGGGTCATCATGGTCGTGGAGAGCGGCGGACAGTTTCAGGTGGTGATCGGCAACCACGTGCACGATGTCTGGCTGGCGGTATGCGACGCGGCCGGGCTAAAGGAGGATGCGCCGGTCGTTGCAAGCGATGACAAAAGTTCGCTCTTTAGCCGTTTGATCGACATTATCTCGGGCATATTTACCCCCTTTATCGGCATTCTGGCCGCGTCCGGGATCCTGAAAGGCATTCTGGCGCTGGCGGTGGTCTGCAACTGGCTGACGCCAGAGAGCGGCACCTATAAAATTTGGTTCGCCGCCAGCGATGCGCTCTTCTTCTTCTTCCCGCTGGTGCTGGGTTATACCGCCGGGAAAAAATTTGGCGGCAACCCCTTTATCACCATGGCAATTGGCGGAGCGTTAACCCATCCGCTGATGATCGCCGCCTTTGACGCTGCGCAGATGAGCGGGGCGGTGAGCGAAACCTTCCTCGGCATTCCGGTCACCTTTCTCAACTACAGCGGCTCGGTGATCCCGATTATTCTCGCCTCATGGGTCAGCTGCTGGCTGGAGAAGCAGGGCAACCGCTTTTTGCACTCAGCCGTGAAGAACTTCTTCTCGCCGGTGCTCTGCATTGCCGTCACCGTGCCGCTCACCTTTTTGATTATCGGTCCGGTTGCCACGTGGCTGAGTCAGGGGCTGGCGAATGGCTATCAGGCCATTTACACCCTCTCTCCCTGGCTGGCGGGTGGCGCGATGGGCGCACTGTGGCAGGTGTGCGTGATATTTGGCCTGCACTGGGGATTAGTGCCGCTGATGATCAACAACATGGCCGTTTTTGGTCAGGACTCAATGCTGCCGATCCTGCTGCCTGCGGTGCTTGGACAGGTGGGGGCCACGCTGGGTATTTTTCTGCGCAGCCGTGACAAACAGCAAAAAACGCTGGCGGGTTCAGCCGTGGCGGCGGGGATTTTCGGCATTACTGAACCGGCGGTCTATGGCTTAACCCTGCCGCTGCGCCGTCCGTTTATTTTTGGTTGCCTGGGCGGCTCGCTGGGGGGAGCAATTGTCGGTTTTAGCGGCACACACACCTACTCCTTCGGCATGGCGAACGTGTTCTCTTTTGCTCAGATGATCCCGCCGGGCGGCATCGATGCCACGCTGTGGGGCGGTATTGTCGGTAGCGCAGCGTCGTTTATGCTGGCATTACTGCTGACCTGCATTGCCGGGCTGCCGAAAGCACCGGCAGCCGTTGCGGCACCTGCGCAAAAAACAGATACAGATGGGATGACGCTGCTGGCACCGATGAGCGGCAGCGTGCTGGCGCTGGACCAAGTGACGGATGCCACCTTCGCCAGCGGTGTGCTGGGAGATGGCGTGGCGATTATTCCGGTTGACTGCCGGGTCGTCGCACCGTTTGCCGGAGAAGTGGCCTCACTGTTTGAAACCAAACATGCGATTGGTTTGCTCAGCGATAGCGGGGTAGAGATGTTGATCCACGTCGGTATTGATACCGTCAAGCTGGACGGGAAACCCTTCACCGCGCATGTCAGCGTCGGTGACAGAGTGGAGCCAGGCGATCTGCTGCTTGAATTCGATCGCGCCGCGATCCTTGAAGCCGGCTTCGATCTCGCCACGCCCATTATCATCAGTAATAGTGAAAACTTTGCCAGCGTAAATAACGTGGCACCCACCTCTGTTCAGGCCGGGAAACCGCTGCTGGCGGTAGCCGTGTAATCAAAGGAGAAGAGAATGAAAGCATTTCCAGCAGGATTTTTATGGGGCGGTGCCATTGCCGCCAATCAGGTTGAAGGCGCATGGCAGGAGGATGGCAAAGGCCCTTCGACATCCGATATGCAGCCGAACGGCGTATTCGGCGAGCTTGTTGAGCGCAAAGAGGGCGACAGTGCGCTGAAGGATGTGGCGATCGACTTCTACCACCGCTACCCGGAAGATGTCGCCCTGTTTGCCGAAATGGGCTTTAACTGCCTGCGTATCTCCATCGCCTGGACGCGTATTTTCCCTAACGGCGATGAGAGCACACCGAATGAAGCGGGGCTGGCATTTTATGATGACCTGTTTGATGAGCTCGTAGAGCACGGCATCACGCCGCTGGTGACGCTGTCGCACTACGAAATGCCGTGGGGATTAGTCAAAGAGTACGGCGGCTGGGGCAGCCGCGAGACGATCCGCTGCTTTGAACACTATGCCCGCACGGTGTTTAACCGCTATGAAAACAAAGTGAAGCTGTGGCTCACCTTCAATGAGATCAATATGTCGCTCCATGCGCCGATGACCGGCGTCGGGTTGCCCAACAGCAGCAGCAAAGCGGAAGTCTACCAGGCGATTCACCATCAGCTGGTGGCGAGTGCGCTGGTGGTTAAAGCGTGTCATGAAATTATCCCGGATGCCAAAATCGGCAATATGCTGCTCGGCGGGCTGATGTATCCGCTCAGTTGCAAGCCGGAAGATGTGTTTGAGACGCTGCAGCAGAACCGTAGCTGGGCCTTCTTTGGCGACGTACAGTGCCGCGGGGCCTATCCCGGCTATATGCTGCGCTACTTCCGTGATAACGGCATTGAGATTGAGATCACCGACGCGGATCGTGAAGCGCTGCGCACCACGGTCGATTTCATCTCCTTCAGCTACTACATGAGCGGCTGCGTCACCGCCGATGAAGCGCTTAACGAGCAGCTGCGCGGCAATATTCTCAGCATGGTGCCGAATCCGCATCTGCCCAGTTCCGAGTGGGGCTGGCAGATCGATCCGCTTGGCCTGCGCACGCTGCTGAATATGATGTGGGATCGCTGGCAGAAGCCGCTGTTTATTGTTGAGAACGGGCTGGGCGCGAAGGATCATGTGGAGGCGGACGGCAGCATTCATGATGATTACCGCATCGCCTACATGAACGACCATCTGCTCCAGGTGCGTGAAGCGATTGAGGATGGCGTCGAGATGCTGGGCTACACCAGTTGGGGGCCTATCGATCTGGTGAGCGCCTCGAAAGCGGAAATCTCCAAGCGCTACGGTTTTATCTACGTTGACCGCGAAGATGATGGCAGCGGCACGCTGGCGCGCAGCCGCAAGAAGAGCTTCTTCTGGTATCGCGATGTGATCGCCAGCAACGGCGCGAACCTGGAGTAAACGCCCTGGCAGAGCGTCAGACGATAAGCGCAGCGATAAAGGTTTTGAGCCACATCACCGCCGGATCGCTACTGTGGCGCTGATGCCAGAGCATGGCCACTTCAATCGGCTCCGCATCGAGCGGTAACGGGCTGCGCATCAATCCACGGGTGCGCTGCCACTCATCCGCCAGCCCGGCGGGGACCGTTGCCAGTGCGGGCATCGTCTCCAGTAAACCCGGCAGCGCGGCGAAGTGCGGCGTGGTGTAGTGGATCTGCCGCTGATAGCCGCTTTTTGCCAGCAGGGTATCAAAATGGCTGCTGCTCGCTTCGCGATAGCTGACCATCAGATGTCGTTGCGCGGCAAAGGTCTGCACATCCAGCGGCGCGCTGAGTGTTAACTGCTGCGGATGCCACAGGGTGGCAAACGGCATGGTGGTTAACACTTCGCGCTCCAGCCAGCGCGGCCCGCCAACCGCGACGCTGACCGCCATATCCATTTCTCCGCCCTCAAGCCGTGTGGCATCGCTGAAGGGATCGCTTGCCACCACGTTCAGGCGGATGCCGGGCGCATGCTGCATCAGCGCCGGAATCAGCTTCGGCATCAGCCATATCTCGACCCAGTCCGCCATGCCCAGCGTCAGCGTCGCCTTTGCGGTTTGCGCATCGAACGCCGCCTGTTGAAACAGCGCGCTCTGTAACTGCTCCAGCAGCGGCAGGAGTTCACTGTGCAGTTCGCTGGCGCGGGAGGTGGGCTGCATTTTGTGACCGCTGCGAATAAACAGCGGATCGTCAAACAGCGTACGCAGACGCGACAGCACACCGCTCACCGCCGGCTGGCCCAGATGCAATTTATCCGCTGCCGCAGAGACGCTCTGCTCGCGGTACAGCACGGCAAAGGCGATCAGCAGGTTCAAATCGATCTTGCGGAAATCATTCTCTTTGATAGTCATTATTGCTCCAATCAATTGGAGTGATAGTAGCGGGCGAAACATACTGGCGCAATGCAAAACAGGAGAGAAATAATGAAATATTATCCGCTACTGCTGGCGCTTACTGCCGCCGGGCTGACTATGCAACACGCCATCGCCACGCCGCTTTCCACTCAGCAGGCACAGGCACCGGGCTACTATCGGATGGCGCTGGGTGACTGGCAACTTACCGCCGTCTCGGATGGGACGGTTAAGGTGCCGCTGGACAAGCTGCTGATCAATATCACGCCGCAGCGCTTACAGACGCAGATGGCGCAGGCCAATATGGCAGTGCAGGCCGAAACCTCCATCAACGCCTTTGTCATCAACACCGGTAAGCAGCTGATTCTGGTCGATACAGGTGCCGGAGCGCTGATGGGCGATGCGGGCGGGCATCTGCCGGAGAATCTGCGCGCTGCGGGGATCGATCCGGCCGCCATTGATCTGGTGCTGCTCACCCATATTCATGGCGACCACTCCGGTGGTGTGCAGCGTGATGGCAAACCGGCGTTCCCGAATGCCACCGTGCGCGTCGACCAGCGCGATGTCGATCTGTGGCTTAATCCGAAGCGGGAGTCGGAGGTAGAGGAGGGGCAACGCCACACCTTCGCCGAGTCCGAACGCTCACTCCGCCCGGTGATCGATGCCGGTAAGCTAAGCACGTTCCATGCGCCAACAACAATCCTCTCCGGCATTGAGGCGATCCCGGCAGCCGGACATACGCCGGGCAGCGTGATCTACCGCGTTACGCACGGCGGAAAAACCGTGATGCTGTGGGGTGACATTATTCACGCTCAGCCAGTGCAACTGCCCGACCCCAAAGTGGCGATTCATTTTGATGTCGATCGTAAGCAGGCGGTGGCAACGCGCGAGAAGGTGTTGGCGCAGGTGGCGCGTGAAGGTGACTGGGTAGCGGCGGCGCATATCGCCTTCCCCGGGATTGGCAAAGTGATAAAAGCCGGGAACGGTTATCGCTGGGTGCCAATCAATTACAGCGCGAAGGGCGAGTAACATTTGCAAAAGGCCCGGTGGCATTAACGCGCACCGGGCCTGGATTTCCCAGGCCGGATAAGGCTTCGCCGCCATCCGGCAATGTCGTAATGCCTGATGGCGCTTCGCTTATCAGGCCTACAACAAAAAGCCCGGTGACGTAAACGCGCACCGGGCCTGGATTTGGTAGGCCGGATAAGGCGTTCGCCGCCATCCGGCAATGTCGCAATGCCTGATGACGCTTCGCTTATCAGGCCTACAACACCCGAGTCATTCCGCTGAAGCCGCCATCCGGCAGGGGTCTTAGAAAATCATCTTAAAGACGCCGGTTACCACCAGCAGGCCAATCAGGAAAATAATCAGGATCGCCCAAAGTAAAAATTTCATCATTTTCGTCTTCCTTCTCATGTGTTAGTTACAGCAAGCCTAGTCAATCTCTCAACATTGCGCCTTTTTTCTATACTTAACTGCTTATTAAATAATCGGAGAGAAGCGCATGTCGGCAAACAAAGTAGCAATCGTCACCGCCGCAGACTCGGGCATCGGCAAGCAGAGCGCGCTGATGCTGGCAGAGCGGGGATTTGATATTGGCATTACGTGGCACTCGGATGAGCGCGGCGCGCAGGAGACAGCGCAAAAAGTAGAAGCTTTTGGCCGCCGGGCTGAGACCATCCAGCTCGATCTCAGCCATCTGCCGGAAGGCGCGCAGGCGATTGAAACGCTTATTGCCCGCTTCGGGCGTATCGACGCGCTGGTCAATAACGCCGGTGCGATGAGCAAAGCCCCGTTTCTCGATCTCACTTTTGAGGACTGGCGCAGCATTTTCACTGTCGATGTCGATGGCGCGTTTCTCTGCTCGCAGATCGCCGCCCGTCATATGGTGAAGCAGGGGCAGGGCGGGCGCATCGTCAATATCACTTCCGTTCACGAGCACACGCCGTTGCCGGAGGCGACTGCCTATACCGCAGCAAAACATGCGCTTGGAGGGCTGACGAAATCAATGGCGCTGGAGCTGGTTCCGCACAACATTCTGGTCAATGCCGTTGCGCCCGGCGCCATCGCCACGCCGATGAACAACATGAGCGATGATGATGCGAAACCCGGCTCGATGCCGAACATCCCGCTGGCGCGCCCGGGCACAACGCGGGAGATCGCCAGCATGGTCGCCTGGCTCTGCGCCGATGATGCCAGCTACACCACCGGGCAGTCGTTTATCATTGATGGCGGCTTTATGCTGGCAAATCCGCAGTTTAAACCGCAAAAAGCTTAGTTATCGCCCGGATTCTCTTCACGTTTTTTCCTGCGGTGGCGAAACCACCACCGCAGGCAGAAGACCAGCGCAATGGCAATAACCACCCAGATCCAGCGCTTCGCATGCTGATCGAAGGACTCCAGCCACGGCGTAATCACTTCCCCGCCAACATAGCCCAGCGTGGTGAAGATCAGCGCCCAGATAAACGCGCCTAAGATATTCAGCGGCAGAAAGATTTTCGGTTTTAAATGGCTGGTACCAATCAATATCGGCCCGATAATACGAAAGCCATACATAAAGCGTGTACCAATCACGAACAGATAGGGGTGACGGCGAATAAGCGCCTGCGCCTGATGGATCTTGCCGCGGTAGCGGGTGAAGCGGCGCAAAATTTTAACGCCATAGCGGCGGCCCACAAAGTAGAGCAGCTGATCGCCAATAATGCCGCCCAGGGCGACCGCGAGCACCACCAGCGGAAAGCGCAGCAACCCCTGATGCACCGCCACACCGCCAAGCAGGGTGATGGTTTCGCCCTCGGCGAGGCTGCCGACCAGCAGCGCGGCGTAGCCATACTGGCTAATAAGCTGATTGATATCCAGTGTCATTACATCCTCCTGTAAAACGTCTTTAAGCATATACCTGCATCCGGCTTTGCGCTGCGTTCAATCATTTCGGCTTTTTTCTGCTGTACAAAAAATAATCATAAAAGTGACGTATACTTACAGCTCGATGTTCGGGCTTTCAGTGAGGGGGCGTTATGAACCATGTCTGGGGACTCCTGTCCCATCCCGATCGTGAAATGCAGGTGATCAAACGCGAAAACGAGACCGTTTCGCACCACTACACCCACCATGTGCTTATCATGGCGGCCATTCCCGTAATCTGTGCATTTATTGGTACCACGCAGTTTGGCTGGAGCTTCGGCGAGAATGTCGTCGTGCCTCTGTCGTTATCTACCGGTTTTTACCTGGCAATTCTCTTTTATGGCCTGATGCTGGCGGGCGTCGCGGTGATGGGGCGCGTTATCTGGTGGATGGCGCGTAACTATCCGCAGCGTCCATCGCTGGCGCGCTGCATGGTGTTTGCCGGTTATATCGCAACCCCGATGTTTCTCAGCGGCATTGTCGCGCTCTATCCGCTAGTGTGGCTCTGCGCGCTGGTCGGCACCGTTGCGCTCTTTTACACCGGTTATCTGCTCTATGTCGGCATCCCGACCTTCCTTAATATCAACAAGGAAGAGGGGCTCAACTTCTCCAGTTCGACGCTTGCCATCGGCGTACTGCTGCTGGAGATCCTGCTGGCGCTGACGGTGATCCTCTGGGGTTACGGCTACCGCCTGTTTTAACTCTCCCGGCGTTGCTGGCACACCCTGCTGGCAACGCAATTTCTCGCAACGATTCTTCTCTGGCGGCAACCCTGCGCGGCGGCTATTATGCCAGAGCCAGCCCTGTTATAACTCTCATGAACAGAAGCGGTGTGCGTTATAACGCGCGTGAATAATTTTCAGAAGCCTCACCATGCAGAAATTTCGAGTCTCTCTTTTAAGCCTGGCCCTTGCACTGAGTGCGCCCTTCGCGCCGATGGCGCAGGCAAAAACAGCCGTTGCGGTTGCCGCAGCACAGCCGGAAATCGCCTCCGGCAGCGCGATGATTGTCGATCTGCAAACCAATAAGGTGATCTACTCAAGCCACCCCGATCTGGTGCGCCCGATTGCGTCTATTACCAAGTTGATGACCGCGATGGTGGTGCTGGATGCGCGCCTGCCGCTGGATGAAAAATTAAAAGTCGATATCAGCCAGACGCCAGAGATGAAAGGGATCTACTCCCGCGTGCGGCTGAACAGTGAGATCAGCCGCAAAGATATGCTGCTGCTGGCGCTGATGTCGTCGGAGAACCGCGCGGCCGCAAGCCTCGCGCACCACTATCCCGGCGGCTATAAAGCCTTTATCGCCGCGATGAACGCCAAAGCGCGCGCGCTGGGCATGACCCATACGCGCTACGTCGAGCCGACCGGCTTGTCGATCCAGAACGTCTCCACCGCCCGCGATTTAAGCAAGCTGCTGATCGCCACCAAACAGTACCCGCTGATTGGCCAGCTCAGCACCACGCGCGAAGAGATGGCGACCTTTGCTAATCCGGCCTATACGCTGCCGTTTCGCAACACCAACCATCTGGTCTACCGCGATAACTGGAATATTCAGCTGACGAAAACCGGCTTTACCAACGCTGCGGGCCACTGCCTGGTGATGCGCACGCTGATTGGCAACAAACCGGTGGCGCTGGTGGTGATGGATGCCTTTGGCAAATATACCCACTTTGCCGATGCCAGCCGCTTACGCACCTGGATCGAGACCGGCAAAGTGCAGCCGGTGCCCGCTGCCGCGTTAAGCTACAAGCGCCAGAAAGCGGCGCAGATGGCACAAACGCCGCCAGGCTCGGCGGGCGAACTGACCGCGCAAAACGATTAATTACTCCGGCAGCGTCCAGTCACCGTCGTTGAGTGGACGCTGCATAATCAACGTATCCCGCCAGTCTCCCTGCTTATAGCCGACGCTGCGCAGCTGTCCGGCCACTTCAAATCCATGTTTTTTATGCACTCTTAGCGAACCGGCATTGTTATGCCCGTCGCCAATCACCGCGATCAGCTGCCGCCACGGCCCCTCTTCACAGCGGGCGATCAGCGCGCCAAGCAGCGTCGAGCCGATGCCGCGCCCGGTCATGCTGGCATCGACATAAATCGACTCTTCAAGGGTGTAGCGGTAGGCCGGGCGCGGGCGATAAAAACCGGCGTAGCAATAGCCGACGATCACGCCGTGAAAGAGCGCCACCAGCCACGGTAACCCGTCGGCGGCGAGCTTGCTCATGCGGCTGCGCATCTCATCAATCGTGGGAGGCACCTCTTCAAACGAGGCGCGGCCATTCAGCACGTGCCAGGCGTAGAGGGAGGCAATGGCGTGTACATCGTCGGGGCGGGCGTCACGCACCTCGACCGCAGGACCAGAGAGAATATCAACAGCTGACATCGGGCGCGCTCCTTTCAACGCAACGCGCCAGAGAGAGGATTCTCTGGCGCTGTCGCTACTCTATTACGAAAGGCGCGCGCAGCACAAAACGGCGAGGGGCTACTTTATCGCCGGATCGGCGGGATGCTCTGCCTGAGCGGTCTCCTGCCAGAATTTGCGCTTACTCGTCTTACCAATACCGGGGTTCATGCTGTTAGTTGGATCATTTTCCCGATAAAAACGTTTGAGTGTCTCCGGGGCTTCATAGAGGTGACCGACGTTATGCTCGGCGGGATATTGCGCCCCGCGCTGCGCCAGCAGTGCCAGCATCTGCTCCTTCAGGGCGTGTACATCGACGCCTTTTTTAACAATGTAATCCTGATGGAAAACGTGGCACATAAAGTGGCCGTAATAGAGCTTGTGCACCAACTGGCTGTCAATCTCTGGCGGCAGGTGCTCAAACCACTCTGTGTCGTTGCGGCGCAGGGCGATGTCGAGCGCCAGAATATCCTCCACCTCGTCGGCATGCACCGCCTGATAGCGGATCGCGGCCCCGGCGGCGGCAAAACGGTGCAGAAACGCTTTGCTCCCTTCCTCCGGCGTACAGACAAAGAAGTCCCCTTCGGCGTCAGCAAAAAAGGCCTTCAGCCAGTTTTGCGCCTCATCAATACCGCCGCCGGACATCTTCAGCAGCAGATGGTGCTGATACTTATCGCGCCACTCCTTCATGCGCGAGGGGAGGTGCGAGGGGAAGAGACCGCTGATTTTTTGCAATGAGCGGTCGATAAAGTGCGGTTTAAACACCGTCGCTTTATCGAGCAGCGCGTCGGTGCGCCCTTTAATATTGAAAAAGAGCGGCATCTTGTCAGTACCGAGCTTGTCGATCATCAGGAAGGTGTCTTTGCCGTAGCGCTCGGCGATATCGTAAATATCGCGGTGCATGTACTCCCCGGCAACCGGCAAATGGTCGAAATTGGCCAGAATATGGCGGCGGATCTCCGTTAACACCGCAGTCTGGTTAGTGCCGATATAAAACACCTGTTGGCGTGCTTCTGCCGGGAAGGTGTCGAGACGCACGGCAAATACCGCCAGCTTGCCCGCGCAGCCGGAGGATTCAAACAGGCGGTCGGGGTCGGCGTTATAGCGCGCCGGGGTTTCGGCTTCCACATCGCGCACGCGGTTGATGTAATCATGATCGTGGCCGTGGCGCTGGTCGTGAAGCACATCACCGGGTTGAATACGATCGTCATCCAGCTTGCCGAGGATCTGCTCCGGCGTTTCGCCAAGCTTAATGCCCAGATGATTGACCAGTTGCAGACGGCCCTGATCGTCAATGCGCGCAAACAGCGACATCTCGGTGTAGGCCGGGCCGCGCTGCACCAGCGATCCGCCGGAGTTATTGCAGATCCCGCCAATCACCGACGCGCCGATGCAGGAGGAGCCAATCACCGAGTGCGGCTCGCGTCCCAGTGGTTTCAGGGCTTTTTCCAGCGAGTAGAGCGTGGTGCCCGGGTAGGCCAGCACCTGCTCGCCGTTATCCAGCAGGTGCAGTTTATCGAGGCGCAGGGTGCTGATAATGACGATATCGCGGTCGTAATCATTGCCGTTCGGCGTCGAGCCTTCCGTCAGGCCGGTATTTGCCGCCTGCATCAGAATAATTTTGTCGGCAATCACGCAGGCGTTAAGAACGCGCCATAATTCAACCAGCGTGCCGGGAAAGACCACCGCCAGCGCATCGCCCTGGCCGGAGCGGAAACCTTTACGGTAGCGGGCGGTTTTGGCCGGATCAGTAAGCAGGTGAGAAGCACCCACTAATCGTTTGAGTTCGTTAATGAAAGTGTTATTTGACTGGGTCACGATCCACTCCTTGTGGCGAAGCATAAATAAAAAGGATGCTCTGCTTCACGCCGGTTGCAGGCTGCGTGAATGATATTGTGAATATTTCGTTACTAATGTTAGCTCCAGAGGAGGCCCGAAGGGGAGCGAATTAACATAAAAATCAGAGCCTGGCGCTGCAAGACGTGCCAGGATTATGGCACACTGCGTTTTTCCGCGGCCCGTTACCGCGGTTTTTGCTGAAAATACAAGAGAGTAAACGACATGAAATGGCTATGTTCTGTAGGTGTCGCTGTGAGCCTTGCGCTGCAACCCGCGCTGGCCGAAGAGATGATTGCTAACCATCCTTTGACGCCGCAAGCCAGGGACGCCTTTGTCACTGACCTGCTTAAAAAGATGACCGTGGATGAGAAAATAGGCCAGCTGCGCCTGATAAGCGTCGGGCCGGATAACCCGAAAGAGGCGATCCGCGAGATGATTAAAGCAAGCCAGGTCGGGGCTATTTTTAACACCGTCACCCGCCAGGACATTCGTGCCATGCAGGACCAGGCGATGCAGCTTAGCCGCCTGAAAATTCCTCTCTTCTTTGCCTACGATGTGGTGCACGGTCAGCGCACCGTTTTCCCAATCAGCCTTGGCCTCGCCTCCAGCTTTAACCTCGACGCGGTGAAAACCGTCGGGCGCGTCTCCGCTTATGAAGCCGCCGATGATGGCCTGAATATGACCTGGGCACCGATGGTTGACGTCTCGCGCGATCCGCGCTGGGGACGCGGCTCGGAAGGCTTCGGGGAAGATACCTTTTTAACCTCGGAAATGGGCCGCACCATGGTGGAAGCGATGCAGGGCAAAAGCCCGGCGGATCGCTACTCGGTGATGACCAGCGTCAAACACTTCGCCGCGTATGGCGCAGTGGAGGGCGGTAAAGAGTACAACACCGTCGACATGAGCCCGCAGCGGCTGTTCAACGACTATATGCCGCCCTACAAAGCGGCACTCGACGCCGGTAGCGGCGGGGTGATGGTGGCGCTTAACTCTTTGAACGGCACACCGGCTTCCTCCGATTCGTGGCTGCTTAAAGATCTGCTGCGCGATGAGTGGGGTTTTAAAGGCATCACCATTTCCGATCACGGCGCGATTAAGGAGCTGATTAAACACGGCACCGCCGCCGATCCGGAAGATGCCGTGCGCGTGGCGCTGAAGTCCGGCATCAACATGAGCATGAGCGATGAGTACTACAGCAAATACCTGCCGGGGTTGATCAAATCCGGTAAGGTGACGATGGCGGAACTGGACGACGCCACGCGCCATGTGCTGAACGTCAAATATGATATGGGGCTGTTTAACGATCCCTACAGCCACTTAGGGCCGAAAGAGAGCGACCCGCAGGACACCAACGCCGAAAGCCGTCTGCACCGCAAAGAGGCGCGGGAAGTGGCGCGCGAAAGTATGGTGCTGCTGAAAAACCGTCTGGAAACGCTGCCGTTGAAAAAATCGGGCACCGTGGCGGTGATTGGGCCGCTGGCGGACAGCAAGCGCGACTCCATGGGCAGCTGGTCTGCCGCCGGAGTTGCCGATCAGTCGGTCACCGTGCTGACCGGTATTCGTGACGCGCTGAAGGACAAAGGCGAGGTGATCTACGCCAAAGGGGCGAATATCACCAATGATAAAGGCATTGTTGATTTCCTTAACCTTTATGAACCGGCGGTGGTGGTTGATCCACGCTCTCCGCAGGCAATGATCGACGAAGCGGTAGCCGCAGCGAAGAAATCTGACGTCGTGGTAGCGGTGGTCGGTGAAGCGCAGGGGATGGCGCATGAAGCCTCCAGCCGCACCGATATCACCATTCCGCAGAGCCAGCGCGATCTGATTACCGCCCTGAAAGCGACCGGCAAGCCGCTGGTGCTGGTGCTGATGAACGGGCGTCCGCTGGCGCTGGTGAAAGAGGATCAGCAGGCTGATGCTATCCTGGAAACGTGGTTTGCCGGTACCGAAGGCGGCAACGCCATCGCCGACGTGCTGTTTGGCGATTACAACCCTTCCGGGAAATTGCCGATGTCCTTCCCGCGCTCCGTGGGTCAGATCCCGGTCTACTACAGCCACCTGAATACCGGTCGTCCTTATAACGCCGATAACCCGAACAAATACACCTCCCGCTACTTTGATGAAGCCAACGGCCCGCTCTATCCCTTTGGCTATGGTCTGAGTTACACCACTTTCAAAGTGTCGGATGTGAAGATGTCTGCGCCAACGCTGACCCGCGGTGGCAGCGTGGATGCAAGCGTTGAGGTGACCAACACCGGCAAGCGCGAAGGGGCGACGGTGATCCAGATGTATGTGCAGGATGTTACCGCGTCGATGAGCCGCCCGGTGAAACAGCTGCGCGGCTTTAAGAAGGTCAACCTGAAACCGGGTGAGACGCAGACCGTCAGCTTCCCGATCGATGTCGACGCGCTTAAGTTCTGGAACCAGCGCATGAAGTACGACGCCGAGCCGGGCAAATTCAACGTCTTTATCGGCGTCGACTCCGCCCGCGTCAACCAGGGCGAGTTTGAATTAAAGTAACCACTCATCAGGCCGGGCAACCGGCCTTTTTTATTACCCGCTTTACCGTTTCGCACCGCTTCACCTTCGCGTCGCTATTTTTCAGCTACGCTTTTTTCTCAAGCTGCTGATAAAGGCAGTAAAAAAATGAGGGATAAATTATGACACTCAGCCGAAAACTTGCCTGCTCAGTGGCGCTAATGGCCGCCGTAAGCTTATCGTTGCAGGCCGCAGAACCGATCAAAGTGGGATCGAAAATCGATACCGAAGGGGCGTTGCTGGGCAATATCATTTTGCAGGTGCTGGAGAGCCACGGCGTAAAAACCGTCAATAAAGTGCAACTCGGCACCACGCCGGTAGTGCGCGGCGCCATCACTTCTGGCGAGCTGGATATCTACCCGGAGTACACCGGCAACGGCGCATTCTTCTTTAAAGAGGAGAACGATCCGGCGTGGAAAAACGCGCAGCAGGGCTACGAGAAGGTGAAAAAACTCGATGCCGAGAAGAACAAGCTTATCTGGCTGACGCCTGCGCCGGCCAATAACACCTGGACCATCGCCGTGCGTCAGGATCTGGCGCAGAAGAACAAACTCACCTCCCTTGACGATCTCAGCCGTTACCTGAAAAACGGTGGCGAGTTCAAACTGGCCGCGTCGGCGGAGTTTATTGAGCGTGCCGATGCGCTGCCTGCTTTCGAAAAAGCCTACGGCTTCGATCTGAAGCAGGATCAGCTCCTGTCGCTGGCTGGTGGTGATACGGCGGTGACCATTAAAGCGGCGGCGCAGCAAACATCCGGCGTTAACGCTGCGATGGCTTACGGCACCGACGGCCCGGTGGCGGCGCTCGGCTTACAGACATTAAGCGATCCGAAAGGCGTACAGCCGATCTACGCCCCGACGCCAGTGGTGCGTGAAGCGGTGCTGAAAGCCTACCCGGAGCTGGATAGCTGGCTGAAGCCGGTCTTTGCCAGCCTCGATGAGAAGACCCTGCAGAAGCTGAATGCCAGCATCGCTGTGGAGGGGCTGGATGCGAAGAAAGTCGCGGCGGACTATCTGAAAGAAAAAGGCCTGGTGAAATAAGGCGTGATGGAGGGATCGAAACGCTGCCACAACCGCGTGCTGCTGCTGCTGGTTGTGCTGGGAGGGCTGGCGGCGTGGCTGCCGTTTATCAACTATGCGCCAAACCGGCTGGTTTCCGGCGAAGGGCGCGCGCTGTGGCAGCTGTTTAGCGGCCTGTGGCTGCTTGCGCCCGCGCTTCTGCTGATCCTCTGCTTTATACCGGGGCGCAGTGCGCAGGCGGCAACGCTGCTGCTGGCTGAACTTCTCTTCTGCCTACTGGTGTGGAGCGCAGGCCGCGCGGCAACGGATCTGGCGCAGAGCGGCAGCGCGCTGGCGCGTACCTCGCCCGGTAGCGGCTTATGGCTATGGCTGGCGCTCAGCCTGCTCGCCTGTAGCGATGCCATTCGCCGCCTTGTTGCTCACCCGGTGTGGCGCTGGCTGCTGCATGTGCAGATTTGGCTGTTGCCGCTCTGGCTGCTGCTTAGCGGCGAGCTGGATAACCTCTCGCTGCTGCATGAGTACCGCAACCGCCAGGAGGTGTTTGATGACGCGCTGGCGCAGCACTTAACCTTGCTGTTCGGCACGCTGCTCCCGGCATTAGCCATCGGTTTCGCGCTCGGGCTGTGGTGTTATCGCCATCCGGCGCGGCAGGGGCCGGTCTTTACCGCGCTCAACATTATCCAGACTATCCCCTCGGTGGCGCTGTTTGGCCTGCTGATTGCACCATTGGCCGGGCTGGCGCAGCACTTCCCGTGGCTCGCATCGATAGGCATTGCCGGTACTGGCATCACCCCGGCGCTGATTGCGCTGATCCTCTACGCGCTGTTACCGCTGGTGCGCGGCGTGGTTGCCGGGCTAAATGAGGTCTCTGCCGACGTGCTGGAGAGCGCGCAGGCGATGGGCATGAGCGCTGCGCAGCGCTTCTGGCAAGTGCGTATTCCGCTGGCGTTGCCGCTGTTACTGCGCAGCCTGCGGGTGGTGGCGGTTCAGACGGTTGGCATGGCGGTGATCGCCGCGCTGATTGGCGCAGGCGGCTTTGGCGCGCTGGTCTTCCAGGGGCTGCTCAGCAGCGCGCTGGATTTGGTGCTGCTCGGGGTGATCCCGGTTATCGGCCTGGCGGTGGTGATTGACGCCCTGTTTGATCTTGCCCTCGCGCTGTTGAAGGTAAAACACCATGATTGAATTTCACAACGTTTCCAAAACCTTTGCCGGGCAGCGGGCGGTTAACCAGCTTAATTTGCAGATGAAAACCGGCGCGTTTTCGGTGCTGATTGGCACCTCCGGCTCGGGAAAATCGACCACCCTGAAGATGATTAACCGCCTTGTCGAACACGACGAGGGGACGATCACCTTCGCCGGGGAGGAGATCCGCAGCCTGCCGGTGCTCGAACTGCGCCGCCGCATGGGCTACGCCATTCAGTCGATTGGGCTTTTCCCCCACTGGACGGTGGCGCAGAACATCGCCACCGTGCTGCAACTGCAAAAGTGGTCGCGCGGCAAACGCGACGCGCGGGTGGAGGAACTGATGGCGCTGCTCGGGCTGGAGCCGGGGCTGCGCGATCGTTTTCCGCACCAGCTTTCCGGCGGGCAGCAGCAGCGTGTTGGCGTTGCCCGCGCGCTGGCCGCCGACCCGGAAGTGCTGTTGATGGATGAACCCTTCGGCGCGCTCGACCCGGTCACCCGCAGTGCTCTGCAACAGGAGATGGTGCGCATACACCGCCTGCTCGGGCGCACCATTGTGCTGGTGACCCACGATATTGATGAAGCGTTGCAGTTAGCCGATCACCTGGTTTTGATGGATGGCGGCAACGTCGTGCAGCAGGGGACGCCGCTGGAGATGCTGACCGCGCCGCAGAATAACTTTGTGCGCGAGTTTTTTGGCCGCAGCGAGCTGGGCGTGCGCCTGCTCTCTCTGCGTCAGGTGAGCGACTATCTGCGTAACGACCCGGTCAGCCACGGCGAGCCGTTGCAGGCACAGATGAGCCTGCGCGAGGCGCTCTCCGCGTTTGTCGCCCAGCGCTGCGAGGTGTTGCCGGTGCAGGATGCCCATGGGCAGCCCTGCGGCAGCCTCCATTTCCGCGATCTGTTACGCGGGGAGGCGGGCCGTGAAAATATTGCGTGATCCGCTGCTCTGGCTGCTGGCGCTGTTTATTGCGCTGCTGATGTGGTTGCCCCACAGCGCGCCGCTGTTTAGCGCGCTCTTTCCGCAGCTGCCGCGCCCGGTCTATTTGCAGGAGAGTTTTGTCGCGCTGACCCTTGCCCACTTCTCTTTGGTCGCGCTCTCAAGCGTTATTGCGGTAGCGATTGGCATGGGCGTCGGCATTGCCGTAACGCGACCCGGTGGGGAAGAGTTTCGCCCGCTGGCAGAAACTATCGCCGCCGTCGGGCAGACCTTTCCGCCGGTGGCAGTGCTGGCGATTGCGGTGCCGGTGATGGGCTTTGGCAAAGCGCCAGCCATTATCGCGTTGGTGCTCTATGGCGTGCTGCCGATTTTACAGGGAACACTGGCGGGGATCGCTGCGGTTCCGGCAAGCGTACAGAGCGTGGCGCAGGGGATGGGCATGAGTAACTGGCAGCGGTTGCTCAAAGTGGAGCTGCCGCTGGCCGCACCGCTGATTGTCGCCGGGGTTCGCACGTCGGTGATTATCAATATCGGTACGGCAACCATTGCTTCTACGGTCGGGGCAAGCACGCTGGGAACGCCGATCATCATCGGCCTGAGCGGGTTTAATACGGCCTATATTGTGCAGGGGGCAGTGCTGGTGGCGCTGGCGGCAATCATTGTCGATCGGGGCTTTGAACGGCTGGCGCTACGGCTCAACCGGCACCGCCGCGCACGATAAACGAATAACCAGCCAGCATTACGCCGCCGATCCCGCCGATGGCCATCAGCAGAAAGATCGCGATGACAAGAATTTTACCAGGCTTCATCTCAGGCTCCTTTTAAGTGAGGCCGGCATTATAAAGGCATTGTGAGTTGTTAATGAAACATTAAATGCCGAGAAGCCACACCTGATGCCCCGTCTCCTGCCAGGCCTGCAACTGCTGCTGTTGCGCGGAGGAGGGGGAGTCGCCGCACCACACCAGCAGCATCTTGCCTTTGAACATCTCCGGATGAAACTGAGTGAACGGGTGCGCAAGAATGCCGACCTGCCACTCCTGCTGACTGGCGATCCAGCCTTCAATCCACATCCGCGTGCTGTCCTGGACACCCCAGCCGACCACCAGCGCCGGACGGCCATGCGCCTGCTGCCGCGACGCCGATAAGTTGTCGGCTATCAGGCTAATCAGAATGCCATCCAGCAGGCTAAGCTTTGCCTGGTAAGCGGGGCGCGTGCCCTGCAAGCGTGCGCGTAGGGGGTTAATCAACTGCTGTGCCAGCGTTTTTGCCGGGTGGTCGCGCATCAGCTCGCTCAGCCACTGCTGGAGGGTGTTGCCATCTCGCTGTTGCAGCAGATGCATCGCCCGCTCCTGATGGCTTTGCCAGACGTAGTGACGCTTGTCGCTGCTGTTCGCCAGCAGCGCCTGAACTTTACTCACCTGCACGCCCGATTCAACCCAGTGCTGGATTTCACGAATACGATCGATGTCCGCCTCGCTGAAGAGCCGGTGGCCGCCATCCGTGCGTTGCGGGGTTAACAGACCGTAGCGGCGTTGCCACGCGCGCAGTGTGACGGGGTTGATATCGCATAACAGAGCAACTTCACCGATAGTGTAAAGCGCCATGATCTCTCCTTTGCTTCCCGAATGCCGGTATAACTGTAGACCTTTCTTAGGGGTGAAGACAACAACAGTAACGTTTTGTTTACTCTTTATTCATAACTGCGCATACCCAGGCACAATATGTGACTCAGAGCACGAATTTCTCTTTTTTTAACCTCTGTCGAAGAAACCATCGCCGACTCGCTGTATGTTACGCGCTTTATGTGATGCGGTGTGGCGGATATGTACGAGTTCAATCTGGTGTTGCTGCTGCTTCAGCAGATGTGTGTGTTTCTGGTGATCGCCTGGCTGATGAGCAAGACGCGCCTCTTTATCCCGCTGATCCAGGTCACCGTGCGTCTGCCGCACAAGCTGCTCTGTTACGTCACCTTCTCCATTTTCTGTATTCTCGGCACCTATTTCGGTCTGCATATTGAAGACTCCATCGCCAATACCCGTGCGATTGGCGCGGTGATGGGCGGCCTGCTTGGCGGCCCGCTGGTCGGCGGGCTGGTGGGGCTGACCGGCGGATTGCACCGCTACTCAATGGGCGGCATGACCGCACTGAGCTGCATGTTCTCGACCTTTATCGAAGGGCTGCTCGGCGGGCTGGTGCACAGTTTTCTTATCAAGCGCGGGCGTACCGACCGCGTGTTCAACCCCTTTACCGCCGGGGCGGTCACCTGCGTGGCGGAGCTGTTACAGATGGTGATCATCCTGCTGATTGCCCGCCCCTTCGAAAGCGCGCTGCATTTAGTGCAGAGCATCGCCGCGCCGATGATGGTGACCAATACCGTCGGCGCGGCGCTGTTTATGCGCATCCTGCTCGACAAGCGCGCCATGTTTGAGAAATACACCTCGGCGTTTTCCGCCACGGCGCTGAAAGTGGCGGCCTCCACCGAAGGGATTCTGCGCCAGGGCTTTAATGAAGAGAACAGCATGAGGGTGGCGCAGGTGCTCTATCAGGAGCTGGATATCGGCGCGGTGGCGATCACCGATCGCGAACGGCTGCTGGCCTTTACCGGCGCGGGGGACGATCACCATCTGCCGGGGCGGCCTATCTCCTCCGTCTGGACGCAGCGGGCGATTGAGACCGGCGAAGTGGTCTACGCCGACGGCAATGAGGTGCCGTATCGCTGTTCGCTGCACCCGCAGTGCAAGCTCGGCTCGACGCTGGTCATCCCGCTGCGCGGTGAAAACCAGCGCGTGGTCGGGACTATCAAACTTTATGAGGCGAAAAACCGCCTCTTTAGCTCCATCAACCGCACGCTGGGGGAGGGGATTGCGCAGCTGCTCTCGGCGCAGATCCTCGCCGGGCAGTATGAGCGGCAAAAAGCGCTGTTGACCCAGTCGGAGATCAAACTCCTGCACGCGCAGGTCAACCCGCACTTCCTGTTTAACGCGCTCAACACCATTAAAGCGGTGATCCGCCGCGACAGCGATGAGGCCGGGCTGCTGGTGCAGTATCTCTCGACCTTTTTTCGTAAGAACTTGAAACGCCCCGCAGAAATCGTCACCCTTGCGGATGAGATTGAGCATGTAAATGCCTATTTGCAGATCGAAAAAGCGCGCTTTCAGGCGCGGTTGCAGGTACGGCTTGAGGTGCCGGAAGCGCTGGCGCACTTACACTTGCCCGCTTTCACGCTGCAACCGATAGTCGAAAACGCGATCAAACACGGCACGTCTCAGTTGCTGGGCGTGGGCGAGATCACGCTGCGTGCCAGCCAGCAGGCGCAGCATCTGGTGCTGGATATTGAGGATAACGCCGGGCTTTATCAGCCGAAAAACGATGCCGGTGGCTTAGGGATGAGCCTGGTGGATAAGCGGCTGCGCGCCCGTTTTGGCGACGAGTGCGGCATCAGCATCGCCTGCGAGCCGGATCTTTTTACCCGCATTACCTTACGACTCCCTCTGGAGGAAGAGGCATGTTAAGAGTGCTGATTGTTGATGATGAACCGCTGGCGCGGGAAATGTTACGCAGTCTGCTGCAGGAAGAGCGCGATATCGAGGTGGTGGGCGAGTGCGGTAACGCCATTGAAGGGATTAGCGCGGTGCATAAACTGCGCCCCGACGTGCTGTTTCTTGATATCCAGATGCCGCGCATCAGCGGGCTGGAGATGGTCGGCATGCTCGATCCCGGCAACCGGCCTTACGTCGTGTTTCTCACCGCTTTTGATGAGTATGCGGTGCAGGCCTTTGAAGAGCACGCCTTCGACTACCTGCTTAAGCCAATCGAAACGCAACGGCTGACCAAAACGCTCAACCGCTTGCGTCAGGATCGCGGCGTGCAGGATGTGTCGCTGCTGGCGGAAAATCAGCAGCCGCTGAAGTTTATCCCCTGTACCGGTCACAGCCGCATCTGGTTATTGCAGATGGAGGAGGTGGCATTTGTCAGCAGCCGGATGAGCGGTGTTTATGTGACCAGCCACGAAGGCAAGGAGGGCTTTACCGAACTGACGCTGCGCACGCTGGAGAGCCGCACGCCGCTGGTGCGCTGCCACCGGCAATATCTTGTCAATATGGCTTTTCTTAAGGAGATCCGCCTTGAGGATAATGGCCAGGCCGAGCTGCTGCTGCGCGACGGGCTGACGGTGCCGGTAAGTCGACGCTATCTGAAAAATTTAAAAGAGGCGTTGGGGTTGTAAATTCCTGCGCGATGCCTACACTGCGCGCTGGTTCATCATTTCGGAAAGAGACATGCTAAATAACGATATCCTGCGCAGCCTGCGTTACACCCTGCAGGTCGACAACACCGCGCTGGTGCGCATTCTGGCGCTGGCGGACACTGAAGTCACGGCTGAACAGCTGGTCCCGTGGCTGCGTAAAGAGGATGAGGAGGGGTATAAACCCTGCCCGGATATTGTGCTGTCGGCGTTTCTTAATGGGCTGATTTATGAGAAGCGCGGCAAAGATGAGAGCGCGCCGCCGCTCGCCATGGAGCGCAAGCTCAACAACAATATCGTGCTGAAGAAGCTGCGCATCGCCTTCTCGTTAAAGACCGACGATATTCTGGCGATCCTCACCGAGCAGCAGTTCCGCGTCTCAATGCCGGAAATTACCGCCATGATGCGCTCGCCGGAACATAAGAATTTCCGCGAATGCGGCGACCAGTTTTTGCGCTACTTCCTGCGCGGGCTGGCGGCACGTGGGCAGAAGCCGAAGAGCTGACACGCTTTTTGCCCATAAAAAAACCGCATACACGCGAGGTGATGCGGTTTAATTAGCCCGGCAGACAATGTGCTGCCGGGCAGTAAACGACTTATTTCACTTCTTTAAAGCCGCGCGCTTTCAGCAACTCTTCTGACTGCTTCATGCTGATTTTACCGTTAACCGTACCGGTAAATTCAGAACCCTGCAGGCTGTTCAGCTGAGCGAAGTCCACTTCGTTGTAGTCAACTTCCAGCGTCTCCTGAGCATAGGTCTCTTCATACGCTACGCTCTCTTTCACGCCTTTCACGCTCTGGTATTTTTTGCTAATCGGATCCAGAACTTTCATCGCTTCTTCTTTGGTTTTCGCGCCAATAGAGGAGTATTCGATTTTGTTCTTCGCGGTCTGACGCTCTACTTCATCACCCTTGTAGTAGTAAGTCAGCGTCACTTCCGTGCCGCCCGTCGCCCAGGTAAAGGTCTTGCTCTCTTCTTTATCACCACAGCCGGTCAGGCCAACAACTAAAGCGACAGAAAAGAGTGCTGCAATGATTTTGCTGAATTTCACGATAATCCCCTATTTTCCATGTGAGGTAATGTTTTGTAAGACTGCGTATAACAGTATAGAAAAAGGCGCTGAATTCAGCGCCTTATTTTTTTATTTAACTTGTTGGCCCGCTTTTGCACCGCTATCCGGGCTGAGCAGGAAGATATCGCTGCCGCCAGGACCCGCCGCCATCACCATCCCTTCGGAGATGCCAAAGCGCATTTTGCGCGGCGCGAGGTTAGCCACCATCACCGTCAGGCGGCCAATCAGCGCGCTCGGATCCGGGTAGGCGGAACGAATGCCGGAGAAGACATTGCGCTTCTCACCGTCAAGATCGAGCGTCAGGCGCAGCAGCTTATCTGAGCCTTCGACAAACTCGGCGTTCTCAATCAGCGCCACGCGCATATCGACTTTGGCGAAATCGTCAAAAGTGATGGTCTCCTGAATCGGGTTGTCAGCCAGCTCGCCCGTTACCGGTGCAGCAGCGGCTTTGACTTCCTCTTTCGATGCCTCAACCAGCGCTTCCACCTGTTTCATCTCGATGCGGTTATAGAGCGCTTTAAACGGGTTCACTTTATGGCCGAGCAGCGGTTCGTTAATCGCATCCCACGTCAGCGTGGTGTTGAGGAACGCTTCGGTGCGCGCGGCCAGCGATGGCAGAACCGGTTTCAGCCAGGTCATCAGCACGCGGAACAGGTTGATACCCATTGAGCAGATGGCCTGCAGATCGGCATCGCGCCCTTCCTGCTTCGCGACAACCCACGGTGCTTGCTCATCAACATAGCGGTTCGCTACGTCGGCCAGCGCCATGATTTCACGCACCGCTTTACCAAACTCGCGGCTCTCCCACGCGCTGCCAATTGCGGCGGCGGCATCGGTAAAGGTTTTATACAGCGCCGGATCGGCCAGCTCTGATGCCAGCACGCCGTCGAAGCGTTTAGCGATAAAGCCCGCGTTACGCGAGGCCAGGTTCACCACTTTGTTAACGATATCGGCGTTCACGCGCTGGACGAAATCCTCCAGGTTGAGGTCGATATCATCAATGCGCGACGAGAGCTTGGCGGTGTAGTAGTAGCGCAGGCTGTCGGCATCAAAATGGTTCAGCCAGGTGCTGGCTTTAATAAAGGTACCGCGCGATTTGGACATCTTCGCGCCGTTAACCGTTACATAGCCGTGCACGAACAGGTTGGTCGGCTTGCGGAAACCGCTGCCTTCCAGCATCGCTGGCCAGAAGAGGCTGTGGAAATAGACGATATCTTTACCGATAAAGTGATAGAGCTCGGCGTCGGAATCTTTTTTCCACCAGTCGTCAAAGTTGAGATCGTCGCGCTTGTCGCAGAGGTTTTTGAACGAACCCATGTAGCCAATCGGCGCATCCAGCCAGACGTAGAAATATTTGCCCGGCGCGCCCGGAATTTCAAAGCCGAAGTAGGGCGCATCGCGGGAGATATCCCACTGTTGCAGACCGGATTCGAACCACTCCTGCATTTTATTCGCCACCTGCTCCTGCAGCGCGCCGCTGCGGGTCCACGCTTGGAGCATTTCGCTGAACGACGGCAGGTCGAAGAAGAAGTGCTCGGAATCACGCATCACCGGCGTCGCGCCGGAGACCACCGACTTCGGCTCAATCAGCTCGGTCGGGCTGTAGGTCGCGCCGCACACTTCGCAGTTATCGCCATACTGATCCGCCGCTTTACATTTCGGGCAGGTGCCTTTTACAAAGCGGTCCGGCAGGAACATGCCTTTTTCCGGATCGTAGAGCTGGGAGATGGTGCGGTTTTTGATAAAACCGTTCTCTTTCAGACGGGTGTAGATAAGCTCGGCCAACTCGCGGTTCTCATCGCTGTGCGTTGAGTGGTAGTTGTCGTAGCTGATGTCGAAGCCAGCAAAATCGGTCTGATGCTCCTGACTCATTTCGCCAATCATCTGCTCCGGGGTGATCCCCAGCTGCTGTGCTTTCAGCATAATCGGCGTGCCGTGGGCATCGTCCGCACAGATGAAGTTGACCTGGTGGCCGCGCATTCGCTGGTAACGGACCCAGACATCAGCCTGGATGTGCTCCAGCATATGGCCGAGGTGGATGGAGCCGTTGGCGTACGGCAGCGCGCACGTTACCAGAATTTTCTTCGCGACTTGAGTCATAGTTGGCATTACATCTTCTTGAGAAAAAGGGTTTTCGATATTACCAAAAGGGTAACAATCGCGCCAAGCGATAAGGGCATTAATCCATAAATGGATAATTATTCCCTTTGGGGTAAACTTGAGCGCTACAAATGTCGTTTTCAGAACAACTACAAAGGAGTCGGGATGAGTTCGCAATCCCAGGCCAAATCCCCGGAAGCCTTACGGGCAATTGTCACCGGGACGCTGGCCGATTTTCAGCACCCCACCCTCAAACATAACCTGACAGCGCTGAAAGCCGTCCACCATGTTGCATGGCTGGATGAGACGCTGCATGTCGAATTGCTGATGCCGTTCGTCTGGAGCAGCGCTTTCGAAGAGCTGAAAGCGCAGTGCAGCGCCGAACTGCTGCGTCTGACCGGTGCGAGCGCCATCGACTGGAAGCTATCGCACAATATCGCCACCCTGAAGCGGGTGAAAAACCAGCCGGGCGTTAATGGCGTGAAGAATATTATCGCCGTCAGCTCCGGCAAGGGCGGGGTAGGGAAATCCTCTACCGCCGTTAACCTTGCGCTGGCGCTGGCTGCGGAAGGGGCGAAAGTCGGTATTCTCGATGCCGATATCTATGGCCCGTCGATCCCGATGATGCTGGGCGCGGAAAATGAGCGTCCGACCTCGCCAGACGGCACGCACATGGCACCGATTATCGCTCATGGCCTGGCAACCAACTCAATTGGTTACCTGGTGACGGACGATAACGCGATGGTGTGGCGCGGGCCGATGGCCAGCAAAGCGCTGCTGCAGATGTTGCAGGAGTCCATGTGGCCGGATCTCGATTACCTGGTACTCGATATGCCGCCAGGCACCGGCGATATCCAGCTGACGCTGGCGCAAAACATTCCGGTGACCGGCGCGCTGGTCGTGACCACGCCGCAGGATATCGCGCTGATTGATGCTAAAAAAGGCATTGTCATGTTCGAGAAAGTAGAGGTGCCGGTGCTCGGAATCGTGGAGAACATGAGCATGCATGTGTGCAGCAACTGTGGTCACCATGAGCCGATTTTCGGCACCGGCGGCGCAGAGAAGCTGGCGGAGCAGTATCACACGCAACTGCTGGGCCAGATGCCGCTGCATATCTCGCTGCGTGAAGATCTCGATAAGGGTACGCCGACGGTGATCAGCCGCCCGGATAGCGAGTTCACCGCTATCTACCGCAATCTTGCCGGTCGCGTAGCTGCCCAGCTTTACTGGCAGGGTGAAATCATCCCCGGTGAGATCGCGTTTCGCGCAGTGTGATTGAAGATGCCGGATGGCGGCTTCGCCTTATCCGGCCTACGGGCACGAATTCGCTGAAACGGAGTAGGCCGGATAAGCGTTTTACGCGCCATCCGGCAATGGGGTTGGATTAGTGGAATGGTTCCGTTCACCAGGCGTGCGGCGGAATGTTTTACTCATCGGTGCGGTGAACGGGACAAGGGGAGCGGCCGCGCTCCCCTTGTCAATCCCCGCGGCCCCGCGAGGAAATCG